>JBHIBA010000001.1:0-61180 GCA_046758845.1 Nitrospinota bacterium
GGCGCCTGCTTCATGATCTCCCACAAATAATGGGGACTGAGGGGGAGGTCGCGAATCCGGACGCCGAAGGGCCTCAGGGCATCCTCGACGGCATTGGCTAGCGCGGGCGGCGGACCGACGGTTCCCGTCTCGCCGGACCCCTTGAAGCCCCCGGGTGTGAAGGGGTTGGGGGTGACGGTGTTGTCGAGGATCAGGGGGGGCACCTCCATCGTCGTGGGGACGAAATAGTCCTTGAAATTCCCGTTCAGGAGCTGGCCCTCTTCGTTGTAGATCAGCTCTTCATAGAGAGCGCCTCCGAGCCCGTGGAGCATAGCCCCCCGGTGTTGGCCCTCTACGATGGCGGGGTTCAGCATGACCCCGCAGTCATGGACGGAGACATATCTCAGGATCTTGACCTCCATCGTCTCACGGTCCACCTCCACCACGGCGACAATGGCGTCATAAGGGACGCTGGAGAACATCGCCACCCTTCCTTCCCCCACGGTTTCGAAGCTCACATTGGGATCGCGATAGTGGTAAGTAATATCCAGCCCCGGGTCCATCCCCTCGGGGAGGCGCCAGATGGCCAGATAGGCCGTGTGGGCGATCTCGCGCAGGCTCACCCGCCGCGCGGGGTCCGATGCGCAGAAGGCGAATCCCTCCGCCAGGCTGATCTCGGAGTCGGGGGCGTCCAGGATGGCCGCGGCGATCTTGACCGCCTTCTCCCGCAGCTTGCGCGCACCCATGATGGCGGCGGAGGCGCCCACGATGGCGAATCGGCTCGAGTAAGAGCCGGAACCGTATGGGCAACGGAGGGTGTCCCCTTCCACGACGTGGACATCGGCGAAGTCGATGCCCAGCTCCTGCGAGACGAGCTGAGAGATGGCCGTGGCGTGCCCCTGTCCCTCGTCGTTGCCCCCAGTGAAGACGTAGAGGGGTCCCGCCGGGTCCATGCGCATGCTGACGCTGTAGTAGCCCGCGTTGTATGACCCCTTCCGGGCCGAGCTGGAAGGCTCGATGACCAGCGCCACTCCGATTCCCAGGTAGGTTCCCTCCTTGCGAAGCTCCTCCTGCCTTTTTCGGAACTGCTCATAGTCGGCCAACTTCAGGGCCTTCTTGAGGGCTTCGGCGTAGTTGCCGCTGTCGTAGCGGGTCCCCGTCACGGAGACGTAAGGGAAGTCCTCGGGCGGGACGAAGTTCTTCAGGCGAATCTCCGCCGGGTCCAGGTTCAGACGATGGGCGATGATGGACACGAGGCGTTCAATGGCGTAGGCCGCCTCGGACTTGCCGAATCCCCGGTGGGCCCCGAAGGGGGTCTTATTGGTCACCACGCCGAAGAGCTCGCCTCGGTAGTTCGAGATCTTGTAGGCCCCCGGGACATACATGGCGCTGGTCACGATGGAGGCCAGGCCGCCCACCGGATAGGCCGTGCCGACGTCGGCGATGATTCGGTCCGTGACCCCGAGAATCGTCCCGTCCTTCTTGACAGCGGCGGAGATGGAATGGACCTGCTCTCGGGCGTGGCTGGTGGCCACCATGTGCTCGCTGCGGGTCTCGATCCACCGGACGGGTCTGCCCGCCTTCATGGCGAGCACGGGAATGAGGGTCTCCTCCGGGTAATACCCCCATTTTTGTCCGAAGCCGCCCCCCACACGCCTGGAGATCACCCGGACCTTCAAGTGGGGAATGTCCAGGGTCTTTTGGAGGAGGGTGCTGATGACGTGGGGGATCTGGGTGGAGTCCCAGACCTCGAGCAGGTCCGTGCCGGCGTCGTAACGGGCCATCACCACTCGCGTCTCGATGGGGGTCGAGGTGAAGCGGGAGCTGTAGATCTTCTCTTCAATGACGACGTCGGCCTCCTGAAAGGCCCGCTCCACGTCTCCGCCGGACACCCGGAAACGAAGCATGAGATTGTCCCCCCACTCGTCGTATAGGAGGGGGCTCCCTGGCTCCAGGGCCGCCTCGGCATCGAGGACGGGGGGCAAGGGTTCGAACTCCGCTTCGATGAGGTCCAGGGCATCCTCCGCCACGTACTTGTCCGCAGCCACCACGGCGGCCACCGGCTCTCCGGAGAAGCGGACCCTGTCCTTCACCAAACAGTAGTGGTCGTGAAACTTGATGGAGGGGTTCCCCCCCTGAAAGGGGTCGCGGCTCTGGAACGGGAAAGGGGCGAGCGGCATGACGTAGGCGGGGAGGTCTTTCCCCGTCATCCCGATTATCACCCCGGGCAGCTCCAGGGCTTTGCTCAGGTCTACCCTCTTGAGCCTGGCGTGGGCGTAAGGGCTGCGGAAGATCCCCGCGTGCAGCATTCCCGGAAGGTGGATGTCCCCCGTATACTCCACCTCGCCCACGAGGATGTCCCGGTCCTCCTTCCTCCGGACGGCTGTCCTCCGGACGGCTGTGCCGACGCTGCTCTTTGCCTCGCTCGGACCTTTCATCGGATTCGACCTCCTTTCGGCGGCGCAGCCACCGGGGCTCAGGCTCCAGGATTGGCGATCCCGGCCCTTATGCCCTCGACAAATCGGACGATGTTCTTTTTGGCCAAAGGCTCCAGCAGCCCTCCCGCCACGGAGGCCAGGGTTCCCCCGACGCGGGCCAGACCCCGCCACTTCACGCGCGTCTCTCCGTCCCCCGACTGGAGATGAAAGCCGGCCTCAACGTCGAAGGAGTTCCCCGTCATCGAGCCCTGGGCCATGAACTTTGCGGACTCAGGCCGGTTGGCCTCCGCGAGGGTGAGCCTCACGGTGGCTGTTCCCCGGATGAAGGAGATGCCCACCCGGAGCTTCAGTGTGGCGTTTCGCGGGTCCTTGACCTCGACGCTCTGAAGGTCGGGAAGGCGCCCGGAGACCTGGCCGAGGTCAGTCAGGTAGCCGAAGACGGCCTCCCTGTCCCGGGGGACTGTGAATTCTCCTTCCAGTTCGATGGCCATGCGCCCTCCAGAACTTGAGCGTCGCCGGTGAGCCCGCCGGCTAACCCTTCTTCGGCCGCATCGTCTCCGCCGCGGAGAGGATGGCCATGACGATGTTGTGATATCCGGTGCAACGGCAGAGATTCCCCACCAATCCCCATTTCACCTCCTCCTGCGTGGGCGAAGGGTTCTTGGAGAGGAGGTGGTAGGCCGACATGACCATTCCCGCCGTGCAGTAGCCGCATTGCAGGCCGTGATGCTCCCAGAAGGCTTCCTGGATCGGATGGAGCTTTCCATCCACGGCCAATCCCTCGATGGTGAGGACCTTGCGCCCGTCCGCCTGGACCGCGAACATGGTGCAGGACTTGGTGCTCACGTCATCCACGATGACCGTGCAGGCCCCGCAACTGGTCGTATCGCATCCGATTTGGGGACCCCTGAAGCCCAGCCTGTCCCGTAGGAAGTCGATCAGGAGCATCCGGGGCTCGACCTCCGCCTCGAAGACCTTCCCGTTCACGGTTACGCTGATCTTGACCCGGTCGCTTTCGGCTGTGTCCGTCATCCTTGGGTCTCCTCCCCTCGGCACCGCCGAAGGGCCAAATTCAAGGCGCGCTTGACCAGCACCTGGATCATTTCCCGCTTGTAAGTCGCAGGTCCCCGGACGTCCGAGACGGGCTCGGCGGCCTTGGCGGCCTCGGCGGCTGCGGCGAGGATTGCCTCCTCAGAGGGTTTCTCGCCCCCCAGGATCTTCTCGGCCTCTACCGGCTGCAGGGGGATCAGGCCGGCGCCCGCGAGGCCGAGACCCACTTCCCGGCAGACCCCGTCTTCACCCAGGACGACCTGGGCGGCCGCGCTGACCACGCAATAATCCCCGGCGCGCCGCTTGAGGGACAAGTAGGCCCCTCCCGCCTTCCCTTCGACGCCTGGAATGCGAACCTCGGTCAGGACGTTCCCACCCTCCAGGACAGTCGTGAATGCGTCGAGGAAAAAGTCCTTGCAGGGAACCGTGGCATTCCCGCCAGGACCCTGGTAGCCGATCTCCGCCTTGAGGGCGAGGCAGACGGGACCCCAGTCGCCCGAAGGGTCCGCCTCTGCCAGGGCCCCCCCGAGGGTGCCCCAGTTGCGAACCTGGACGTCCCCAATCACGCGGGCGGCCTCTCGCATGAGCGGGAATCGTTCCTGGACCAGAGCAGAGGTCTCGATTTCCACGTGGCGGGTCAGAGGCCCGAGGACGAGACCCCCGCCATTTTCCTTGATGTAACTGAGGCCCGGAAGCCGGTTGATGTCGATGAGGGAGGCCGGACTGGCAAGGCGGAGCTTCATCAGGGGTATGAGGCTTATCCCCCCGGCAAGCACCCTCGCCTCATCGCCAAGCGCGGCCAGAAGCTCCACGGCCTCGTCAACCGATTCAGCCCGCAAGTACTTGAAGCGTCTTGGATACATTCTTCTTTTTCCTCCAGGGGTTGGGGATCGCCCCTTCCCCGGCCGCTGACCGAGTGCTGGGCGCCCTCAGGCTCATCCCTTCCTTTTGAGGGCGTTTGCCGTCGCCTCCCGGATTTCCTCGTGAGTAATGGTGGATGCCAGCGTCGGGACGGCGTGCCTGAGGGCCTGTTCGTAGCCCAGGTCGGCCATCTCCCGGAAAGACTGCTTGATGAGGCGGAGCGACACTCTCGTCTTGTCGAGGAAATCTCTCTTGAGCCCCTCGACCCCGTCATCCAGCTGCCCGGGGGGGAAGACACGGTTTACGAGTCCGTACTCCATCGCCTCCGTCGCGGAGATGGGGCAGCCCAGGGCGACGAGCTCGAAGGCTTTCCGCGTGGGCATGAGCCTGGGCAACTTTGCGATGATGATGGCGGGAGGAATTCCGGCGTCGATCTCAGGTAAGCGAAGGGTCGCGTTCTCAGCGGCGACCACCATGTCGCAGTTCAGGGTCAGGCCGGCCCCGGCCCCCTCGATCCTGCCCTGGGCCACCGCCAGGGTCGGAGCGGGAAACTCGTAAAGAAGCCGGTTGGTCAGGATAATCCCCTGAAAGACCCGGCGTTGCTCCCAGGGAGAAAGCTCGAGTTGCCTCTCATAGGCTTCCCTGTCCCTCCCTACGCTGAAGTCCTCTCCCGCGCCGCGCAGGATGAGCAGCCGGAGGTCTTCGGAGGAGGAGAGTTCCCGCAGATGGTCCCGGAGCAGCTCGGCCATGTCCCGGTTGATGGCGTTTCGGTGTTCCGGGCGGTTTAGCGTCAGGGTGGCAATCGTATCCTCTACCTGGACCAGAACGGCTGCTTCGGACATGGATCTCTTCCCCTTTTAGGGGCCCGGCTAAGACCACAGGCCCTTCTCGATGCACCCTGCCTTCGAGGCCAGGACCCGGTGCTTCGCTTCTTCTTTCGTAACCTGCCGGGACCTCACGAGGATAAATAAAACTAGCGTGAACCCCAGGACAACGGGGCCGTGGGGAATTACCATAGGGATCTCCGAGACGGCGCCCTTCCAACCTGTTCCCGCCAGGAAGCGAAAAAGTTTGGAGGAATGATAGACCACGAAACCCCAGAACGCGAGGAAGGACAGGTTGATAAAGAGGTTGACGCTCCACTTGATCCGAGACGGGACGAGATGGTAGATGGCCTCCATCTTCAAGCGGCGACCGAGCCGCGTGACAAGCGTCGCCCCCAGTATGACGGTCCAGGCCATTGCAGAAGTGAGGATCTCCTCCGCCCAGATGATAAGCCGGAGGAATACGTAACGGCTGATGGCGTTGGACTCGATCTTCTGGATGGTGGTGAAGGAAACGCCGGTCAGGTCGGCGAGCTCTCGGAGGGACATGCCCGCCTGTTTGCGCAACCGGCTGATCCGTTCGCCGAGTCGGACAATCCGCTGATCGACGTTGAGGTTCTCGCTCGCCATTCCGCCTCGATCCGGGCGCCGGAAAGAGACCCGGCCGTTGACTCCGCTGGAAACCCGCCTGTAAGATGCGTGATTCGCTTGTACCGGATAAGAAACTCCTTGTCAACGAAATTTTAATACACATCCACCGAAATCAGACTCCATCTGGCGGCTGAGGTATTGGGCGATATAAGCCACACCCGTGATGAGCTTGCTCCATGTTTTAATGGCTTTCGGCCGAGCAAGAGGTACCCCCTGGCGTCACGAACGGCCTCTCAACCTTGCCCTCATTACTTAACGGGCTTCAAAGGCAAGGGGCAGATCTGTCAGCCGCTGCCCACCCTGGAGAACCTCAGCCAAGGGCCTCTTGCTCGAAGGGGAACAGGTCGAAGACGATGTACCCGTCCCGGGTCACGACGAGGTTGTTCTCAAGCCTCACGCTAAACTCCTCTCCCGGGTCTCCCGCCCAGGTTTCCACCGCCAGATACATGTTTTCCTGCAGCTCTTGGGGATAATCGAGGGAGAACCCCCTGGAGACCCAGAACCCTTCGTACAATCCCTGGCCGATGGTGTGGGCAAACTGGACAAGGGAGCAGGTCTTGTACTTGTCGTCATAGTATTCGGGCCATGCCCCCGCGATATCGGCGGTGGAGGACCCGGCCTTGATCTTCTCAAGCGACCTCTGAAGCAGGTCGTAGCAGACCTTGTAGACCTCCTTCTGCTTGGAGGTCATTTCGTCGGCCACAACCCACGATCGGCAAAGGTCCTGGATATAGCCATAGTAGTGGTTGGAATTCAGGTCGAGGATGATCATGTCGCCCTGGCGGATGAGTTTGTCGGTGAAAGCCCGGATGTAAGGGTTGGTATTTCCTCCCGAGGCAACGTTGGTTCCCCATGCGTGCTGGACTCCGCACTGGTAGAGGAAATCCACGACCTTTCCCAGAACTTCCCGCTCGCGAACCCCGGGTTTGGCAAACTCATACTTGGCCTTCCAGTACGCCATATCGCCGATTGCTGCCGCCACCTTCAGCATTTCGAGTTCGTCCCGGTTCTTGATATATCGCGCCTCGTTGATGGCCTGGCCGGCGGGGACCACCTTCAAGTTCATCTCCTGGGCGATTACCAGGGCTCCAGGGTCGACAAAATCGACGCCCACGGGATCCTTCACGACGTCCACCCCGCCCTCCCTGCACTCCGACTGGATCTGCTCCCAGTACCTTCGACAGATCGGCTGAAACCCGTCGGCCGTGTAGCGATAGGTGATGGCCGGCCGAAGGCGGCCTTCCATCCAGGGGCAGTACAGCTGGGTCACGTGGCTATCCAAGCCCACCGTGTCGAAGAGGATCGGCCAATTGTCATCGTGGAAAACCAGGGCGTATCGGCTGTTGTTGTTTCCCTTCCAGGCATAGTCCCAGGTCCCCGTGGCATAGCGGATGTTGTCGCCGATGTTCACAAGGAGAGCCGAAAGGTTGAACTTCTTCATCGCCCATCTCAAGCGGCCAAGGCGGTACTCTCTCAACCTCTGGAAGTTCACCCTTTCCTGAAAATCGACCCCGTCCGTCCCGAACAGGTGTCGCGCGGAATATTCGTGCCGGAAGCCCGTGCTGAAAAAGTCCCAGCCTTTTTCTTTCTTGGCCAAAGATTCACCAATTGTTGGACTTGGCATCTGTCTACCCCTTTTCAGGTTGCCCCCCGGCCTTCGTCACGCCGCCGGCCCTCACGAGGGCCTTCTTCCATTTCGTGACAACAGGAAAGACTGGATCGGCCTTAAGGAAGAATTCAGGGTTTCCCGCGGTTGATGTGTTTCGGTTGTAGCCGGGCAGGTCCTCTCACAACTCTTGCGGCTGAAGTTCGACTGCGCCATCGGAATATCGCCGAACACAAGCCTTCTTGTTCTCTTCGGGATCGAAAACGGAATGGAAAACCCCTTTCGTAATTTCGCCCCAATCCTCTTGCGCTGACATGATCTAGATCAGCCGCTGCGGCCTCCGAACCCGAAAAAACAATCCATTGATCCGGAATTTCCCGTTTTCCCCTGAACGGAAGGCCTCCCCAGTCCTCTTTGCCGGAAAAAATCATATGACCCCCTTCCGATGGGCTTGTCAACAGCCTTCCAAGCCTCCGCAACAGGGGGCTGACGGCATGGTGATCATCCGCGCCGGTTCGCTGGCCGAGGCGAAGGAGATCGCCGCCTCCGATCCGATGCACAAGAGCGGGGCGCGCTCGTTCACCGTTCGGCCATGGCTGATGAACGAGGGCGCCGTGACGATCAAACTCTCATTTTCCGACGGAAAAATGGAGGTAATGTAAGCCCGTCATCCTCGCCTGATCAGGGGTTTTACGCGCCCAATGGGAAAGCCGGCCTTTTCGAACAGGCAGGCGAAAAGTTCAGACCCGGAGCGAGAGAAGTTTCCAGGGTAATCTCCTGTCGCCGGAGTCAACGACCACTCAAGATTATTGCCGTTTTTTGAGAGTCTCCAGGATCGCTTCGGTCTCGTCGACGCCATGGAATTTCTGTCTATCGACAATGTAAGTGGGCGTCCCATCGACGCCCAGGCTTATCCCCTGCTCTCTCAAACCGTCCAGCCCAGCGGCGTAGGTTTCGCCCTCCAGGGCCTCTCTCAGCGCCTGTCCATCCAAGCCAATCTTCTCGCCTAAGGAGATCAAGACCTCAGGGTCCGCGATATTCTTGTCTTCGTGGAACCGGGCACTGTAGACGGCATTCCGATAGGCCTCCATGCGGCCTTGGTCGCGGGCAAACAGGGTCGCCTGGTGCGCACGCCGGGTGCGGCACTTGTTCTGTGGGAAAATCAGCGTCATGCCGTATTTCCCGGCCAGAACTCTGTGCTTCGCAAGCCGCTGTTCCGCTTCTTCAGGGGTTGACTCCAGGAAGGGCACTCCTTCGGGCCGGCCCTCCCAAGGAATCCATCGCACCTTGATTTCAGCCTCTTTTTCAATCTTCGCCATCCCGCCGAGGGCGATGTAACAAAAAGGTCAGGTGTAATCGGCGAACAGCAAGATTTCGCTTTGGCCAGAGGTCATTCGCAATCTCTCCCGCAGTTTCGTTTGTATCTTGAAACCCGCCCGACCCCGCAACGGATCTGTGACCGGGTCTCCGTGAGATCGGCTGTTCAGCAGACGAAGCTCTTTTTACTCGCCGTCAAATTACCAAAATTCACCCAATGTGCCAATTGCTTACCCGGAGTTTTCCGCTAAAGAAAAAGGGCTGCGGCAATTCCCGCAACCCCTTGAACTTCTTGGTGGAGCTGAGGGGGGTCGAACCCCTGACCTCATGACTGCCAGTCATGCGCTCTCCCAGCTGAGCTACAGCCCCGTATCGAACTCTGAATTTAGCACGCGGTGCGCGGGTTCGCAACGAAAAGGGAGAGGCGGAATTTCCGAAAAAAGCGCACTCGCGTAGGGTAATCACGACCGCGCGCTTTTGTCCGGCCGTAGATCCCGCCCGCGAAGGTTCGCTTGAGCCGGGGCGCGAGAGCCCGATACACTTCGGGGAACCCCGGTTATCCGTGATCAGCGAGGCCGTTGGCCATTCTTTTCTTTCCGATGGCCCATGGGCCGCGTTGTTCCCTTAGGTCCAGATTGCTATCATGAGCCCGAGCAATTCATCCAGCACCATGTCAAGCCAAGGCCCGGTAGGCGCGGACCGATTCGAATCGGGCGGGGATCGCGGCATAGAAAGTCTTGGCGGACGGCCCCTCGGCGAGCGCCTTGCCCCGGCGCAACCGAGGCACTCTTGAGTGATTCCCTTGTCTCCTCCTTCGGCCCGGGAAAGCCTGGGATGAGCGAAGGGAAGGCGGTCGAGCGGGAATTGGCCCTCAGAGATGCTTTGGATGAGGAGAACCGAGATGATTCCGCTGACTCACATCAGCCATTACGCCTTGCGGGTGGCGGACGTGGAGCGCTCGATCCGGTTTTATTCGAACGTCGTGGGCATCGACCTGACGGAGCGCCGATCCAACGGAACGGCCTATATGAGACGCGGGCCGGATCATCACGTTCTGGCCTTGTACCCGTCGAATTATAGGGAGCCCCTCGACCCGAAGATGACCGGCCTCCTCGGTCTCGACCACGTCGCCTTCGCCGTCCCCGACCGCTCGGCGGTAAATGACGCGGCCCGCATCCTGAAAGACGCCGGGGCGAGGCTGCTCGGCGGTCCGACCGAATGGGACGAGCCGGGCGGCCCCTACGCGGCCCGATTCACCGACCCGGACGGGAACCGGATTGAAATCTGCACGGCAATGGCCCGGGTCATCGGAACGGAAATCCCCCATGTGGCCAAGCCCACCGGGTTCGGCCACCTGATCCTCCACGTTCAAGATCCCAGCGAGACCGTAAATTTCTACACGGACGTATTGGGATTCCGGGTTTCGGACTGGGTCGCCGACTTCTTCGTATTCTTGAGATGCAATCCCGACCACCATGCCGTGGGGTTGATCGACGGTCCGGCTCCGAGCATGAACCACGCGGGGTTCGAGGTCGCGGACATCGAGGCCGTCAAGAACGCGGCCGACATCGCCTGGAAGAACGGCGTCAAGTCCTTTTGGGGGATCGGGCGTCACGGCCCGGGCCACAACCTGTTCGTTTACTACCCGGACCCCGACGGGAACGTGATCGAGATCTTCGCCGAGCTCGACCGGATTCACGACGAGGAGAACTACCGGCCGCAGACCTGGAGCCCGGAGGAGGCGGCCTGTGTATGGACGAACCACATCACCGAGCGGTTCGTCAAGGGCGTACAGTCCGTCGGCAGCGCCGTCAATCGGTTGGGTTAAACGCCGCTCAGTCGAAGGAGAGGGAACGGCTGAGGTTTCCCGGGCGAAACGGCAGTCGCCTCGTCGGGTCGTCCATGACGGAATCGAGAATCTGAGGAAGGAGAAATCGCATGTTCGAGCAGATGGAGCGCTTTATTCAGGATGTGGGAGGCATCGTCCGCGAAGGCGGCGCGGAGGAGGAGGTGACCGCGAAGGTGGCCGATCGGATGAAGGGGTTGACGGATATTCCGGACCTCATCGATCTAAAGCACATGCGGACCAAGAGGGGAAGTTATGTTCTCCGTCCAGTCCACGTCGCCGAGGATGGCAGCTTCTCCATCGCAGCGGCTGTTTGGGATGTGGGCCAGATCACCCCCATCCACGACCACGGCACTTGGGGTGTGATCGGCATCTATCAGGGCGTGGAGCACGAAGAGCGTTTCGCCAAACGGGAAGGCAACCCGCCGGGGCAGACCGCGGCGCTCCAGTGCATCGGCGTGAAGGATTGGCGTCCCGGAGAGGTCTTCGTTTGCTGCACGTCGGATCACGACATCCACCGGGTCAGTTGCGGTTCGGACGTACCCTGCGTCGGGATACACGTCTATGGCGCGGATATCGGCGTGATGGAACGCCGCGCCTACGACCCTGAAACAGGAGAAGTCAAGCCGTTCGTCTCAGGATGGGATTGAGTTCGGGAAAAATCTCGCGAGAACAAGGCGTCGTTGGGAGAAAGCCGGTCATGGCAAAAGGACGGAACCCTTTGGACGCGACGGCTGATTCGGACCACTGGATTCACATCGAAAAAAGCCCGCGCCGTTTGCGCGTGGTCTTCGGCGGTGAGACCATCGCCGACAGCAAGCGCGTCCTGTTACTGCGGGAAGCGAATCGCATCCCGGTCTATTACTTCCCAATGGAAGACGTCCGCACTGACTTGCTGGCGGAAAGCGGGCAAATCGCCGACCATCCCCACAGAGGAATCGCGTCTTTCTGGACGGTCAAGGCGGATGAGAAAGATGCCGAGCGTGCGATCTGGAGCTATTCCGACCCCTCGCCCGAATGCGCCGCCGTCAAGGGTCACGTGGCGTTTGAGTGGGACAAGATGGACGCATGGTACGAAGAAGACGAAGAGGTGTTCGTCCATCCCCGGGACCCGTACAAACGGGTCGATGTCCTGCGAAGCTCCCGCCACGTCGGCGTCGTCGTTGCCGGCGAAACCGTCGCGGAAACCCGCCGTCCCCGGCTCCTGTTTGAAACCGGCCTCCCGACCCGCTATTACATTCCCCAGGAAGACGTCCGAGCGGACCTACTCGAGCCGAGCATGACGACGTCGAGTTGCCCCTATAAAGGGGATGCGCGCTACTGGTCAGTCAAGGTCGGCGACAAAATTGTGGAAGACATCGTCTGGAGTTATCCGGACCCGATCCCCGAATGCACCAAGATCAAGGGGTTGCTCTGCTTTTTCAACGAGCGGGTGGATGCCACTTACGTGGACGGCGATCGGTTGCCCGCGCCCAAAACCCCCTGGTCGTAGCTCCGGCGAGACACGGCGGCTTTTGACGAGTGAAGACCTTCCTGTTACTACGGGGAGCGGTTAGTGCTCGACACCTCAATCATCTATTGCTTCCCTGAGTAGCTGCCCAACTTCCGTTGACCTTCACTTAAGGGATGGTTTTCTACTCGAAGCATTCTTTCCCCAGCGAAGGGCAACAATCACGCATCCCGTTTCGTAGAGTTCCTCGCCGAGAAAGATCCCTGCAAAAATCAGGAGCCATCCCTTGGCCCAAAACACCCCTGCGGCCAGTAAACCCATGGCGATTGCGACGATCTCTCCTCGGATGCCGCGTACCAGCCATAGGGATCCGGAGGGATGACCGGAATTCCGAAGGCCCTTGAAGAAAAGCCGGGTTCCACGCCAGGCCGAGGCGACCGCAAGGGTCGAGAGAAGGAAGGCGAGGATCAGGTTAGTTGGCGGTTCGTAAATAAATTCCATTTTCTTACGAGTTCCAAGGCAAAATTCCCTTAGAGCCACCGCCGCACAGTGGCTTTGTAACGTCGGTATTCCTCCCCGAACCTTCTTTCCAGGTAACGCTCCTCCCGGGCGATTACTCCGTAATGCATCACGGCGAGGGTCGGGACGAGCAGCCCCAAAATCCAAAGATTGTCTGTCACAATCCCAATCCCGACGTAGAGAAGGCTTAACGACAGATAGGACGGGTTGCGGGAGAAACGGAAGGGGCCGCCGGTGATAAGCGCGGTGGTTGGCTTGTACAAACTAAAATTGGTGCGAGCCCTGCGGAATTGGGGGAGGGTATAAGCAACGATAACCGCACTGAGGCCAATCAGGGCGAATCCGCCGGTGTATTGGACGCCATCCGGAAAGACTGCGATCGGCCAAAGGTAATCGAGCGCCAGGCCAATCAAGAGAAACCCGAGATAGAGGAACGGCGGCGGGGCGATGACACCGGCCGTATCCTTCTCATCCTGTGCCATTGTCGGACCTCCTGCATGCGTTTCGCCAAAATGCGGATTTCGGCCTCAAAGGGGCCTTTCTCTCCCGCCTTTCATGCGATAACAGGCCTCGGCTCAAACTTCCCTCACGCTTCCCGAAGGGCCTGCCGTACAGTGAGGCGGGCCCGATGAAGTCTGGACTTCACGGCGGCCACCGAGATGCCGAGGATCTCCGCCGTCTCGGCGGCGCTTCGCCCTTCCACGTCCCGGAGAGTGAGGGCGGCCCGGTAGTTCTCTGGGAGGGCGTCCACGGCCTGCCAGAGACGTTCGGTCTCCTGGCGGGTCTGAATTTGTCGCGAAGGGTCGTGCGTCTCGTCGGGAACTTCGCGCTGTCTTCTTATTTGTTCCGCCTCCCAGAGTTGATCCAGTGAGTGGACTTCATCCGGCTTGGGCTCGGCCTTTCGCCGGCGTTGGGCACTCAGGAACACGTTCGTTGCGATTCGGTAAAGCCATGTCCCGAGCTTGGCCTGGCCCCGGAAGTTCCCGATCGATCGAACCGCTCTCAGGAACGTCTCTTGGAGCATGTCCTCGGCGTCCGCCTTGTCTTGCGTCAGACGGAAGACGTAGTTGTAAAGCCTTTTGCCATAGCCATCCACGAGCTCGGAGAAGGCGGTCTCCTCGCCGGCCTGAAGCCTTTCCAGCAGCGCATCATCAAAAGTGACCGGCTGCGCCGTGACCGTTGTCATCCCAATTCCCTTTCTTTGCCCGAGTTGACGCCAAGGACCCTAGGTCGAGACCGGCATGTCGGGAGCCGTTCTTTTGTCAACTCGCCGCCCCCGACGAATCATCAAGAGATAGGCCGAGGGCGCGAAGTACAGTCCCAGGAGGGTCGCCCCAGTGATACCTCCCGCGATGGAGATGGCGAGCGGCGTCCAGAATCCACTCCCGGCCAAAAGCAGTGGCGTAAAGCCCGCCATGGTCGTCACCGAGGTGGAGAGGACGTGACGCGTGGATCGAACCACCACTTCGCGCACCTCTTTCGGGTCTCCCTGGCGAGCCCGAGAATTCTCGCGGATAGCGGCGAGGACGACGATGGAGTCGTTGACGGCAACCCCCACCAGGCCCATGGTGCCGACGATCGCCATGAACCCGAAGGGGTAGCCGAACAGCCACAAGGAGAGGAGGGCGAGGCCGACGGAAAGTCCGCCGACCGAGGCAATGATGCCCGCCGCGCGGAATGAGTTGAAGGACAGCACCAGCGTGCCGGCCATCAGGACAAGGAGAACCCCTGCTGAGGCCATCAAGTTCCCCACCGCTGTGTCCCGCTCTTCGGATTCTCCACCGACTTCCATCTTGTAGCCGGGGGGCAGTTCGAGACGGCTGGCTTCCAGTCCTTTCTTGAATTCGCCAAGCACCTTGGCCGGCAGCACGCCCGGGCGGATGAAGCCCTGGACCGTGTTGGTGCGGACTCCTTTTCGACGAGGAATCGTCGCCAGGTCGGGCAGGAGCCGGAGTTGGCCGACGGCTTGGATCGGAATCAGGGAGGGTTCGGCGCCGGCGCCCGGCCGAAAATCAGCGGGCAAGAGGTCGAGGGATGCGATCTCTTTCAGGTCTCCCCGGTGAGCATTGGAAAGGCGAACCCGCACGGGAAGCTCTTCGGAAGCCTCTATTAGAGACCCCCCGACGGTGCCTTCCAAGACATGGTTGAGTTGGCGAGCCACCCCTACGTTGTCGAGCCCGGCCAGGCGCGCTCCCTCCTCGTCGATCCGGAACCAGAGCTTGGGCTGCCCGTCGGTGAGGGTGGCGCGGGTGTGGATCACGTCGGATATTTGGGCCAGCTGCGCCCGGACCGCCTCCCCCAGCTCCCGCAATCGCTCTAAGTCCGGACCGGAGATGTGCAACTCGACGGGAGCCTCGAAGGGGGGGCCCTGCTCGAATTGCCGCACGATCACCTGTGCCGCCGGGAGGACCTCATCGAGTTCCTCTTGGAGGAGGTCGGTGAGTCGTTGCGACTCTTGATGGGAGCTCAGGTTGACCACCCCCTGGGCGTAGAAGGCCGAATCGTCTTGGCCCGTCATCATGTTGTAGTAGAACTTGGGGGCGCTCCCCCCCACGAACCAGTGGACATTCGTCACCTCCGGGTGACCCAGGATGAGCTCGCGCGCCCGAAGGGCATACGCCTGCGTCTGCGCCAGAGAGGCCTGGGAGGGCAGGCGCAGCTCGATCTGCAACTGGTCGCGGTCAGCCGGGGGGAAGAACTGTTCCTCGAGCTTCGAGCCTTGGACAAATCCAACCACCGGCAGCACCAGGGCGATGAGAACCCCCAGCAGGGGGCGCGAGAAGACCCCGTCCAGCGTCCGGCGGTAAAGACCGGTCAGGGCCGGGTGGGACAGCCCTGTGCGCCACCAAGCCGGCCGAAGGGAAGCCGCCTTGCGACGATTTATCCATCCCGTCAGCGCGGGAACGATGGTCAGCGCGACGAACAGAGAGCTGAAAAGGGCGAGGCTCACGCTGATCCCGATCGAGCCCACGAACTCGCCCGCCCCGCCCGGCATCAGCACCAACGGCATGAAGGCCAGGACGGTCGTGGCGGTCGAGCCCAGGAGCGGGATGGCGAGGTGTCGGACGCTTTGGGCAACGGCGCGCGCGGGGGCCATCCTTCCCCTGAGCCGTGCGGAGACGTCATCGACCATGATGATGGCGTTATCGATCAACAGGCCCAGGGCGATGATCAGACCCGTCACCGACATCTGATGGAGTGGAACGCCCAGGAGCTTCATCCCCGCCAGGACCATGAGGCTTGAGAGGGGCAGGACTGAGCCCACCAGCAAGGCCGACCTCCAGCCCATCATGAAGAGGATCACGATCACCACCAGGAGAGCGCCGAAGAGCAGGTTCACCTGAAGGGTGTTCAGGCGCGATTCCACGTATCGGCTCTGGTCGAAGACGACCTGAAGACCGATACCGCGCGGAACACGCTCCCGGAATTCTCCGAGCGTCTCGCGGGCCTGCCGGCTCCAGAGATCGACCCGATAGCCGGGTTCCATGCGGGCCGCCACGGCCACGGCGGGCTTGCCGTCGAGGATGGCCAGGTCAGAAGGGGGGTCGGCGCTGGTCTTCCTCACCGTTGAAATATCGCCCAGCCGGACCGCTTGGCCCTGCGCCCCGTGGAGGATGAGGAGTTGGTTGACGCGATCGAGGGAATCCAGCTCCCCTTCGACCTCGATGAGCAGGTCGTTCCTGAAGCCGCGGAGCCTCCCCGCCGGCACCTTGGCGTCACTTTGAACAATCTTCCTGGTGACCTCCTCCGGTGTGAGACCCAGACGGGCGAGCCGATAGGCGTCCACCTCGACGAGGATTTCCTCGGCGGGGTCCCCGAACCGTTTGGTTTGCTTCGTGCCCGGGATGGAGCGCAGGTGATGTTCGAGATCTTTGGCCAATCGGCGAAGGACCCCGTAGGAGACCGGGGGGCTCAATTCCCAGGTGAGCCCGGCGATGAGCGTATAGGCGTCGATTTCCGTGTCCGTATCGTTGAACTCGGGTTCCTGGGCCCCCTGGGGAAGGTCTGGAGAGACGTCCCGGAGCTTGTCGCGAACGCGCGACCATACCTCTTCAACCTCCACGACCTCCTCTTTCAGCTCGATCCCCACGACGGAAATGCCCGCCCGTGAGGAGGAGACCAGTTGCTTGACCTCTTCGATCTCTTTCAGCTTCTCCTCGATCTTCTCGGTCACCAGGGATTCCACCCGCTCGGCGCTGGCGCCGGGATAGCGCGTCATGACAAAGGCTGCCCGTTGGATCAGTTGGGGGTCTTCCATACGCGGAAGGAGTCGGTAGGCGGAGAGTCCCGATACGAGAATCAGGAAGACGGTCAGGACGAGAAGCCGCGGATTGCGGTAATAGAGATTCCACATGAGGCCGGCCCCCCCTTTAGCGTTGGGTGATGGCGCGCGTGGCAGGTTGGGAAGCTGGGCGGACGAGCTGACCCGCAACCAGTCGGTGGGTGCCGCTTTTGACGATGAGGTCACCCGGCCGGAGGGCCCCGCGAACGAGTACCCGCTCACTTTGCGTTTGGAGCACCTCTACGTGGCGACGCTCGGTGCGGAAGACCCGTGTGCCGATTTCTGGAGACCCCCCGGCGGGTCGATCCTCAATCAGCCCGTACGCGGACCACAGGCCGCGCACCCCTTTGGTCAAGGCGGTGATGGGCAACCAGAAGCCGGCGGCTTTCACAGTCTCGGGGAGTCTCAATCGAACGACTTGCTCGGGGAACAGCCTGCCCACGGCCGACGCCTCAAGGCTCAGGACCACGGTAATGGTTCGTGTCATCGTATCGAGTTCCGGCAACAAGACCGAAACCCCCGCCCGGTAGGATTCCTGATTGACTTGGACAAGTTGCCGACTTCCCGGCTTGAGGTTCCGCGCCGCCCGCACGGGAACGCCGACCCTCGCCTCCAGGAACCCATCCTCCACAAGACGCACGACGGGCTCTCCGGGGTTGACCACGGTCCCTTCGTCCACCCAGCGTTTGGAGATCTTCCCTGCGAAGGGTGCCCGTAGGATGCTTTTCTTGAGGTCGATTTGGACGGAAGTCAGCCTGGCGGCGAGCTCCTGCACCAGCGCCCTTTGCGCCCGAATCTGTTCCTTGCGGGTGCCCGCCAGGAGCTCGTCCAGGCGGCGCTGGGCCGCATCCAACTGGGCCAGGAGTGTATTGACGTTGTAGGCCGCCTCGTCGAATTGCTCTGCGGCAATGACTTTCTGGGAGAGGAGTCTTCGGCGACGCGAGCGCCGGATTTTGGCGAGCGTCAGCCGCTCGCGAAGCTCATTCACCTGGGCCCGCGCCGCGGCGATGGTCTCGCGCCGAGGCCCGGCAATCAGCTCGTCGAGTCTGGCGGTGGCCTGGGCCCGTCGGGCGAGCAGCTCTTGACGCGAAGCCTCGAGTCGCCGGGTGTCCTGCGCCGCCAGAACGCCTCCGGCGGCTACCCGATCGCCTTCTTCGACGGCGACATCGATGAGTTTGCCCTGGCGCTCGAAGCCCAGGTCGCTTTTGCGGCGAGCGACGATCTTGCCGGTGTAATCTCGATACACGCGGTAGGAATCCACCAGCTCCAGCCTGAGCGTCTCGACCGGCAAGGCCCTGAGCGGGGGTGCGGCCTCCTCGCCCCGGCGCCCGTCCAGGACCTGGGGGAATCCGAGGCCAAGGCCCACCAAAATGACGATGACGACGGCTGGTAGAATTCTACTTTTCGTCATAATATGACCTTTCGTCATGTTTCCGCCAAAAATTTTTTCAGCCTGCGTGGGCTCTGCGGAACTCATCGGGGAAGACTTCTTTTCGAATACGTTCGTACGTCTTTTCGTAATCCCATTCACTGGACAGAGGCCTCCAGGCAAGACCGTCCAGAAACGCTTGGCAGTTCTTTCGAACCGTCGCGAAGGGATCCTCGATGCCTAGCCTGTCAAGTGGGACGCCGGCAAGAATCAGCGAATAGGCCCCGAAGGCCAACGACCAACACCCGAACGTCAGCTCCCCAGGGTTGCATGCTTCCGGCAACTCCAAGTCCCCTTGTGAAACGGCGTCCCTGACAATTCCAGTCATGATGGCGTAGATCTGGCTGTCGATCGCCTGTAACCTGCTGAGGTGCTCGGGCGACGCCTTGGCTTTGATGGAAGCGGCCATAATGATCTGCCCGGTGCGGAAGCGGTCGGGGTGGAGTCGAGTGAACAGCTCGTACGCCTGGCCAATCGCGACCATCCGCTCTCGGGACCGTCCCTTAAAAGCGGCAGCCCGCTCGAACATATCCAGGAGGATGCCTTCAGTCTGGATACAGAAGGCCGCTACGATGTCCTCTTTGCAGGAAAAGTGCTGGTAGATCGTTCCCTTGGAATACTCCGTCACCTCGGCGATCCGGTCCATGGTCATCCCCAGGTAGCCGACCTCGAGGAGCATCCGGCGGGCGACCTCCAGGATCAGTTCCTCCCGCTCCTTGATCTCTCGTTGTTTTCGCGTCAGCGTGTTCATGCCTCAGAATATGGACACTTCGTCAAAAAATGTCAATACGTCAAACGGAAATTTTTTCAGGAAAATACTTTCGTTTAAGTTTCGTCCATTTGCGTTCTCTCAGAGGATCACCCGCTACACTGAAGTTTTCTCACACCGCAAATGGGGGCGAATTTATTTCAATTCTTGGATGAAGGGGTTTGCCTTACGTTCTTCCCGCCCTGTCGGGCATCTACCGCCACCGATGGGCGAAGACGCTCCGACGTTGCACTTGATAGTGGGAAAGCTTCATCGATCCAGGTCATGCCGATCTCTTCTAAGCAAATCCTTGTTGGAGGATCCATCTCTATCTGGCCTGAGGCCGTTCGGCGTCTCCTTGACTTTGTCTTCGCTCCACGAGGGCGAAAGGGTAGGCAATGGCCAAAGTGCGCGAGCCGTCTCTCTTGTCGGGGCCATCTCGCCGAAGATCCAGAAGCTGAACGGACTTCGGTTTCGCGGCGCAAGTCAGGGACTCCGCGTCCAGGTAGAATTGGGCCGCCCATGCGAAGTTCCACTGACTGTATGAAAACCATGGACATCTGAAGCCTTGTGGCAATTGAAGGACATCCAATCGAATCCCCTGTCTGCGGACTTCCTCCCCCAAACGGGCGAGCGCACTAAACTTTGGCCTCGGGTGCGATTTAAAAACCTGGGGGGCTACTGCGCTCAGGATGAAAATTCCGATGGAAAGAAGAAAAGCGCCCGAAACGAGATACCGGTAGAGCCCGCGTCTGCTCCGCAGGAAGACGTAGACAGCGAGAGCCGTCAAGAGGCTGAAACCGATGAGACAAGGGTAGATGTACCAACTGTTCCTTTTCACACCGAAGGTGAAGCCTAACAGAAGGACCCCCGCCTGGGTGAGTCCGAACGCCCAGGCCCGAACCAGCGCCTTCCTCTGCGGGTCTTCTCGCCCCACAAGCCAAGGCGCAACCAGACCGGCCAGCAGAACGGGGAGCCACGGCCAGTATCGCTTGCCAAGGACCTGAAGATAATAAAAATGCCCCGCCTTTAACATCCACCGCGAAGATTGCTCCTTATCTCCGATGGCCGGCACAATCTGTTGAAAAAAGAACCTCTTCCAGTACGAGTAGGACCACAGACTGAAGTGCCAGAGTTCTGCCAAGGAGAGAACGCCCGCGGCAACGACCAGATAGAGGCCCAGCCGGCGCCAGGGAAGGCGGGCTACGCATTCTCGCCAGTAGCGGGGAGAGCGTAAATATTCGCCAAGACTTGTACTTGGAAAGGTCAGGTAACAGACCACCAAAACCGGGAGCACGACAAACGCGGGGGGACCTTTCGTCAGGATGGCGCACGCCAGCGCGAACCCGCCGCCCAAGGAGAAAAGCCAGCTCCGGTGAATTTTCATTCCCCAGTAAAGGGCGAGCGCTATGAAAAACATCAGCAGCGGCTCAGCCAAGGGATCTCGGCTCTGCTTCACAAACCAAGGCGTCAGGACGAGGATCAAGGCCGCCACAAACCCGAAGTCGCGATTCACCAGCCGCTTGCCCATCTTATAGACGAGCCAGACCGACAGGTGGGAACCGATGAGAGTCGGCAATAGCGCCGCCTCCGGGCGGGCTCCGATCAATCTCATGGTCGCCGCCTCGGCCCACAGGATGAGCGGAGGCTTTTCGTAGAAATACCAATCCCACTTCCAGTCTATTCGCATCCAGGTATGGACCGGAGCCGCCGACAAGTCCCGCGCCATGATTGCGAAGAAAGCAGAGTCGCCATTGCGGATCAGGGTGGAGGACCAGTTTTGCCACAGAAGAGCCAAGGCGAGGAGAAACAACGAGAGCCCATAGGAAGCGGGCGAAAGGGGGACCTGCCATCGGTTCGGGAGGTCTATCAGAGACCGTGCGGTTGAAAGCATCTTGGACAAGTTCATCCGCGACTTCCTTCAGACCCGGCGGAGACAGCGCGAAATCTAAACCAGAATCACCCGCGTCAGTGAGTGCGGGAACCCGAAAAAGAGAACGCCCCCGCGAAACGACCAGCCATCGGTTCCGATGTCACAGGGGGCCATGATCCGCCTCGCCTCTTGCGCAACTTCACCTGCTCTGTAAGTGTACAGTGCTTGCTCATCTCGGGAAAAGGCGACTTTTCCATTCACGTCTTTGTACGCTCGCCGCCCTCTCCCTGCCCCCCCGTCCCCCGGCGGCTACATGATGTTGACATCTCGGCCCGGCAAGGGGCGCCCCCCGACGACCCAATGCAGAGGTCCGGCCATCGCGGTTATGGGCCTCGCGGCGATTTCGCGACTGCTAGCGGGGAACTCCTGGAATCGTGGGGTGGCGCTGCGAAGGCTCTCGGCCGGAGAAGAAAGCCTTTCAGCAGATTCTTAAAGCAAAATTGCGGGTCCAAAACGGTCCGAGAGACCGGGGCCAGTCGGGAATCGGGCTTGCCTGCCGAAAACATCCCAGTTGTCAAGGTGAGGCTCTTGAAGGAAAATAACTTCCGTTGATGCATCCTGGAGCTGGTGGCAAGGGGACATTTTTCGGCGGAAGTGGCCGGGCATGGACGTGAGAGGGGGCTTCTTCAGCGTCCGGGAAGCGAAGCCCGGGAAGGCGGACCAACCCTTTGAACCAAACGGCGCGGAAGACGGCAAAAACTGACAGTCAGGCCATTCGGGCTGACACGGCGTAGCGGAACATATTGCAAATAAACGTTGCCGGAGTGGCGGAACGGGAGACGCAGGGGACTCAAAATCCCCCGGGGCCTAGCCCCGTGTGGGTTCGAATCCCACCTCCGGCACCAAGGAATATCAAGGGGTTGGCCTTGTTACCCCTTGATTCTTCTTGAGTTACATGGCATAGAGGCCCTCGCAAGAGTGGGATGGAGGAATATTAAGAGAGATGGCAAGAGCCCCTTGTGGCGGAAAAAACTAGCACATTTGATTTGCGCCAAACCAGGGTTTTGTACTCGCACCCATAAGCGCGGGGGCGCCCGCCCCCGGCTCAACTCTTCTCTATGTGCCAGGGAATGGCCCACTGCTGGAGTCGGTCCACCGCGGCGAACAGCAGGATGCCCAGGACGGACAGGACCATGAGCCCGGCGAACACCCGGTGCATCTTGAGGATGCTCGCCGCATCCTGCACCTGGAAGCCCACGCCCGACTGGCCGTAGAGCATCTCCGACGCCACCACCAGGATGAAGGCCACGCCGGAGCCGAGCTTCAGGCCGGCGAAGACCATGGGCAGCGACCCGGGCAGCATGACCTCCCAGAAGAGCTGGCGGTCGGTGGCCCCCATGTCCCGGGCCGCCTTGACCAGCACCGGGTCCACACTCTTCACCCCGACCATCGCGTTGATCAGCACCGGGTACAAAACGCCCATGAAGGCCATGACCAGCCGGGGCATCTCGCCGAGCCCCAGCCACACGATGAGGAGCGGGATCAGCGCGATCTTGGGCAGGGGGTAGGTGGCGGACACGAGATAGGCGCAGAACTGCTCGAACCAGCGGTACCAACCCATGCACAGGCCGAGGATCACGCCGACCAGCCCGCCCACGACGATCCCGATAACCGAGCGCGCGACCGTGTAGAGGAGGTGGAAGAAGAGCTCGCCGGTCGCGACCTGCCGGCGGATCTCCTCGATGACGGCCGAGAACGCCGGCAGGATGTAGGGCGGGACGTCGTACCCCCGGATGACGGCCTCCCACACGCCGAAGATCAGGAGGACCGAGATCAGCTTGGCGAAGCGCCCGCCGGGGAGCGCCCGCGCGGCCCCGTTCTTCGGGACGACCCTCCGGGAGACGGCCACGGCGCTACTCCGCCGCGGCTTCTTCGGCGGCCTCCCGCATCGAGTTCCACAGCGTCTCCCGGAGCTCGTTGAAGTCGGGCCGGCGCCGGATCTCCGGGGTCCGGGGACGGGGGAAATCTATCTTCACCACCTCGCGCACCCGCCCGGGACGGCGGCTCATCAGGACGATGCGGTCCCCCAGGAGGACGGCCTCCTCGATGCTGTGCGTCACGAAGCAGACCGTCTTCCGCTTGGCCTCCCACAATTGGAGGAGCTCTTCCTGGAGGACCATCCGGGTCTGGGCGTCCAGGCTGCCGAAAGGCTCGTCCATGAGGATCACCTCCGGGCCGTTGGCCAAAACCCGGGCGATGCTCACCCGTTGCTTCATCCCGCCCGAGAGCTGGTGAGGATACCGGTCCTCGAACCCCTCGAGCCCCATGAGGCGGAGGTAATGGAGGGCCGCCTCGGTCCGCTGCCGCGGAGCGACGCCCCGCATCTTCAACCCGAAGCCGACGTTCTCGACCACCGTCTTCCACGGGAAGAGGGCGAACTCCTGGAATACCAGGTTGCTCAGCGGGTGATGCGGCGCCTCGATGTCCTCGAACAGGATCTCACCGCCGGTCAGGGACTCGAGGCCGCCGATGAGCTGAAGGAGCGTGGACTTGCCGCAGCCGCTGGGCCCGAGGATGCAGACGAACTCATTGGAGGCGACGTCGAACGTCACGTTCGACAGGGCCTCTACGGGCGTCCCCCGTCCGGTCTCCCAGACTTTCGACACGTCGCGCAGATGGATGCGCGCCATCACGCCCCCCCGCCGGGCCCCGGCGGATCAGCTCGCTTCGAGCTTCGAGGAAGTGGGAAATCACCGGCTACGGCAGCAGGCGGTAATCCACAATCTCTTCGATGCGCTTGACCTTCTGGTCGATCACGCCGATGTCGTGCAGGTATGCCAGCTGGGACATGGTGGCCTTCTCGTTCAGCCGTCCGTCGAGGCTGATAAAGGGATAGCCCACCTGGCTCGCCATCTGCTTGTTGACCTTGGTCCACTTGTCGATGACCTCGAAGAGCCGCTCCTTGTTCTTGCCCTCCCCGAGGGCCGCGACATGGTCCTTGGCCCCGTCGAGGTAGGCCCGCATGAAGCGGCGCCCGACATCGGTGCGCTTTGTGATGAAGTCCTGGTTTGAGAACAGGATGGCCTGCTGCGTTCCCTCCGGGGCCACGTCGGTGCTGGGCGCCAGGACCGTCCCGACGCCCTGCTTCTCGGCAATCGTCTTGAAGGGCTCGATCATGTAGGCGACGTCCACGGCCTTGGACCGAAGGGCCGCCGGCATCTGGTTGTAGCCCACCTTTTTCAGGTGGATGTCCGCCCGGGTCAGTCCGCCGGCCCGCAGCGCGCGGGCCAGGATGTAGTCGTCGATGCTCCCTTTCAGCGTGCTCATGCCGAAGGTGCGGCCCTTGAAGTTGGCGTACTTCCGCAGGGCGCCGCTCTCGTAGAGGTCCTTCCGGACCATCCAGTACACGTACACCCAGCCGTCCTTCTGCTGGGCCATGTCGGACACGATGCGCAGCGGCGCGCCCTGCTGGATGGCGTTCACCAGCGCCGCGCCGAAGCCCAGCGTGCAGATGTCGAGGTTGCCCTGGATCACCGCGTTGACACGAATGTCCGTCGGCCAGACGACCTTCAACTGGGGGTCGATGCCTTCGCGCTTGAAGTATCCGTTCTCAATGGCCAGGAACATCGGCGAGACCGACACGACCGGGATGTAGCAGACCTTGACCGTGTCGGCCGCACGGGCCCGCCCCTGCAAGGCGCCGAGAAGTGAGAAAAGGAAAAAGACGAGACTAAAACCGGAGAGAAGCTTTCTGGCCATCTCGAGACCTCCTATGACATGCGTCCGGCCGAGCGGCCGGCGAACCCCCCCTCTCCGTTATCTGAAGGTGATCGCAAAGAAACGTTCCGGCGGGTCCCGCGAACGTGAACCGCTGGTCAGCGGATGTACATGAAGCGGGAATTCCCATTTCAACTTGGACTGAATCCCCTCTGGTCCAGTTTGCAGGTTGGAGGCATTAGAACCCCCTGCAGTGCCCCTGTCAAGAGCTTATTGAAGCCTTCAGGACCGGCCCCCGGGGCCATCCAACAGGCCGAAAGGGGGGGGCCCCGTCCCTTGCCTTGCCGGGTGGCCCGATCTTTAGCCCTCCGCAGGCAGCTGCGGAAAATGCAGAGGGATTTCCGCCAACCGTCGCGGCCCATCCTCGCCCACGACCACGGTGTCCCCCAGCATGATCCCCACGTCCTTCCGCCAGTGCGGGTCGTTGATGTCGATGTTGAGGGCGAGGACCATGCCGGCTCGCAGCGTGAACGCCTCCAAGCCCCGGCCCGAGAGGACGGGCTCCTCCGGCTTGTACACCACGGTGGGGAACTCGGGCGAGCCCAGGCCGTGGCCATGGAAGCCGCATTCGATGTAGTCCATCCCCGCCTCCTGCACCGGCCGACGGAACGCCTCCCAGACCTCTCGCAGGGGCGCGCCGGGCCGTAGCCGCTCCACGCCGCTCTGGAGGCTCTCCACGGCGACGGCATGGACGCGGGCCAGCTCCCCCGGCGGGGGCCCCACGAAAGCAGAGAACTCCACCCCCGTGAGGTAGCCTCCGCAGCTGGCGTGGAACTCCGTGAGGACGAGATCTCCCGCTCGCAGCGGCCGCGTCGTGGGGGCCAGGGGCTGAGGCCGCGCATGGAGGAGGTACCGCTCGCAGGTGTCCACGGGGTCCGCGCTGAAAAAGCAAAAGATGTAGGGCTCGCCCCCCGCCGCGATGTGCGCCCGCACCATCTCGGCGTACACCTCGCACTCCCGCACCCCCGGACGCGCGGCCGCCAGCAGGGCCTCCACCATGGCCGCCGCCAGCCGCCCCGACCGCTCCAACAGGGCGATCTCCTCGGGGCTCTTAATGAGGCGCAGTTCGTCCAGCACGTCGGTGGCGTCCACCAACTCGGCGCCGGGGAGCGCCTCTCGCAGCGCCTCGTACTCCTGATACGCGATGATGTGCTGCTGGAGGGCGCTGCCGTACCCCACGATGCCGAGGCGGCCGCGGGCTTGGCCCAGGTCCCGCACGACGCCTGCTAGGGCGTCGATGCCCGTGAGGGGGCGGACCTCCGCCACCCAGTCTTGGCTGAGGAGGTAGGGCGGGTAGGGGTGATACATGTGGATGTTCTCGACGAAGGCCACGGGGTCGCCCCGGCGGGGGAAGCAGCAGATGCCTTGCTTGGCCGCGATGTGTGTCAGGTATCGAAGGTTCGCCGTGCCCAAGGCGTAGAACCGGTCCGTGCCCCACACCAGCAGGCAGTCAAGGCCCCTGCGCCCCATGGCCTCCCGCAGCCCCGCCCAGCGGCGGTCCCGCTCGGCCAGCGAGAGTTGGGGCAGGTGCGCCGTGAGCTTTTCGCGAACCGCCGCCCTAGCCACTGCGCGGCTCCAGCAGACGGACGATCTGCTTCGTCGTCGGGTCGATGTCCAGCCGGTACACCTCCCGGGCCGCCTGGTAGCTCACGATCCCGTCCAGCACGTCCTCCCGCACGGCCTCCGGATCCCGCTTCGCGGGGTTGCCGACGCCCGCGCCGCCCCCGGATTGCTTCAGGATAACGTCGCCCGGCTGCAAGTCGAAGTACCGGTGGGCCCTGGCCAGGGTCCGCTGGTCCCCCCTGAGGATCCAGCACCTGTTCGGGGGGCAGTCCCGACCGCCCGCGACCCCTTGCGGCACCACGACCTCGGCGTCGGCGTTGCCGGTGGACATCTTGGCCTCCCCGCCGTCGTTGCGCATGGACCAGTGGACCCCGCAGGCCCCTCGCCATCGGCCGGCAGCCGGGCTGTCCTCGGCGAACTCGTAGCGGAGCATCCACCAGGGGACCCGCACCTCCATTTCCTCCACGTTGGCGCGGGCCACCTCGCCCATCGTGGTGATGGAGGCCGCGCCCTCGAACCCGTCGTAGCCCCACACCGCCCCCGCACCCCCGTCCGGCTCGAACATGCTCTGGACATACCGCTCCCCCGTGCGGGGATCGGGACCGAAGATGTAATGCCGGTAGTGCCGCGCCCAGGGGGCGATGGCGCGCTGGGGCAGGGGCTGGGACATGGCAATGAGGACCGACTCCATGACCTGGGAGCCGACGGTGATCGGGGCTGCGCCCACCGTGCAGGGCCACTGGGCGTTGGTCACGCGTCCTTCCGGGTTGACCACGGTGATGGGCGCCATGCTGCCCTCGTTATGGTAGTTGGCGATGGCGGGGTCCAGGAACAGGAACACGGATGCCACCGCCTGGCTGTACACGGCCGGGTAGGTGCTGTTCACGAATCCCTTCCGCTGGGCGTCGCTCCGGGAGAAGTCCAAGGTCAGCTCGTCTCCGGCAACCGTCATGTCCAGCCGTACCCACACCGGTTCGTCCAGCACCGTCCCGTCGTCGTCGCAACCCGCCTCGGCCGAGTAGGTCCCGTCGGGGATCTGCCGGATCTGCTCGCGGACGAACCGCTCGGTCCGCTGCCGCATTTCCCCGATACAGCCTTCGACCACGTCGAGGCCGTACTTGCGCATGAGGCCCTGGAGGCGGCGCTCGCAGATGGTGGTGGCCGCGATCATGCCCAGGTTGTCCACCCGCACCCCCTCCGGCCACCGCACGTTGTTGTAGATCAGGCGGTGCAGGTCCTCGTTCTCGCGTCCGCGGTCCAGGAACTTCACCGGGGGGATGTTGAGCCCCTCCGCCACGATGTCGTAGGCGTTGGGGAAGTAGCCCCCCGGGTAGGCCCCGCCCGTGTCGTACTGGTGGGCGCGGGCCAGGGTGAAGAAGCAGAGGCGGCCGTCGTGGAAGATGGGCCGGATGAAGGCCCAGTCCGGCAGGTGGTTGCCATAGCCGTGGTAGGGGTCGTTACAAAGGAAGACATCCCCCGGGAAAATCCGGTCCCCGAAGTGCTCCAGGATGTACTCGATGGTGTACTTGCCCCCGAGGAACTGTGAGGGCAGGCCCGTGGGGACGGCAATGGTGCGGCCCTCGCGGTCCCAGATGCCCACGGAGATATCGCCCAGGTGGGCGATGAGGATGCTCTGGGCCGTCCGAACGATGACGTGTTTCATCTCCCGGCAGTAGCTCTGCATGGCGTGCCAAACGGTGGAGAGCGTGATGGGATCGATGGCTTGCTCAGGCATTCCTCAACCTCCCAGGCCCAGGACGTAGTTGTGGACCCCATCCACGTGCGCGACGAACCCGGGCGGGATCACGACGGTGGTGGTCTGCTCCTCGATGATGGCCGGCCCCTTGAGCCGGTGCCCCTCCTGGATGGCCGGGCCGTCGTATACGGGAACGTCCTGCAGAGCGCCCGCGAAGAAGGCGCGCCGGCGCCGCTTTTCCACGAGGGGCCCCGGGCGCGGGGGCGCGCCCCCCCCGGCCGCCAGGTGAACCTCGGCGCGGCGGGGGGCCGTAGCGTGGAGCTTGAAGTTGATGAAGTCCACGGCGCGAAAGCTCATGGCGAAGGTGTACCGGGCCTCGTGCTGGCGGTGAAAGGCCTCTACGATGGCCGGGATGTCTCCGGGCTCCAGGGGCCGCGACGGCAGATCCACCTCGATCTCGTGGAACTGACGTGAGTAGCGCATGTCTGCGGACCGGCCGAGGTGGACCTCGGTGGGCGGAATGCCGACGGCGCGGAAGGCCGCCAAGGCCTCCGCCTCCATGGCGGCGAAGGTGTCGTTCACCTTTCCGATGTCCAGGGTCGCGGCCGGGGAGACCAGAGTGTGGGTGTAATCCCGGCCGATGTCCATGAGGAGCATCCCCAAGGCGCTGTACAGCGCGGCCGCCTGGGGCACGATGACCGTGCGGGTCCCCAGGACATCCGCCAGGAACCCGGCGTGCACGGGGCCGGCCCCGCCCCCCGCCACCAGGGCGAAGTCCCGGACGTCGTAGCCCCGACGCGTGGAGATCTCGGTGATCTGGCTCGCCATGAACTCGTTGACAGCTTGGAAGACCGCCTGGGCGGCCGCGGTGGCATCCATCCCGAGGCGCGCCCCCAGGCGCTCCAGGGCAGAACGGGCCAGCCCGGCATCCAAGGCGCTCTCGCCCCCCAGGAAATAGTCCGCCGGAATGTAGCCGAGCACGAGGGCGGCGTCGGTGACGGTCGGGTCCCGCCCGCCGCGGCCGTAACAAGCCGGGCCGGGATCGGCCCCCGCGCTCTGCGGGCCCACCCGGAGCAGGCCCAGGGAGTCCACCCAGGCGATGCTCCCGCCGCCAGCCCCGACGGTGTGGATGTCCCGCATCCTGATGGCGAGGCGTTCCTCGCCCACCCACATCTCCGTGGTGGTCTCCACCTGGCCGTCCCGCACGAGACAGACGTCGAAGCTGGTCCCGCCCATATCGATGGAGATCAGGTCCCGATGGCCCACCAGGTCCCCGATGAATGCCCCCCCCGTTGGCGCCGCCGCCGGCCCGGAGCCGACCAGGTACACCGCCTTGCGGGCGACCTCGCCCACGGATTGGACGTGGCCGTCCGCCTGGACCAGGAGGAGGCGCCCCTTCAGGCCCTGGGCATCCAGCCGCGACTGGAGGTCGTTCAGATAGGTCGAGACGACGGGGCCGACGAAGGCGCTGGCCACCGTGGTGCTGAAGCGCTCGAACTCGCCCCAGACGGGAAGGATCTCGTGGGAGGTCACCACGTAGGCCTGCGGGAAGGCCTCCCGCAGGATCTCGGCCGCCCGGGCCTCATGGCTGCCATTGGCGTAGGCGTGCAAGAAGCAGACGGCGATGGCGGTTACGCCCGCGGCCTTCAATGTGTCGGCCGCCTGGCGGACGTCCAATTCGTCCAGCGACACGACCGCCTGGCCCTCGTGGGTCATTCGCGCGGTCACCGGAAGGCGGTGTCGGCGGTGGACGAGGGGCCGGTAGGGCGGGAAAAAGATGTCGTACATGGACCGCCCGCCCACGTTCTTGAACCCGCGGCGCAGGGCCAGGATGTCCCGGAAGCCCTTGGTCGTCAGCATCCCCACCGGGGCCCCGCGTCGCTCCACCAGGGCGTTGGTGGCCAGGGTCGTCCCGTGAATGAGGAGCTCGAGCCGGCCGATGAAATCGTCCAGCGGCCGGTCATGGGCGCGGGCGGCCTTGGCGAGGACCTGCATGACCCCCTCGGCGGGGGACCGCGGCGTGGTGGGGGCCTTGAAGGCGCGGACCTCGCCGCCGCCATCCAGGACCAGGCAGTCCGTGAAGGTACCGCCCACATCGATGCTCACGATCATCGGGTACTCCCCTCCATGTGGGTTCACCCGGCCACAACGGGACGCGGGCCGTGCCCCCCCGCGGGTTCATGCCTTGCGCTGCTCCATGGACCAGGGGATGGTGAGCCGTTCCGGGACGCAGATTATCTCGAACGGGAATTTCCTGTTTCAACCCGAACGGGCGACTTCCCAGGTCCTCTTTTGGCGAAGAAAGTTATGAGACCCCTTTCCGGTGATGCTGTCAAGGGATTTCAGGGACCAGTGCCTGAGCCCCTTGGGCGGGGCCAGCCTGCGCAGGAAGTTGCCCAGGTTGTAGGCCAGGAAGAAGAGAAGCAGCCAGGATGCTGGAGGAACGAACTCGCACAAGATCTCGCACAGGAAAAGCTGTTTAGAGCAATCCATTTGAAAATGAGAGAGTCGGGGTTCTAATCCGGGGACTCAAGATCCCCCGGTCCCAGCCCGTGTGGGTTCAAATCCCGCCTCCGCCGCCACTTTTTCAGTAGGTTAGAAGGACAGACACCCTCTTAAGACACACCACCAGCTACCGGATTGTCTCCGTTGTGTCTCCTTTTCAAATCGAATTGGATGCGCTGACGCCAACCTTCACCCTGTACGAATCGGGACTTGTCCTCGCTTTAAGAGCAGACGTGGCCGAGAGTGGTCAGTGAAATCGGGATATACTGAGGTCGAAATAAGAAGGTAGGATCGATGGATTGGGCTGGTTTGAGAGGTCGTGGTCGAGAGGAGGTTGCGGCGTCATGTGGAAAGGTGAGGTCGTATCGGTTCACATTGCCCCCGAGGCAGGACACCCCATGGAGACGCGAGATGAGGTGCGGGCCATCGCGGGAAAGGGGATCGAGGGAGACAGGTACATCAAGGGGATTGGCTTTTTCTCCCACAATAAGGGACCGCATCGCCAGGTGACGCTCTTTGAGAGCGAGGTGCTTGACACTTTGAAGCGGGATAATGGAACCGAGCTCACCGCGGACGAATGCCGCATGAACATAGTCACGCGCGGGGTCCCACTCACGCACCTGGTGGGGAAGAGGTTTCGGGTCGGCAAGGCCACCCTGCGCGGGGTCCGCCTCAATGAGCCCTGTAAGCACTTGGAGGAAGTTGTTGGCAAGAAGGTGATTGAGCCCCTTATCCACCGCTGCGGCCTTTTCGCAGAGGTTCTTGAGGGTGGCTGGATCAAGCCCGGAGATGCCGTCCAGGAGGGCTGATCTCTTGCTCAGGCGTGAACCAAAGGGAGGGCGGAATACTCGCGGGATACGGCCAGGAGGTGAGGGCGCAGTTCAGCGGCGTCGGCCAGTGCAGCAGGAAGATTCTCACGAAGGCGCCCTGTGGCCCGTTCGACCACCTTCGATATCTCCATTCGGTCCGGGTGGACTGAGCGGCCGTTTCGAACCACCTCTTCGCCATCAACGAAGACCCGGTCGACCGACTCGCCGTCCTCGGCAAATACCAGAGCGTTCACCGGGTCAATCCAGGGCTCGAAGTTAAGGCTCCGGTTGAGCACAACGAGGTCCGCGCGCTTACCTGCCTCGATGCTTCCCAGACGGTCCTCCATCAGGAGCACGGCGGCGCCGCCCCCGGTGGCCATCCGAAGGGATTCGAGAGGGGTCACCCCCTGCTCCGGATCCCCCTCGCGAATGTTGTGAACAAGCGCCGCGAGATGCGCCTGGTGGAAAACGCTGCCCTTGTCGCTGCTGTTTGCCCCGTCGATTCCGAGGCCCACGGGCACACCGGCGTCCAGGTATTTCCGCACGGGAGCGACCCCGCTCCCCAGCTTGAGGTTGGAAGCCGGATTGTGCGCCACCCTGCAGCCGCTTTCGGCCAAAAGTTGAATGTCCGATTCGCTGACCCAGATCGAATGGGCGAAGGACGTCCGCGGGGAAAGATAACCGATGTCGCGAAGGTGCTCGGGGATGGTGGAGCCGTACATCTTGCGTCCCTGGTGGACCTGCGTCCGGACTTCGAGAAGGTGGGTGTGAAGCGGAACACCGCGTGCCTCCGACAAGTCGGCACACCCCCTGAGAAGACGGCCAGTACACCCCCGGGGCGATGAGGGGCCGATGCCTCCCGTGATTCGGGAAGAACCGGCGGCCTCGGCCTTGTCCAGGACCGCCCCCGCGCGCTCAAGAATCATGTCCGTGGCGGGAGCCTGCTCCGCCAAGAGTAGCGTCCGGACGTGATCCGGTAGGCTCGGAAGGTCGATGGGGATTTGCTCACGCAACGGCCTGTCGCTGATCTGGGGGCAGAGCACGGCCCTCAACCCCGATGCGCGGAACGCGTCGAGGGCTGCCTCCAGATTGGCCTCCTCGACGGTCCCGCCCGCTCTCATGTGATTGAGAGCGGAGGTCACGCCGTTCTCCAGCATTTCGATGCAGGTGAGCGTCACGGTCGCCGTGAGCTCCTCCTTTGACAGGTTGAGGAATCTCATGGCGGAAACCTTGTATTGAAGCCAGGGTTCCAGAGGCAACCCGTAGTTGAGACTGCGAATGGCCATCTCTTCGAAGTGGCAGTGACAGTTGACCGTTCCGGGGAGGACGAGTTGTCCCCCAAGCTCCAAAACCGGACCATCGAAGTCAGCCGGGACCTCCAGGCCCGGGCCGAGAGCCTCGATGACCCCGCTTCGGACCAAGAGATCCCCGTCTTGGAGGATTTCACCGTCTGCGTTGAGGGTAAGAATGACGCCGTTTTTCAGAAGCAGGTCGCCGGGCATAGGTTGCTCTCCCAACAGGATATACCGGCCTGGCCGGACTCTGCGCGAAGGATCCGGTAGTCTTTGCCCGCTCACAATCATGTCTGCGATTAGCCTGAGGATACCGGATAACGACCACGGCCTCAACTCAAGAAGGCGATAGAGTTGAGAAGAGGAAGATCCGCTAAATTTCCGCTGCAAGAAACACTGCAATATAAACGATCGTGCTCCTTTTAAAACGACTTGGATTCGCTGAAGCCAGCCTTCACCCCCGCACCAATCCATTTTCCCCTACGAGGCGTCAGAGGACCCGACTTTATTTCTCCTCTCCTGGCGTTGGATTCGGTTGACCTGTCCCCGTTCTTAAACCCAGGCCAGAATGTTCTCATTCAACCTGGGCCTCGCTAAGGGGGGCAGGCCAACTCGGTGTCAGGTGAAATGACTGATATAAATAATCGGAACTATAGGGGCGGGGGGGAGACGATATATGTCCAAACCCGTTAGAGTTCGGAAGGTTGTTTGCCCTGCTTGTGTAACTTTGTTTCCTCAACCCTCCTGCGAGCCAATAACCTGCCCGATTTGCGATGCCCGCTGGTGGTCGGAAGCAGCTATTCAATCTCAAAAGCCCATCCATGAGATCGTGAAAAACGTTGAAATATTCAATTGGCAGGACCATGGCACATGTCACTACTCCGTTTATGTCGTTCTGTTGAAGCAGGTTCCAAAAATCAAGGGAAAGGCGTATTACATTGGGATGACCGGGGTCTCTCCCGAAGAGAGGTTTCTCAACCACAAACGGGGTATCAAGGCCAGCAGGTGGGTTAAGCGATTCGGCGTGGCTCTGCTCAGAAGAGATTATATCCATCTTAATCCGATGGAGGAAGAACAGGCTCTACGAATCGAAGAGGAGCTGGCGGAAAAACTTTTAAACTTGGGGTTTGAGGTCTTTGGGGGTCATTGATGCATTGTCAGCTTGGTGCCAGGGGCGACATGCATCTACGAGCGCTCGGTTGTTGTGGTAGGGCGGTTGCCTTAGCGTCGTATCCAAAGGCGTACTTCATGCCCTTCTTTTGCGGTTGGATGAGCAGTTGGGGGGAAAGATGACTGAGGGCCCCTCCAGGAGTGGCATTCTCCGCGAATCGCCGATCTACAACTCGTTGGGGCTTTTCCCCGTGTATGTTCGACTCCCTCCGCTACCGGGCACTATCTCCGGTCATGGGGCTTTGACAAGGGCAGCCAATTTTGGCGTAAAATTCGGTCCGTAAAGGAGGGGGACGCGTTGTGAAGTGAGACTCCGTGAACTTGCGATGGCTCAAATGGCTCCCCATCATTCTGCCTGCCTTGTTCCCGCAGCTTTGGGGCTCGTGAGGCAGAGATATCTGGAGTCCTTCTTTCCCCCTTGGATGGAGCAGTTGCGATTCGGGCCACGGTGAAGCCGGGAAAATGAGCCTTGATAAGAATTGATCTTGTCGTTCTCGACCTAGGCGACCACCCGGGGAAAAGGTATGAGGTTCACGTGAGGAGGGTGGAAACCCGGGTATTTCAGCACCGTCGAGAAGGGAAGGCGCCCTACTGGTTTGGCTCCATGGCAAAGGGCTTCCGGCACCCTCGGATCGTTTGGGGCTGAACTGGGCGAATCATCGGAATTTGGGTCGTTATGGGTTGAAAGGAGGGCGCGTGAGGAAGGAATTAAGACGAATCATCACCGCATCGATGGCCCTCGGTTCATCGGCCCGCTTCATTGTTTCTCTTTTTGCATTTTCTCTGTTCTTTTTGCTTCCGACCTTCCTCCATGCTCACGGGATTCAGGAGGTTCGGTACTCGCCGCCCATTCCGGGATGGCTTTTTCTGATCGGCGGAGGACTCGCCGTCGCTCTCTCCTTTGTGTTAATCCACCTGCGCTCGGCGCATCATAAGCCGGTATCCGGCTACGCCAGACTGCACATCCGGTTCGGACCGGGACTTCGGTTTCTGGGGCATTTACTCTCTGCAATGGGTCTGCTTTTGGGGGGCCTGGTCCTGGCGGGGAGGTTTCTGGGGGACCCAAGGTCTGAAGACACCTTGCCCTCCGTCCTGGTCTGGTCCGGCTGGTGGATAGGGCTTGCGTGGCTGACACTGATGATTGGCAACGCCTGGCCCGCCCTCGATCCATGGAACACCCTGCGCCGCATCTACGGCCGCTGGTTTGCCCGCCCTCTCTCCCTGGGACTTCGGTTTCCCGCCTTCCTTTCCGCGTGGCCGGCCGTCCTTCTCTTCACCGGATTCATCTGGTTTGAGTTGGGATGGTTCCAGGCCAGCGAAGCCGAGGGCGTCGTCACGGTATTTCTGATTTTCACCGGATGGCTTTGGGTGGGGATGGCCGTTTTCAAGCCCGAAGACTGGTGGGACAACGCGAATCCGTTCGCGCGCTATTTTCGGGTCCTGGGAAGGTTCGGGCCTCTCGAGAAACGGGGGATACACATAGAGGCCAGGATCCCGGGAACTGCGCTGCACGACACCAGACTGGGGAACTCCTCGGAAGCGATTTTTGTGATCGTCGTTCTGTTCGCAGTCACGTTTGACGGCTTCGTCGCAACGCCTGAATGGTGGGTATTACTTCGGCGGATGATGTTGAAGAGTTTCGAGATTCTTCCTAAAGGCATAGCCTTTCACGCGTCATTCCTGTTCGCCATCTTGGTGGGCGCGGCAACCTTTGGATCCGCATATTTCTTGGTTTGCCGGATCATGAGTCATTTTTCAGATGGGTTGCGAAAGACCAGAGAAATCGCACGCGATTTCGCCATGACCCTCGTCCCGATTGCAGCCGCCTACCACATCGCCCATTTCATTCCCGCCGTTCCGAGCCGCGTAACCGGACTCGTCCAAGCGATGGCGGATCCTCTCAGTCTCGGTTGGCACCTGTTCGGGTGGCATTCTTTCAAATGGGACGTCAAGTGGACTCCGGAAACCGCCGGGATCATTTGGGTGGCACAAACGGGGCTCATCGTTTTGGGACATATCGTATCCATCTGGTCGGCTCACCGCAGGGCGTTAATTCTTATTGGGGATAAATCAAAGGCATCCAAGGTCGAACTGCCCGTGGCAATCCTGATGATATGTTATACCGTCGTCAGCCTGTGGATTATCTCCAGGCCTGTCTTGAACGAACCCTTGGTCCCGATTCCGGGCCTGACAAGGTAGGGAGTGACCTTCGTCCGCCTGCTAGATTGGAGACGGCTGGGGCGCACCGTTTACGTAATCTATGACCCGATCGAGGCGATGGCCCTGGCGGACCCCAAGCTGGGCCGCGAGGACTACGACAAATTTAGGAAGGGGGCTTCTTCCGCCTTCGTCTGCGGGTTAGTTTCTCAGTCCACCCACGGTCTCGGCAATGCTCAGTTCTCTCTCATCATGGGAGGATGATGCGGGGCTCGCTGTTCCGACCTTGGGCAACAATAGCACCGGTCCCATTATCGACCACAGTACGTTGGTTGACAGACACGCCCCCAATAAACTCTTCTTTCCTTGCCTCAACCGTGATCACAGTCAGGAAGCCACCGCGCTCATCGAGGGGAGGCGTAGTGATCGACGGTTTGGGCAAAACCGGAGGGAAGGCCCGGAGGCATTCTCCGATAAAAAGGCCAATCTCGCTTTGGCCTACCCCCAGCGGTTTGAGGGAAAAGGGAAGGAGGGTACCGTTTCCCGGATCATTGAACGGACAGGTGTTTCTTTCCAGGTCCGCAACGTTTTCGCCACTGCTCTGGTCGAAGATCTCGACGTTCGTGATGATGAGGTCTTCAGTCGGGTCCTGATTTCTGAGATTCAGGAGCCCTCTAATCCTGTGGGTAAAAAAACCTGTCGTTGGGTTACCTGTGATAATATTGACGAACGTGGTCCGATAAGCCACTCTGAATTCTTTTCTTGGCCCTCTGCGACTCTGCGCCCATGCCGAACCCGAGAGGATCAACAGCATCAACGCGACTGCCACCAGGGAAAGCGCCCGTTTCATGGTTGCCTCCTATCCGTGTCTGGGCGGCATGATCCAAAGAGCCACCCGCTGGTTTTAGGGCGCCTTGGCTATATAGTGCCGGCCGAATAATAATTCAAGCGTCCGGAGGGCACTGATAAAAGAATATGCCGGGTTTGTCGGCGACAGCAGCGCGTTGCTTCGTCAGCCGCAGATCATCGCATTGGAAAACTGGCGGGCTTTCCGGGGGTAATCCTACTCATAGATGATAACGAGTTCGGGCGCCGCTCTTGGAGCGACCGCGAATGCAGGCCCGGGATGTTCTCAATGCAGCATGCGGAGGGGCGCAGCATGCCGCGCCTCTACCTTGCGCCCCCATAATTTTTCCTACTATGGGGGCGGGACCAGCGCCGGGCGAGTTTTTCTAGCTCGCCGGAGAGCCCGCCCGGCATGAACAGGACGGCGGCGATGACCAGGCTGCCCAGCATGATCAGGTAGATGTAGCGGAACTCGACCAGCAAGAACTCCGAGACCACGGACAGCAGCAGCGCCCCCAATACCGGGCCCTCGACGCGGCGGGCGCCGCCGATCAAGGCCATGATGATCACCTGGAAGGAGATCAGCGGATTGAAAGCGATGTGCGGGTCGAGATAGGTCCAGCGCGGCGCGATTGCCGCGCCGACCATGCCCATGATGGAGGCGCTCAGCGCAAAGGCGACGATCTTGTAGTAGGTGGCGTTGATCCCCAGGGTTTCGGCCTTGCCCTCGTCCTCGCCGATGCTGGTCAAAGCCAGGCCGACCCGCGAGCGGGAGAGCAGAAAGGCCAGCGACACCGTGGCCGCGGCGATGCCCAACAAATAGTAATAGATGGTGGTGGTGGGCACGGGTTTTAGAATCCGCCCGATCGTGCCGGTGACGTTGATTTCCCACCACAGCACGGAATGCAGCGTCAGCTCGGCCATGCCGAAAGTGAAAACTGCGAAGTAAGGTCCCTTGAGTCGCAGGACCACCAGACCCGAAAGCAGTGCCACGACCGAGGCGATCGCGCCGCCGAGCAGGATCACCACGGGCAGAGGCAGGCGGTTGCCCAGGACGGCGGTGGTGTAGGAGCCCATGCCGAAAAACGCGACTGTGGCGAAGGACAGATAGCGGGTGTGCCCCGAGAAAATGCTCCAGGCCGAAGTCAGGGCGACGAACATCAGCACCGAAACCATCACGGAGAGCGTATAGGGCGAGAACCACCAAGACCCGAGGACCAGCCCCCCGGTGGCCGACACTGCGAGGACGGGCAGCAGGCGCGCCACCGCGCTATCCTTTCGTCCCAAGCAGACCGCGCGGCCGGATCAACAGAATGGCCATAAAGGCCACGTACATGATGATGGTCTTCATGTCGGGTCCAAGGAGGCGCTCGCCCATGACCTCCAGCAGCCCGAGAATGACGGCCCCGACCAGGCTGCCCAGGATATTCCCCAGGCCGCCCAGAATGATGATGATCAGCGCGGTCACCGTGTACGACAGGCCCATGTCTGGGGTGAGCTCGAAAACCATGCTCAACAAAGAACCGGTGATACCCGCCATGGCCAGGCCCAGGCCGAAGCACAGGGCGTGGAACCTGCCCACCTTGATGCCGATCAGTTCCGCCCCCATGCGGTCCTGCATCAACGCCCGCAGCGCCCGGCCGGTGGCCGCAAGCCGCAGAAATCCGTAAAAGCCGAGGCACAGCGCAGCGGCGACCGCGAACGCAACCAGCCGGTTGGCGGCATAAAGGCTCCCGCCCAGCTCGACGGAGACATTGAGATAAGAATAACCTTTGATCTCGCCGCCCCAGATGAGAAAAACGACGTTTTGCAAGATGAAGATCAGCCCGAAGGAGATCACCAGGGAGTCGGACTCGAGCGCCTCCCCCGAACCGGCGCGCTTTATCAACCGACCGAACAGAAGCCGGTGGAAGCCCAGGCCCATCAGGAAGATGACCGGCAGTGTCACCAACAGGCTTAGAAACGGGTTGATCCCGTAGCTCGTGTATAGCCAGTGGGTGAGGTAGGCCCCGACCATCACCGCCTCTCCGTGAGAGACGTTCAAGATGCGCATCAGGCCGTATTGAAGATTGAGGCCTACCGCGATGAGGGCATAAATACCCCCCATGACGACACCCGTGAGCGCGACGTCAAGCAACGCTCCCGAGGACATCCCCGGTTCCTCTCTCGGGCGGGTTCGGGTGGATGGGCCGGCTCTACTTCCAGGCCGGCTTGATGGCGATGGGCCGGGCCGTGGCCCGATCCCGAGGCCAGACGATCTCGTAAACGCCGTTCTGCCACTGCTGCACCATGCCGGGGGTTTCCAGGTTTAGGCCGTTGGTAAACTTCACCGGACCCAGGATGGTGGAGAATTTTTCGGTGTGGAAGGCGTCGGTGAGTTTCTCCCGGTCGATGTCGCCGACCTTCTCGATGGCCTGCTCCAGGACTTGCAGCATCGCCCAGGCGCAAGGTCCGCCCCAGGCGTCCGGCTTGCGTTTCCAGCGCTTGACGAAGCGGTCGAAATACGCCTTGGAATCCCCAAAGGGCACCTTGTGGTTCCAGACGCCCGGTCCGATGACCCCGTTGACACTTGCGCCGAACTTGCCCCAGTAGGCGGGGAAAATCGCCGCGACGCCGGTATAGAACACCTTCGGGCTGAAGCCCGCCGCCTGGGCCTGCGCGGTGGCCAGGAAACCGTCCGGCGGATAGCTGTGACCGATATAGATGTCCACGTTCCGGGCCTTGAGCCTCTTGAGCGTGGCGGAAAGGTCCTTGGTCCCCAGCGGATAGCTCTTGAGCGTCAAGATGTCAAAGCCCTTCTTCGGCAGCAATGGGGCGGAGGCCCCCTTGAACTCGATGCCGAAGAGATCCCCCACATACAGCATGCCCACGGTCTTCAGATTGGCCTCCTCTTTGATCGAGACCAGGAAATCCGCCAGCGCCTGGCTCATGACATCGGACTGCTGGATAATGGTCAGGAAGTACCGCATTTTCAGAGTCTTGAGTTTCTCCGAGGTCACCGTGACGCCGATCATCGGATACTTGTAGCGTTGCGCGATGGGGGCGACGGCGAAGTTCATGGCTGTACCCCACGGCGGCAGCATCAGGTCAACCTTATCCTGGGTCGCCAGCTTCTCATAAAGGCGCACCCCCGTCCCGATATGGCTGCGGTCATCGTAGTGGATGAGGCGCACAGGCAGCCGTTTGCCCAGTTTCTTGACGAAGATACCGCCCCGGGCGTTCACCTCCTCGCTCCACATGACGTAGTTGGTCATCTGCGAGTGCTGCGCCGGAACGGCGTAGGGGCCGGCCTGGGATAGCGTGAAACCGATCTTGATCTCCTTGGGCTCCGCCGCCCAGAGCGACGAGCGGAGCAAAGGCGCCCCCACGAGAGCGCCGGCGGTGGCCTTGAGTACTTCCCTTCTGCTTGGTTTTCTTGTCATGACGTCCCCCTCCATTTTCTTTGCTCCAGCCTCTCCCCATACGGGACCGCCAGCCGCGCCGAGATCCCGCCTCCCATAACCCTACAAGCCCAAGTAAGCGTGCTTGACCTCCGCGCTGTCAAGCAGGCTCGCGGCCACCCCCTGCATCACGATGCGACCGTTCTCCAGCACCACGCCCCTGTGGGCCACCGACAGGGCAAGGCGGACGTTCTGTTCGACCAGCAGCACCGTGACGCCCTCCTGATTGATCGCTCGCACAGTGTCGAATATCGCGGCAACCATCTTGGGGGCGAGACCCAGCGAGGGTTCATCCAGCATCAGAATGCGCGGCCTGAGCATCATGCCCCGGGCGACGGCGACCATTTGTTGCTCGCCCCCGCTCAAGGTCCTCACCATCTGCCGGCGCCTCTCCTTGAGCACGGGGAACAGGGCGAACACCCGTTCCAGGCTGTCGTACATGTAGGGGCGGGCTCGCAAGGCGTAGGCGCCCAGTTTCAGGTTGTCGATCACGCTCATATCGGCGAACAGATGGCGGCCCTCGGGGACGTGGATGATGCCCAGCTCCACGATGGTTGTGGGCTCCAGCCCATTCAGGCTCCGGCCGTCGAAGCGCACCTCGCCGGCCGCCGGCGCGACCAGGCCCGAAACCGTCTTAAGCAGGGTCGATTTGCCGGCGCCGTTGGGACCCACCAGGGTGACGACCTCCCCCTCTTCCACGGCCATCGTGACCGCCCACAGGGTCCGATCGCCGTCGAAAGCCACATCCAGATCCGTGACCTCGAGCGCGGGGCCCCCGCTCAAATCCCTTCCCCCAGATACGCGTCCAGCACTTTCTGGTTCTGGTATAGCTCGCGGGGCAGACCCTCAGCGATTTTGGCGCCGTGGTGGAGCACGATGACCCGGTCGACAACTTCCATCAAGGCTCTCATCACGTGTTCGATCCAGAAAACGGTGATCCCCATCTCGCCCCTGATCCGTCGGATGATCTCCATGACCGACTGCATCTCTACCGGGTTCAGCCCCGCGATGGGCTCATCCAGGAGCAGGAGCTTGGGCCTGGTCGCGAGGGCGGCGGCGATCTCGAGCCGCCGGCGTTTTGCCGCCGAAAGCTGACGGCTGGGCGCGTCAGTCTCTTCCGAAAGCGCCATGAAGGAGAGAAGCTCACGCGCCTTCTCACGAGTCTGGGCCTGCGTCAGCTTTTCATGGCTGCCGAAGGTGGCGGCCACGCCCACGAACTCGGCCGCCGTCAGCGCGGGAAAGGTGCGCGGGTCCTGGAAGGTGCGGGCGATGCCCAGCCGGCACACTTGGTGCGGCTTGAGACCGACGATGGTGGCGCCATTGAACTTGAGCTCGCCCTGGGTCGGTTTGGCGACCGCCGAGATGAGGTTGAAAAGGGTGGTCTTGCCTGCGCCATTCGGCCCCACAAGACCTACAATCTTCCCGGGTTCAATAGAGAACTGGATGTTGGAGATCGCTGTAATCCCCGAGAATTTCTTGGTCAGCTCCGCGACTTCCAGCACGGCCCCTCCGATATAAAACGACGCGCCAGCCTCCGCCGCAAGGCAGGGCAATATTAGCTGAGATTTCCGATACCAATTATACCCGGAGAGGTCGCCGGGCCTCTACCTGTCACCACCTCACCCTCTTGAGGTGCGGGCGCTCTTCAGGCGAGTGCGCTGGGCGCCTGTTGAAATCAGTAAGGCAGCTCCGCTCCTGCTCGCCCGGCCTGCAGGGGAAGTTCATCAAAATGGGTGGCCGGATCGTGCGGCATGCCGGACACATCATCTTTCAGTGGGCCGAGGTGGCCGCATCCGGGGAAATCTATGGCACCATGTTGGCGCGGCGAATGCTGTTGACAGCCCAAGTGGGGCGGCCTGTAATTCTCCTGATCGCCAATCAGTGCGGGCCGTTCCTTCAACAGGGGTTAAAATGGAAATTCCTAACTCCATGATTCCCGGGCGCCCGGCGCGGGAGGGGTGAACCAACCGCTCGGAGCGGCGGAGGAAACTGGCCCTTTTGTGTTCTCATGCGGTTCGATACTAGGGGGGAGTCGCGATGATCAAATGGAGTAAAGATATCCTCAGGCGATATCGAGAAGCCAAGCAGGTCGAGACGGGGCGCATAAGACAACTCATCGCCGAACATTCAGATGAGATTTATCACGATCCGGACACGCATGTAGGGGGAAATCCGCAGGGCGACATCACAATTGCCGAGTTCTTCGACTATCGCTGACCCTTTTGCAAGACCCTTGGTCCAAGGGTCCTCAAGTTGGCCGAGGAGGATTCTGGAGTCCGCATCGTCCTTAAGGAATTTCCCGTTCACGGGGCGGGATCCCTCATGGCTTCCCGGGCGGCGCTCGCCTCAAAGGCTCAGGGAAAATATCTGGACTTCCATAGAGCGCTTTTCAGGGCAGGGCGGAAAATCGATGAGGAAAAGATCATGAAGATTGGTGCGTCACTGGGCCTGGATACTGTACAGCTCAAGGAAGACATGGAGGCCCCCGGGACCCTGGCCATCGTTGACCGCAACAAGGCCCTTGCAAAATCACTCGGCATCTGGAGAACTCCCTCTATGGTGGTCGGTAACGAGGTGAGGATCGGGGCAACCAGCTACAAGGGGCTCGAGAAGCTGACTGCTCGGGCGCGGTCCTGACCCCTTGAGGTACCCGTATGAGCCTTAAGCACTTTTCAGGTCGGGGCGGAGAACCCATGAATGGGGAGGCGCCCAATGGTCGTCACAAGGCAATTTGAGGTCGGCGGGGCCGAACCGGCCGGTGAGTTCCTTTGTTTCGCTACCTACTTGCCTGTGAGAAGATGGCGAAGTGTTATTCCATTCCTGAGAATGTCGTCACGGGTCCAGAGGCAACTGAAAAAAACTCAAGGCTTGGTTCGGTGCGGTCTTCGGGCGGACTTTCTTCGTAAACGTTTCTGGACCTTTTCGGTTTGGGCCAACGCGGACTCGGTCAACGACTTTGTGGCCGCCGAGCCGCATGCTACGGCCGTGGAGAAATTCGAAGCGTGGGCGGAACCGGGAGCCGCATTTGTCGAGTGGACGAGCGATCATGGCTCTATCGACTGGGATGAGGCCGACAGGCGGCTTCAACATCCGGATATGTCCTTTAACCAACCTATCGGGTAACACTTACTAATCGGAGCATAAAAGATTTGGCATAAGGATGGTTTGATGCTATGTTTTTCGCATGGACCGTTTGGATGCGCGAACTTTGTCCGCCCAAGCCCAGGAAGACCTGCGGCGCCGCGTGGTCGGGGCGGTGGAAGAGGGCCTGTCGCAGGCCGAGGCTTCGACCCGAAGAGGGCCGGCAGGCGGTGCGCCTGATCACCGACCGATGTCCCGACCAGCTCAAACCGCCCTTCGCCCTTTGGACGCGCCAGGCGGTGCAACGGCTGTTGGCCGAGCGCTTTGGGGTTACGGTGTCGGTGTGGACGGTCGGGCGGTATCTGACAGACTGGGGGTTCACGCCGCAAAAACCCCTGCGCCGCGCGTACGAGCAGAACCCGGCGGCGGCGGTTGGCGAGGGCCAAGGGAGCGGAGGGAAGACCGGGGCTCGGCCTCGGATGGAACCGCGCCTTCCCCGGTTCAGCCGGGTCCAGGAGGACGTAGCCTTCGCCGTCGGGTCCGCGGTGGACGATGGCGTCGTTCATCCGGACCAGCGCCTCCAGGTCCACCCGCGCCCCGTCCCGATGATAGATTCCTACGATCCCGCACACGGCCCCCGGCCTTTCCTTTTCAATGGAACGAGAACAAAGCCCTTATTTGAATGAGAAGAAGGGTATCTCTTAAACGAGAGATGTGTCACACGGCATCGTACCTAGAATGCCTGCGAGCAAACATTACTGCTCCGCCTCCCAGATCTTAACCGTCCAACCCACTCCTGCTGCCAACTTCTTGCCGTCGGGGGAGAAGCCGACTGAATCTGCTGACGACGACCTACCCACGGTTATGATTCCTTTACGTGCCCCTGAGCGAACGTCCCACAGTCTCACCTTCTTGTCATAGCCTGCACTAGCAACGGTCTTTCCGTCAGGCGAAAATACTACCCACAGTACTGTTTCAGTATGCCCGATCAGCGTACGCTTAAGAGCCCCGCTTTGAGTGTCCCAGAGCCTCACCGTATTGTCCCCACTCCCACTCGCCAGCGTTCTACGATCAGGCGAAAAGGCGACCGATTCCACACCGTAGGTATGCCCGGTCAGTTTTCGCCTCAATCTTCTTGTTTGCACGTCCCAGAGTATAACCGTCTTGTCCCAACCTCCGCTTGCGAGCGTTTCGCCGCCGGGGGAATACGCAACCGAATACACGCTATTTGTATGTCCAGTCAGCGTCTGCAGCAAAGCGCCGGACCTGGCATGCCATATCTTCACCGCATCGTCAAACCCTCCGCTTGCTACTAGTTTGCCGTCAGGTGAGAACGCGACTGATTTTATGCCCCCGACGTGTTCTTTTCTTGTCCACTTAGGCTTGCCGCTCCGAACATCCCAAAGTGTCATCTGGCCAGGTTTCGAAAGATTTCCCGCCTCTGCCCCGGTCACTATCATTTTTCCGTCCGGTGAAAAGGCAATTGATACCACCCGCCCTTCTTGCTCCATTGTCATGATCAATGAGCCACTTTGATAGTCCCACAGTTTCACAGAGCTATCGTCATAGGAATGAGGAGGCTTCCCCTTATCCAGCGCTGTGGCGATCACATAAGCACCAGGCGAGAATGCGACTTGATTTACACTAGAAAACGTCTTTATCGTCCGAACTAGGTCATATAACGCAAAGTGAATGACTACCCGCGCGACGGCGGGCGACACCCGCTTGAACAGCGTGGGACCGCGAAGCCTATCCTTCGCCCCTCTCGTCGCGAGGTCTACCGCTTCGTCCCGCAGCAGCGGCTTGGCGTAGTTGATGGGCACGGCGAAGCCGACGTTGGACACGACAGCGCCAAACAGCTTCGCGTTGATGACGCCGATGACTTCGCCCTCCTCATTCACCAGCGGCCCGCCACTGTTGCCCGGGTTCACAGCCGCGTCAATTTGGAAGACCTTCTGCGCCCCTTTCGTCTGGATTCCCGAGACGATCCCGCGTGTCACTTTCAGGCTCTCACCTAATGCACTTGCCAGGGGAAAGCCAAACACTCGCACCTCTTCGCCCACCTCGACAGTATTGGAGTTGCCCAGTGGCAGAATAGGCAAGTTCTTGGCCTTGATCTGGAGGACCGCCAGATCACGTTTCTTGTCCACGCCCAGAACAAAGGCGTTGTAACTCTTGCCGCCAATCGCCACCTCCACGTTTGCCGCGTCCTTCACAGCGTGGGCGGCGGTGAGAAGGTAACCGTCGGAGTGCACGACAAACGCCGTTGCCGTGGGTCTGCGCTGCGTCTGCGCCGTGGTTGGTTGCTTAACGCCAACTGCTAGACCAACGATCAGGACAAAAGCAACGAGGACGACGCTTACACGCCAGCGGACCCGAAAAATGCGCGCTTTCAACATGGATAAATCCTCCCCTTCGGAACACGGGCTGACACCCGGAGAGTAATCCAGAAATTATCAGGAATTATACACGTGTGCCGTCCCCGGCCGTTGGCTCACAGGCCATCCCTTGGACAGTCAAACGGCAAGGGCCGGTACAGGAGTCACCGACTCTCGCCCGGCCCCTACATCCGAAAATTCCAATATGTAGCCAAACGTAGGGGCGGGGCGGAGCTTGCACTGAGCGAAGCCGAGGTGTACCCGCCCGCAAGAAATTTACGCGGAGACGGTTTCCACCATCGGGTCCTCTCGCCGCGCCTCGAGCCCCAACCCGGAGAGGATTTCCCGGGCGAAGGCCAGATTCCTCTCTACGGCGTCCGCGTTCGAGGCCGCGATTGCATCGGCCGCCTCGCAGGCCCGCCGCATGGCTTCGCCGTCTTTCATGAGCCGCAAGATCGTCTGCGCCATCTCTTCGCCGGTCCGGACCCGAAGGCCGGAGTCGGACCGCAAGAGCGCCTCGGTGATCTCCCCCCAGTGGTTCATGTGGGGACCGAAGAGGAGCGGACGACCATGAGCCAGCGGCTCGATGGGGTTGTGGCCGAAGGCCAATTTCCCTTTCGGGACGATGCTGGCTCCGACAAAATTGAGGGTCCCGAGCCCGTAGAGTCGGGGCAGTTCGCCAAAGGTGTCCACGACGATCACCGCGTCGCGGGGAGCATCGCCGGCATCGAGCGCGGTCTTTCGCTGGTAACCGACGCCCGCCTTGGAGAACACCTCGTCCAGCTTCAGCGCGTTGCTGTAGTAACTCGGGGCCATCAAGAGGCGGAGGTCCGGAAAAACTTCCCGAACGCGCCGATAGGCCTCCAGGACGACTTCGTCCTCTCCGGCCCGGACGCTCCCGGCGACGAGGACCGGGGCTTGGGGAGAAATCCCCAGCCTGCGGCGAATCTCCAGGCGCTCCCCTTCCGCGAGACGAAGGTACTCCAAGTCGTACTTCATTTCGCCGACCACGCGGATCCTCTCCGGGTCGGCGCCCAGGCGGCGGTAGCCTTCCGCGTCCGCCTCCGACTTCACGCCGATGTAGTCCAGAAACCGGTGAAACCCCCGAGGAATGGAGCGGGACACAATCTCGTGGGCTTCGTAACCGTGGCTCATGAACCCGCTGAGGAGAACCGTCCGCGTCCCCGCCCGCTGGGCTTCCCGGCACAGCACCGGGTAGCTCATGTTCTCTATGAAGAAAACGACCTTGGGGCGAAGCGTCCGGATGACGCGGCGAACCACGTTTCGGAGGTCCCACGGACTGTCGAACACAAAATCCAACTCTTCCCGCCGGCTGGAGAAATCGAAGGAGTACCGGTTGTTGGTGGAAAGCACCAGATTGACGCCGGGATAAAGCGCCCTCAGGCGTTTGACGAACGTGACGACCTGCGTGTTCTCGCCCCCCGAGAGGGCCTCGATCCAGACGGTCGGGCGGCGACGCGCGAGCGCCCTGAGGCCCTCCGGTAAAAACCCCCACCGGCTCCGGAAGAACCGGTGGAAATAGGGGTCCTCCCCGAACGCCACCCGCTTCAGAAAGGTCACCGGCAGGTAGGCGTACGCCTTGAGGACGTACCTGACCTCACGCGCCAGGTTTTTTGGATTCAACTTCGCGGCCCCCTTCGTGGCCCCCTTCGCGGCCATTATGCCGGAGCGCACTCTCCCAGGCGGGAAAAAGCAATTCGGCGATCTTCAGATCGATCCCCGACCGCACGTCCACGCGCCCGGCGAGGTCCCGGATGGGGACCATCCCGACCCGGTACCCCAAGCGGTCTCCTCTTTTGATGATTTCCCCCCGGGTCGCACAGACCATACCGCTGATCTCCCGGTAAATGGGCTTCCGCTCCGAGCGCGGGGCGTGGCTCGATTCGCCGACGGGGGTGAGCCTGCCCTTTTCCTGATACCAGAAGTTGGCGTTTTCCTCGCAGGCCACAAACACCGAATCCCAGTCCTCCCGCACGAGGGTCTCGACAATCTTGTCGATGAGGCCCGGAAGACGGAAGGGATGGGAAACCTCCAGGAGGACCACGACGTCCACCGCGTTTCCTTCGTGCTCTTCCAACCATCCGACGGCGTGTTGGAGGACCCGCTCGAGGGGGACGCCCGGACCGGCCAGTTCGCGCGGGCGCAGGAACGGCGTCTCGGCCCCTTCCCGGCGCGCCAGCTCGGCCGTTTCCTCGTCTTCGGTGGTGACGATGATCCGGTCCACCAGGCGGCTGTCCTTGGCCGCATCCAGGGTGTGAACGAGGAGGGGCTTGCCGCGCAGCAGCTCCCGATAGAGTCGTTTCCCCTGAACCGGAACGAGGGCGATGACCTGACTCTTCGGGGAGTCAGCGGGCGATGTCATAAACGTCCGAACCCTTCCACTCCGTCAAGACCTCCTCCGCCAGCCACAGGTCGAACTCGTCGTGAATGTCCACGGCGGTGGCCGGATCCTCGTTCCAGAGGATGTCCACGCGGCTCCCCACGCGGCGGGGCGGCTCCTCCAGAAGGAGGCGGGCCCGGGTGGCGCACGCCAGTCCCGTGTCCTCGCGGTAAACCGGCCTCTTCCTCTGCCGCGAGGAATGCCCCGGGTACTCGCCCAGGGGTTCGTACCCTCCGCCTTCGGCGTTCTTCCAGAAGTTCTTGTGCGTCTTGTACGCCACGAAAGCCGTTTCCAGCGTCGGGTCCTCCTGAAGCCTCCGGACAACCTCATCGATCCATCCGGTGCGGCGGAAGACATCGGTGGTCTGGAGGTAGACGAGGATCCCCACCTCGGTCCCCTCGTTTTCCCTCAGCCAGTGGCAGGCGTGGGCGAGGGTGTCCTCCGTGGTCGCCCAGTCGGAGGTCAACTCGGCAATCCGGCCCGAAGGGGTGCGGAAGGCGTCGGGCCGAAGAAACGGCGTCTCTGCGCCCCACTGCCGTGAGACGCGGGCGATCTCCTCGTCGTCCGTGGTCACGATCACCCTCTCGACCCGCTGAGCCTTGACCGCCGCCTGGACGCTGTGAGCCAGGAGGGGCTTTCCCGCCAGGAGCCGGAGGTTTTTCCGGGTCAGACCCTTGGACCCGCCTCTGGCGGGGACGACGGCAACCACCGGCCCATCGGCCATAGCGCGTGGGTTCTCTACTCGTCCAAGAGGGGTTGCCGGCCGTTGATGAGCTCGATCATCTTCACGACCCGCTCGGCTCGGGCGGCGTCCATCGTCTGGTGAATGCCGTGGGGGTGGTACACACTGGCCTGGGGCTCGTAAACGATATGGTAGCCGGATGCGATGACCCTCTTGGCCCAGTCCCGGTCCTCGACGCCGTTGAGTTCCTCGTCAAAGGGGATGCGCTCCCAGACGTCCCGGCGGATCATGGCGTTGGCATTGTGAAAGAAGGAGTCCTTGACCTGGACCTTGCGGTCCAGCCCGAAGATGTTCCAGAGGTCCCGCTTGTCGAAGGTGTGGGAGTCGGGCAAAGGTTCCTGCCGGCCGTAGACCGCCGCCACCGCGGGCGGGCCGAAGTCCGCGGCCAGGCGGTCGAGCCACTTGTTGTGGACCGGGATGCAGTGACCCGACAAACAGACCAGGAACTCGCCTCCCGACGCCTGCATTCCCCGGTTCAGGGCCCGGCCGAAGCTGAACTCGGAGTCGGTGATGGGGACCACCTTGCAATCGAATTCCCGGACGATCTCCGCCGTCCCGTCCTCCGATTCGTTGTCCACGACGATAACCTCCCGATTGGTGTAATCCTGCAAGGAGGCCGCCGCCAGGCACCGGCGGATCCACGTCGCTTCATTCTTGGTCCGGATAATGATCGAAATCAGCGGTCGGCTGGTCATTTCACCTCCACCAAACCGAAGGTGATGGGCTCGTCCTTTTGGATGTGATAGAGGGCGCGGCGGCCCAAAAGCCGAGGAAGCATCCGCGGGGTCAAACCCCGCAGCGGGGCTTTGGTCGTGAGCATCTCCCGGGTGAGGATCGAGCCCTGGGGGATGTCCACCGCCGCGACCACCGAACGACGCTCGTCGTCAAAGGAATCGTGTTCCTGGGGCAGGACCCGTTTCTCGGCCGGTCCCGACAAAGCGCGCTCGATGCGCCGGACAGCGTCCACCCACCGCCGCAGAGGGTCCGGCTCGGCGCTGAAGGCGTGGTCCGAACCGGGAAGCCGGCGGTCCAGCGTGAGGCGCTTCTGGAGCACTCGCGCGCCCAACGCCACGGCCACCGGAGCGCTCAGAAGGCCCTCCTCGTGGTCGTCGTATCCGATGGGCCGGTCAAACTGGCGGAGCCATTGCAACATCTGGAGCTGGCCCTCTTCGGCTCGCATGGGGGAGCACGCGACGCCGTGAAGCAACGTCAGCTCGCCCCCCTCGAAGTGCCGGACGATTTCCGACACCTCATCCGCGTCGCACGCTGCGGTTGAGACGAAAACCGGTCGCTTCAGAGAGGACAGCGCATCCAGAAGCGGCGTGTCCGTGTTGCATCCGGCAGGCACGTAGAAGCCGTCCACCTCGAGGTGGTCCAGGAATTCGAGCGACTTCAGGTCGAAGGGCGTCCCCCAAAAGGTGAGGCGGCCCCGAGCGAATTCGCGCAGACGCGCGAAGGCCTCGCCGTCCAGGTCCAGGCGCCGGGCAACCTCCCGGGCGTTTTTCCCCAGTTCCGGAAAGGCGGCCTCGGCCCGCCAAAGCGCCTCCCGGCCGAAGGTCGCCTCCGGCGAGCGCTTGTGAAAATTCACGCCATCGCAGCCGCAGTCCGCGGCGACTTCCAACAGTCTGCGGGCGCGCTCATAATCCCCGTTATGATTCACCCCGATCTCCGCCACCAGGGCGCAGCGAATGGGGGCAGGCTGGTTTTGGGTCATCTCTGGCGAGGGAATCGTCCCGGCTTGACGAGGTATCCCGCAAGGTCACCCGCAGGATGCGGCGAGAACGGCTCCATCCCCCGCATTTCCTCTAATGGCCGGAGCCCATTTACCACTTTCCCGGACAAGAGCAAATCGGGCAGGCGCACACCTCCTCCGGGCAAACCTCTCCACCCATTTGACCGAAAAACCATACCTTCCACCAGTCGGAACTGTCAAGGGAGATCTCCCGTGGGGGAAGCTCTGGGGGCCCTTTGGGAAAGATATCCTCGCAAGCCCTAAACACAGAACCGGAGACATCCCCTCAACCGGCCTGCGCTTCCCGCCGCCCGAGCCCCAGGAGGAAGAACTGAAACCACCGCTCCTGCCCGCTGTGATAAGATTGCTGTGCCTGCAACGCGACATCTCCTTCTAGCCCCTGGGGCCTGAAGTGTTCTCCCTTTTCAAACTCCGCTCCCGAAAGGACGTCCTTCTCGCCCTCGCGCTCCTGGCCGTCGGGCTCCTTCTCTTGCGGGCGCCCGTGGGAGAGGCGCCCCATCTGCCGGTAACCAAGGCCCGGGTGGTCTTCATCCAGCACGCAGCCGTCATTCTCTGGCTTGCCGTGTGGTGGGCGGCCATGCTGGTCTACCTGCGGCTCCTTTTCGGCCGGGAGGATTTTCGGGAAAGCCTGGGTCCGGGCATCCGAACCGGGCTCACCTTTCACCTGGGCCTGCTCCTGTTGGATTTCCTTGTTGATGCGGGCCGGGGCCGCATCCCGCTGAGCTGGCTCTTCTACACATACGTCCAGATCGTGACGCTGGCAGGATTCGGCGCTGTCGCTTGGTGGGTCTCACGTCACTGGACCGCCAGACCAATCGGCCAGAAAGTCAAGCGAGCGGAGATCGAGAGCCGCCTCTGCGCGCCCCTGGCGCTTCTTCTCCTTTGGTCTGTTGTCCAGACGGCCTGGGAGCGGCAGTTCCTCGTTCTTGGCCTTCTTCTCCTGGTCTACGCAGCGTTCTGGGAAGCCGGGTTCCGCAAGGCAGGCGCGGGCGCCACGACCGGGTGGGAATCTGACCGCTGGGAGCGCCGCTATCGACACGTCGCGCGCCGGTTTTCCCGCGAGACCGCCTTTGTAATCCCCTTGTTCCTCCTCTCCTTTCTTATATCGCTCTTTACGGTCTACGAGGTCACCCAAGGATTCACTAAATTCTACGAGTACTTCTACGGGCTTTATCTGAACTGGGCGCGGGACTTGCTGGCCGGCCGGCCGGTCTCTTCGGGCGAGGCCACGGGATACTGGGTATTCGTGGCGGCGGTCTTCCGGCTTTTCGGCGACAACAAGATCGCCCTTCAACTCGTTCAGGTCTTGATTAACGCGGCGATCCCGCTTCTCGCATACGACGTCGCCCGAAAGCTGGCGCCGAAGGGGCCGGCGCGCTTGGCCGCGCTGCTTCTGACTTTCAACTTCATCCACCTGTGGGACGGGGTCAACTTCCACTGGTCCCTCCTGGTGACCTTCTATTCCCTTATCGCCCTGGCCGCGTTCCTGCGTTTCAGCGAGTCAGGCTCAAAAATGCGGTGGGGCTATTTGGCGGTCTCCGGCCTCGCCTTCGGTCTCCTGGTGGCGGTGCGTCTTGAGAATGTTTTCTTCATGCCCGTCTTCTTGTGGTGGCACTGGAGGAGAAGGCGCCGCGAAAGCGGGAGGGTCCGAGTCCCCGTCGGGACGCCGAAGGTGGCCGCCGTCTTGGTCCTCTTCGCCTTTCTGGGCGGCGCCCCCTTCGCCGGCGTCAACTACTTCAACATGGGGACTCTCTATCCCGTCAGCAACAAGGAGGGAAAGGTGGGCTCGCAGTACGCCCTCCAAGACATCTGGACCCAGTACTACCACTACGTCCTGCCGGTGGATTCGCACCCCGTTACCGCGCCCGCCCGGGCCTGGAAGGAGATCAAAAAAGACCCTTTGGGATTCGTCGCCCGCCTGTTCCTCAAAGGGGGAATGGAAACCCCGTGGCCCGGCGATAGCGTCGTAGAACGGCTGGGCAATGGGATGGCCGTCCTGTTCTCCACCACCCGATGGTCGTACTTCGATATTTTCTATTTTCGGATGCTCAGCCGCTGGCACCTGTATTTGAACTTTTACGCGGTCCTCCTGGCGGCTGTGGGAATCTGGGTCCTGGCCAAGGACCCCCGCCCCCACCCCTTCTGGTGGGCCGTCAACGCCTACCTTGTGGCTCGTTATTTCATGCACGTCGTCCTTACAATTCACCCGGAAGGCTCATACCGCTACGCGAGCCCGTTTCTGCCCTTCGTCTTGATTTACGTCGCTGTGGGGATCTGGACAGTCTGGAGGGCTCAGCGACCCGTTTCCACGCGGCCAGGATTTATGCAGCCGGACCGGACGCCCGCCGGTTAAGCCGGGCGCGAACCTGGGCCACCACGCCCTGGACTTCCGGAACGCCCAAGCCGAAGACAAGCCCCGCATAGACGACGCCCGAAACCCCGACGGCTCCCATCAGGACGGAGGCCTTCCAGAGCGCGGTTGGCTCGCCGGCCGGCCAGAACCACTGGAAAAGCAGGGCGGCCGCGCCCATCAGGACCGCCGCGGTCAACGAGCGCCGGCTGGACGGGCTCCAGAAAATGCCCTTCAAAGGGAAGGACCCCTTCAGGAAGTGGACGTGGACGCCGATCAAGACCAATTGTCCGAGGGCGTGAGCGATGGGGATGCCAAGGTAATCGAAAAGCCAGGCAAACAGAAAATTCCCGACGATGATGGTCCCTTGGGCGGCGCAAAGCCCGAGGACGACGACGCGGGTCCTTCCAAAGGCGTGCTGGGTATTGGTGAAGAGCATCTTGTACCCCAGGGGGACCAACGCCGTGGAATAGAGAACCAGGGACCACGTGGTCCGCACGGCATCTTCCGCTCCGAAGGCCCCCCGCTGGAGCAGCAGGCCGACGACCAATCCGCCGATCGTCATCATTCCGATGGATATGGGAAGAAGAATCAGGACAAGCGCGCGCGAGGCCTGGAAGAGAAGCTCTCTGAGGTCGTCCAGGCGTTCGGCCACCTTCCTCCGAACCAACTCGGGGAAGACCACGTTGGGCAGCGGGATCGTGAACAAGGCGGAAGCCGCCAGGAAGATCCGCTCCGCATAAGCCAGCGCCGAGAGGCTACCGGGGGCCAGGAGGGAGGCCACGAACTTCGTGGAAAGGACCTGCCCCTGTGTGAAGGCCGAACTGATGAAAAACTGGCAGACCCGGCGGACCGTCTCCAGAAACTCCGGCTGGCGCAAATCGAGAACCGGCCGGTAACGATACCCGTGCCTCACCAGCGCCAGTCCCAGGGCGAGCAGAAACGCCGCCGGACCGGCGAGGTTCCCGAGGATCCACGCGTCCAGGCCCATCGACGGAGCGAGTGTCCCCACGAAAAGGACGACTCCCAACGACGGAAGCAGGCTGAAGGCCGCCGGCAGGACGAACCGGTTGAGAGCGTTCAGCGAGATGACCAGAACCCCCGAAAGGGTGTGGGCGACGAGAGTGAAAATCAGAAACCGCAGCACCCGGACGCTCATCGCCCAGGTCGCCTCGTCGAACCCAGCGCCCACCGCGCGGACGATCCAAGGCGCCAGGAAAAACCCCAGGGCCGCCACGCCGACATCCAGCAGGAGCACGAAGTTCAGCAGACTGCTGAGAAGGCGCCAGGAGGCTTCCGCCGAGACCTCTTTTCGGACCCGGAGGAAAACCGGGAGAAAAACGCTCGGCAAAGGGCCGCTTTGGAGAAGATGCGCCAAGACCAGTGGAATCGATTGAGCCAGGAAGAAGGCGTCGGTGAGTCGCCCCGCTCCGAAGTGATAGGCCACCAGGGCGTTGGAGACGAGCCCCAAAACCGCGCCCAAACCCGAAATGAACGTGACCCCGCCGACGGACCGGGCGGCGCGCCAGGGGTACCCGCCGCCCTCCACGTCCTCGCCGCTCCCGCCCTCGAAGCCGCCCGCGGAAAGGATCTCCTCCGGCCGATCCTTCACCTCAACCCCAGGATGGAAAAAGCGCCCCGAAACAGCCCGAGCGCACGGTCCACGTCCGAGGCCATCCAGAGGGTGACCGCCAACAAAAGGACGGGCGCGGCAAGCCAACCGGGACGGCTCCTGCAGGTCCGGGCGGCCGTCCAGAGACCGGCCGAGGCCGCCAACAGGAGAAAGGGCTCAAAGAAGAGCCGGAACCGGGGATGGCCGTAAAACAGAAGCGCAATTGCGTTGAAATACAAAACGCCGACCCATAGAAGGCCGACCCCGGGCAAAGACCGGGCCGCCCAAAGACCCAAGATCGCATAGGGAAGGATGAGCCCATACCCCAGAAAGAACTCCTGCCCGATGGGGTTCCAAAGAAGGACGAGCTTGCGGAAGAGAAGTTTCGGAACTCGGCGCGGATAGCTCAGCAGGAAATCAAAGCCCTTGGCCCTCTCCTCTTTGTCGGCATCCGCCTCCAGCAGTCCAACCGCCGGGTGGCGCGCTTCGATGGCGCGGACCTCGCGGGCGTGGGCGCGAACGATCGCCTCTCGCTGCGCCAGGTAGGCGGTTTGGCGCTCACTCAGCCCGGGCTGCCGGTCCTGATCCTGCGGGTTGACCGGGGCCCAGCCACCCCGCGCCGTGGGGTTGTTCGATTCCCAGAAAACGTGGCCGCCTTTCGTGCTGTAGACAAACCGTCCGTGGACGAGATAGTTCCTGACCAACCAGGGGGCGAGGCAGGCCATGAAGACGAGGAGCGCGAGCCCCAGCCGCAATCCCTTCCGCCGCCAAGACCCTTCAGAGAAGGCCGCGAGATAACCCAGGACAAACCCGAAGAACAAACCGCCCGCCCCCTTGGTGAGGGCGGCCGCCCCAAGGGCGAGCCCCAGACCCGCCGCCCGACCGGCCGTCGGCCGCTCCACCAGGGCCGAGGCGCGCTCCATCGCCAGGACGATCGTGAAGATGAATACAGTCTCGGTCAGGATGAACCCCGGTCCATAGTACCAGAGGAACGCCGGGTAGACGGCGGCCAAAAGCCCCCCCAGAAGGGCCACCGGCCGCGCCAGAATCCGGTTCCCCCAACGGAACAGAAGCCAGACGGTCAACGCGCCCAAAAGCGCTTGAAAGATTCGGACCGGCGCGAACCACCGGCCGAAGACCGAGTAGAAACCGGCCAGCAGAAGCGGATAGAGGGGGAGGCGATCCGAGCGGCGGAGCGTCCCCTCGTGAATCAACTGGTACCCCTTTCCGGACAGAAGGTTGACGGCGTATCCGTCGTACTCCACCCCGTCGGAGACCGGCGGCGCGTTTCCGCCGGCGACTGCAACCCAAAGACGCAGCGCCAAGGCCAGAGAGAGGACCCCCGCCACCCACCATCGGCTCGAAAGCCAGCCGCTCGCTTCCGGCCGAGTCTGCAACCGGCGGGTGCAAGTGTTCATAACGCGCGCAGTATATCAACCGGCGGAAGGGGAAACGAGGGAGGGGGTCGTCAGGAGAAAATCTTCTTCAGCAGATTGCGGTTCTCGACCACCCAGGCGTGGAGCCGACGGACGCCCTCGGCCGTTCCGACCTTGGGCGTCCAGCCCAGATCCCGGGCGGCGCGGCGGACGCCACACACGAAGACCCGCTGGTCTCCGGGCCGCCACTCGTCGAAGGAGTACTGGACTTCCCTGCCGTTCAGCTCCCCCAACATGCCCAAAAGGTCCAGGAGAGAAAGGACATTTTCCGGTCCGCCGCCCATGTTGTACACCTCCCCCGACACGGCATCCGGATGGTCGATGGCCAGGGCATAGGCGTCCACGAGGTCATCGATGAACAGAAGGTCCCGGACTTGTTTGCCGTCCCCGTAGATGACGAGGGGCTTTCCCAACACGGCGGCAATCGTGAACCAGGCCACCCAGCCCTGGTCTTCCACGCCGAACTGCCGGTAGCCGTAGATGCAGGACTGGCGGAAGACGACGGTTTTCATGCCATAGATCCGGGCGTAGTCGCGCACGTACTGGTCGGCCGCGCCCTTGGAGCATCCGTAAGGAGAATGAAAATCCAGGGGCTGTTCTTCCGGGACGCCACTCCGAAGGTCCCGGTAGGCGTAGCGGCCGTTTCGCTCCTCGACGGCGACTTCCTCCATCCCGCCGTAGACCTTGTTGGTGGAAGCGTAAATCACGATGGGGTCGCACGGGGCCTCGCGGACGGCCTCCAGAAGGTTCAATGTCCCCAGGGCGTTGATCTCAAAGTCCCCTCTCGGGTCGGCGACCGATGTCGTGACGGCCACCTGGGCGGCCAAATGCAGGACGGCGTCAAGGCTCCGGTGCCCGCCGATGGCCCGCCGCATGGCCTCGGCGTCCCGAATATCCGCCTCGATGAATTCAAAGTCCCCCTGCTCGCGCAGCCAGGCCAGGTTCAGCTCCGTCCCCTTGCGCGAGAGGTCGTCCACGAGCACGACCCGGTCTCCCCGCTCCATAAAGCGGCGAGCGGCGTTGCAGCCGACAAACCCCGCTCCTCCTGTAATCAAGATCTGGCTCAAGACGATTTCCTTCTGCGTCCAGGACAAAGAAACCGCGGCTTTTCATCACAAAGCCGCGCGTTGCGAAAATCTTGGCAGTGGGTCAGTTTGGAACGGATTAAGCCCCGTACGCAGCTTTGCCCACGGCTCTGTCATCATTTGGTGTAGCCCCGATCTGAGCGAGGACCCAGGTCCGAGCGGAGATCGGGGCGCGCCCGGCCGCGATTTCCGCGTGGGTCGGTGACCCTCGCTCAAATCGCGGCTACAACGGAGGAAGGCGGGGTCATTCAGCAAACTGACCCACTACCAAGATTTTCTGTCTCTAGCACGAGGCAGAATAAAGTGTCAATTTCCCGCGGGGATCTTCGGCGAAGAGCCCTGCTTCCCCCAAGCGGCCCTCGCGTCCCGAGCCGCCGCAAAAGGAAGCGACATAAGGAAGTAGACCATCATGACGACTTCGGAATCCCCGAAGTTGTACTCGAAGAAGCCGGCAGCCAGAAATGCGGCAATGGCGGACAGACTCGCCGCCATGAGCTCTGTCCCAGGACTTCTCCCTTCCTGACGGAGAAGCCCCCGAAGCGCCCCGCCGCCGCGGCGGAAGAAGGCCACCCAGATCCACACCCAAACGGCCAATGCGGGCAGGCCCCGTTCGACCCCCAGTTGGACCGGATTGGAGTGGAGGTGCCCGGTCCGGGGCCTTTTGACGCCTTTCATCCGGTAACGGGGGTAGATCGGCTTGACCATGTCCACGCCGATCCCGAGGATGGGGTAGTCGCGCATCATGTGCAGTCCGGATTTCCACATCCGAAGGCGCTCGCCCGAGGCCTCCTCATCGAACCGCACCGTCAACAGGAGCCGTTCTTTCAGATCCTTTGGCCCCGCGAAGTAAAGGCCGACCGCCGCCACAGGCAGCACCCACAGCCATTTGGCCCGCCCGTGAAGAATCAGAAGCACGATGACACCCACCGCCAGACCGATCCACGCTCCCCGCGTCAGGGAAGCCAGTATTCCCAATACCAGGATGGCCGATGCGGCGACGCCGAAAACGCGCTCCCGTCCAGCGACACCTCGCCCAACAGCCAGAGAGAGGGCGGGAACCGTTGCCAAAAGAAGGACGCCCGAAAACGTCTGGAAGTGACCCAACGTCCCGTGCGGCCTGCGGGCCAGCGCATCTCCCTCGCCGAGGAAAAACTGGGCCATTCCGAGTATCGCCGTGCCCGCCGCCACGATGACGAAAAGATGCAGCGCCCTTCTGGCCCACGTGGAATCGGGCGCGGCCCCCAACGCCCAATAGAGGATCAGAATCTGGAACAGCTGTTTGGAATCCACAAGGCTGCGCGGAACGTCTTCGGAGAAAAAGGCCGAAAGAAGCGTCAGGAACGCGAAAAGCGACAGGGGAAGCCAGAGGGGCCGGCCGGGAGAGAACTGCCGCTTGTCCCCTTTTCTCCGCTCAAGAGTCCAGGCGACCGCTCCGGAAAGGATCCCGATGGCCACACAAATCTGCGAGAGGCTGATGGAGACGGGATCGAGCGCGACGAAGGCCACCAAGGCCCATCGCGTAAGGCGAAGGCTCCAGGCCAAGAGCGTGTCCTGCGGCGACGACTCTATCGCGAAACTTCCTCCTTCAGCGCTGCCAGCCCTCACGCCCTTAGCCCCGCGATTTGATCGAGAGACGCCCTGACCTCACGGACCCACAACCCGTCGCAAGCATTGTAATCGGCATGGGCAGACAAACCAAAAGGCGAAATGGCAGAGAAGGAAGCCGCCGAGCGCTGCGGATCAGCCCGGAGTGCGGATTTCTCATCTTAATTCCCCAACAAGAGCCGCTGGGCCGCGTCTGATAATATGATCGAATATGAGGTGTGAGAGAATCCACATCTACCCCGATGCGGACAATCGTCAAAGACGGCGGGTGTGGCAACGTCTGGATGCTCTCGAAGGAAGGGGGGGTGATGAACGAAACCGGGGCAGTGGAAAATCAGATAAAGGTCGTCGGCATATCGGGAAGTCTCAGAAAAGGAAGCTACACCGGATTGGCCACCGAGACCGCCCTCCGCGGCGCAAAGGAGGTAGGGGCCCAGACCCAACTGATCGACCTGCGGCAATACCACCTCATCTTCTGCGACGGAAAAGAGGACGAGAGCTCCTACCCCGACGATGTCTTCAAGCTGCGAAGGGAAGTCCAGCAGGCCCAGGGCATCATCCTTGCCACCCCTGAATACCACGGCGGCTTCAGCGGTGTTTTGAAGAACGCGATGGACCTGATGGGATTCGATGAATTTGAAGGGAAGATGATAGGTCTCGTCGGGGTTTCCGGGGGAAAGATGGGCGCTTTCAACGCCCTGAACAGCCTGCGGGGCATCGGGCGGGCGCTTCACGCCTGGGTCATCCCCGTGCAGGCATCCATCCCCCAGGCTTGGGAAGTGTTCGATGGCGATGGGAGGATGACAGACAAGGACTTAGAGAATCGGGTCATGGAGGTGGGGCGCCAAGTGGCCCGCTTTGCATTTCTTCACACTTCGGAGAAAGCGCTGGAGTTCCTCAGCCACTGGGAATCGGCGCCCGTGAATCCGGGTGGCGGGTCCTGAAACCATGGCGGAAACCCAGGTGGATAATCTGATCGAAAATGGCCGGCGCCGTGCCAAAGGGGTCTGAGACTCCGCCGGGAGCCGCCCGCGGCAAGCCTGTCGGCAAGCTTCAAACCCCTAGCGGTAGGAATGCGCGTCGGTCGGGAACTCGCCCGAGGCCACCTCCTCCACATAGCGAGAAACCGCCTCTTTCGCCTGCCGGCCCAGGGGAGCGTAGACTTTGGCGAATTTGGGCGTGAAGTCCTCATACAGACCCAGCAGATCCTGAAGGACGAGGATCTGCCCGTCGCAATGGGGACCGGCCCCAATGCCGATGGTGGGGACGTGAACCGCGTCGGTGATCTTTTTCCCGAGCGCGCCGGGAATCCCTTCCAAAACGATGGAAAAAGCCCCGGCCTCCGCGACCGCCAAGGCGTCCTCCAGAACCTGTTCGGCGTCTTGCCCGCGTCCCTGAACCTTGAACCCCCCGAGGCGGTGGACGGCTTGAGGGGTGAGGCCAACGTGCCCCATGACCGGGATGTTGGCGCCGGCCAGCGTCCGAATGGTTTCCGACACCTCCACCCCGCCTTCCAGCTTCACGGCCTCCGCTCCCCCCTCCTGCACCAAACGGCCCGCGTTGGTCAACGCCCGGTCCACGATTCCGTGATACGAAAGGAAAGGCATATCGGCCACGACCAGCGCGCGGGGATCGGCCCTGGACACGGCTTTGGTGTGATGGACCATGGCCTCCATGGTGACGGCGACTGTGTTGGGCAGACCCATGATCACCATGCCGAGAGAGTCCCCGACCAGGATGACGTCCACCCCGGCGGCGTCCACCAATCGGGCGAAGGTATAGTCGTAAGCCGTGATGGCGGCGATCTTCCGATGGCCGTTGCCGAATAGGTCTCCGTTCCCAGCCCTGTCCGAAGGCATCAAGGCGGGCCGTTTCCTGTTGTCCCGGCTCCCGGCCCCCGGCGCCCGCTTTCGGGCCAGAATGTCGGCGACTGTGACCTTGGGCCTGGCGCTCTCCATGATACCCCCCAAAAAAGAAAACCCCGGAACACAGTCCGGGGGTCCTCCGGAAGAGATACCAGCCAACCCGCCAGGGCAAACGATAAATACCCGGGGATCGCAGCATCCCGTATACCATGTTCCGTCTCGGTCCCAAAACAGGATCCAAGCGGCGTCTGGATATAAACTTAAGCCCCGCCCGCCAGTCCGTCAACACCGTCGTTTTTCTTTCGCGGGACGCCGAGCTATCTTCGAGAGTCCGATAACTTGTCCGCTAGTTCTGTATGCTGGCCGCACCTGACGACATCCGTGACTTCACCCGGCACCCCAACTAGCATAAAAACATCTCAATACCACATTTTGATAAAATCAAACTGCCACCAACGGAGGGGGGGTAAAGTTCCCGATGGGTTGTCCAAGGTGTGGTCGAGAGAATCGGCCTGGGCGGAAGTTCTGTACTGGCTGCGGGGCAGACCTGAGGGCCGTTTGTCCTTCGTGTGGAAGCCAGATCCAGCCCGGAGATACTTTCTGCGGTGAGTGCGGAAAACCCCTGGCGCAGCCAGCGGTTTTGAAGACGCCCCCGTCGGAGACCGAGCTAGCCGTCCCACCTCCGGACCAACCCACCTCCTTCGCCGGGGGACGTTACGAAGTCAGGAAGTTCCTCGGAGAAGG
>JBHIBA010000002.1:0-55739 GCA_046758845.1 Nitrospinota bacterium
GGGAACAAGTCCGACGCCAATGTCTTGATCGGCCGGGGGGCGGGATCGCTGCCGACAGGCGCGGCCGTGGCGGCCGACATCATCGAGATCGCCCGCAACCAGAGAGTAGCGGCCACACGAGGGTCGGGGGCGAGAGTCCCCCTTCTTTCCTATCCGCCCGAAAGCAGAGAAGAAATCCCCATCCGCCCCTTCACGGAGATCGTAACCTCTTACTACCTGCGCTCCAGGGTGGAAGACCGCCCGGGGGTGCTTTCCGCCATCTCGGGCATCCTGGGCCGCCACGGGATCAGCATCGAATCGGTCATCCAGAAAGGGCGCCGGGAGGGGGGGCACGTCCCCCTGGTCATGATGACGCACGAGGCGTGCGAAAAGGACGTCCAGGCGGCGCTGGGAGAGATCGATCAACTGGAATTTGTGAACGCCCCCACCATGCTCATCCGCGTGGAATCCGCCGGGGATCAGCAGTGATGGGCGCTGACCCCCCGATGCCGGCTGTGCCGGGCCGGGGACTTTCTCCGGGCGCGGATCTCTCGGCGGGCGAAAGTCCCTGGCCGGGCGTCATCCAACGATACCGGCGCTTCCTTCCCGTAACGGACGCGACTCCGGTCATCACATTGCTGGAGGGCAACACCCCGCTCGTTCGGTCTCGCCGCCTCGCGGAGCGCGTGGGACTCAAGTCGCCGGTCTGTCTGAAGCTCGAAGGCGTCAATCCGACCGGTTCATTCAAGGATCGGGGGATGACCCTGGCCGTCTCCAAAGCGGCGGAAGAGGGCGTGCGGGCGGTTCTGTGCGCCTCGACGGGGAATACCTCGGCGTCCGCGGCGGCGTACGCCGCACGGGCGGGGATACAGTCCATCGTCCTGATTCCCCGCGGGAAGACGGCCCTGGGAAAGTTGACCCAGGCGATCATCCATTCGGCCTCCGTGATCCAGGTCGAGGGAAGCTTTGACGACGCCCTGAGCATTGTCAAAACCCTCTCCCGCAACTATCCCATGACGCTCGTCAACTCTCTGAACCCCTATCGCCTCGAGGGACAAAAGACCGCCGCTTTCGAGGTCTGTGAACAGCTCGGCGGGCGCGCGCCCGACCTCCACTACATCCCGGTGGGAAACGCCGGAAACATCACGGCCTACTGGATGGGATACCGGCAGTTCTATGAGGAAGGGTTGACCGATTCTCTCCCGCAGATGCGCGGGTGGCAGGCGGAGGGGGCGGCGCCCATCGTCCTTGGGCACGTGGTGGAACATCCGGAGACGTTCGCGTCAGCCATCCGGATCGGCAACCCGGCCAACTGGAAAATGGCGGTTTCCGCGGCGGAGGAATCGCAGGGCCGCATCGACATGGTTTCCGACGAGGAGATCCGGGCGGCTTACCGGCTGCTGGCCGCGACGGAAGGAATTTTCTGCGAGCCGGCTTCGGCGGCCTCGGTGGCGGGCTTGATCAAGGACGCCGCCGCCTCAAGGCTCCCTCCGGAGGCGGACGTCGTCTGCACCCTCACCGGTCACGGACTCAAAGACCCGGACAGCGTCCTCCGGATGAGCAAAAAACCGGCCACCGTCGAGGCGACCGTCGAAGCCGTGGCGGCCCTTCTGTGTCTGGAGGAGGAGTTCGGAGAGTCGCGGAAGACGGGCCAAGCCGGGGGTGCGGCCCAGAGGTCGTCACCATGAAGTACGTCCTTCTCATCGGCGGCGGGATGGCCGACGAGGCCCTGGAGGTCCTGGAGAACCGCTCTCCCCTGGAAGCGGCGGACGTTCCCCACCTGGACCGGATCGCCGCGGCGGGCCGCACGGGGCTGATCCAGACCATCCCGGCCGGCCTGGAACCCGCTGCGGAGGTGGCCGTCGCCACTTTTCTCGGCTTAAGCCCCGCAGACTGCCGCCTGGCGCGCGGACCCCTCGAGGCCTTCGGGATTGGGCTCAAACCTGAGGGCGACCGCCTGGCCCTGCGGTTCAACCTGGTTCACCTGTTCACCGACTATCAGCATCTGATCCTGGCGGACCATACTGCGGGCATCGAGAGCGACGAGGAGGCCCGGCCTTTCGTCGAGGCGCTGGAAAAAGACCTGGGCGGAGACGAACTCGAGTTCCTTCACGTAGGCGAGTATCGGGGGCTCATGCTCTGGAGGGGCGGACCCGACGGTATCGGGCTCACGCCGCCCGATCAGATGCTGGGCGCCGAGGTAGGAGCGAACATGCCGAAAGGGGAGGGGAGCCGGAAGCTTCACCAGATTTACAACGACGCCCAAATGGTGCTCAGAGCCCATCCCCTCAACGACCAACGGAGCCGCTCGGGCCAAACCACCGTCAACAGCATCTGGGCCTTCGGCGCGGCGCGCCCCGCCCACCCGGCCCCCTGCGAGGAGACGTTCTCCCAAAAATGGGGCCTGCGAGCGGGAATCCTCGCGAAGGCCGCCGCCCTCAAGGGCCTGGCCTCCGCCTGCGGGATGGACCGGGTGCAAGCCCCCCCGGGCGGCCTGTCTGCGGAGGCTTGGGCGGACGCCGCTTTGGACTATCTTCGCGGCGCCGACCTCCTTTTCGTTCACTGCGACGCCGGAGACAGGGCCGCCCACCGGATGGACGCGGAGGGCAAGCTCCAGGCCGTCGAGCGGTTCGATTCCCTCGCCGGGGCGCTGTGGGACCGATTGGGCTCTTTGGGGGAGTCCCGCCTGGCTGTGTTGTCCGACCACCGGACGAGCCCCCTGGACGGCAAACACGCCTCCGCGCCTGTCCCGATCGCCATCTGCGGCGATGGCATCGAGAGAGATCGGCCGAAGGAATATGACGAGCGCCTTTTGGTCCGGGGAAGCCTGCGCATCACGGACGGCCGCCGGCTTCTGAAGCACGTTCTCGAAGGCGGCTGAGGGGCGGCGACGCTCGGGGAGAAGAGCCGGATGCGATTCAGGTGTGTTATCATCTGAATCTGCTAGGGGTTTGCGTCACCGGGGACCGAAGAGAAAATGGCGCTTATCGTCCAAAAGTACGGGGGAACGTCGGTCGGGGACCCGGACAGGATCCGAAGTGCAGCCAGGCGCGTCGGCCGCGCGCTGGAGGGAGGGCATCGAGTGGTGGTGGTGGTCTCGGCCATGGCCGGCGAGACCGACAAGCTGCTCGGGCTGGCCCGGTCGCTGGCCGAGTTTCCCGATCAGCGCGAGGTGGACTCTCTCCTTTCCTCGGGCGAGCGCGTGACCAGCTCGCTCCTGACCATCGCCTTGATCGACGCGGGTTACCCGGCGAAGTCATTCACCGGCCTGCGCACCGGCATCCTGACGACGGGCAATCATACCGATGCTCGAATCCGGACCGTCGTGGCCGATGAGATCGTCAAGGCCCTGGAGGAAGGCCGGGTGCCCGTTGTGGCCGGCTTTCAAGGGGTGGACGAGAAGCGCAACGTCACCACACTCGGCCGCGGGGGCTCGGACCTGACGGCCGTCGCGATGGCGGCCGCCTTGCAAGCGGACCGTTGCCAGATCTACACCGACGTGACGGGCGTGTTCACGGCCGACCCCCGCATCGTCCCGGAAGCGCGCAAGCTGAACCGCCTGTCGTACGACGAAATGCTGGAGATGGCCGGCCTGGGCGCCAAGGTGCTCCAAGGACGGTCGGTGGAATTCGCCAAGAAATACAACGTGGAGATGGAAGTCCGGTCTTCGTTCACAGACGAGGAAGGAACATTGGTGACGCGAGAAGACGAAGGAATGGAACGGGTCGTGGTTTCGGCCGTCAACTGCGACCGGAGCCAGGCTCAGGTAACCCTGGAGGGGATTCACGACCAGCCGGGGATCGCCGGAAAACTCTTTGGCGACCTGGCGGAGGCCGGAATCGTGGTGGACATGATCGTCCAAAACATTGGATCGCACGGAAAGGCCGACATCTCTTTCACCGTTCCGACGGATTCTCTGCCGCTCACGCGGAAGGTCATGGAGACGACGGGCCGGGACCTGGGGGCGAGTGCCGTTCGCACCAATGATCAGATCGCCAAGGTCTCCATCGTCGGCATAGGGATGAAGAGCCATTCCGGCATCGCCGCCAGGATGTTCCAGGCCCTGGCCGATGACGGAATCAACATCTTGATGATCAGCACTTCGGAGATCCTGGTTTCGTGTGTCGTGGACTCCAAGTACGCCGAGTTGGCGGTCCGGACTCTGCACGAAATTTTCGGCCTGGCGCAAAGCTCGGACATCCCGGCCTGAAGGCCCTTGCCGAGCCGGGGGAGACGCCGCCAACGGGGTCGTCAACCCCTTTGAGGGACCCATGAAGCCGCAGATAGCCCTTTATGATTGCCTCCTTCGAGACGGCACGCAGGCAGAGGAGATCGCCTTTTCCGTCGAGGACAAGATCCGCATCGCCGAGAAGCTGGACGATCTGGGGATTGACTACATCGAAGGAGGGTGGCCGGGCTCAAATCCCAAGGACATGGAGTTCTTTGCGGCCGGAAAGAGGCTCAAGCTGAGCCACGCCCGTCTTGCGGCCTTCGGCAGCACGCGGCGCGCCGGGAACCGCACCTCGGAGGACCCCAACATCCGGGCCCTGATCCGAGCGGAGACCCCCGTCATCACGATCTTCGGGAAGTCGTGGGACTTCCACGTCCAGCGGGCCCTGAGGACGAGCCTGGCCAAGAATTTAGAATTGATTCAGGACTCGGTGGCTTATTTGAAAAGACGTTGCGATGAGTTGATCTACGACGCCGAGCATTTCTTCGACGGATTCCGGGTGAATCCCGAATACGCCCTGGAAACGCTGCGCGCGGCCGAGGCCGGCGGAGCGGAATGCATCGTCCTTTGCGACACCAACGGCGGGTCCCTTCCTTCTCAGATCATCAAAGGGTTTGACGCCGCCCGGCGGACCGTTTCCTCCCCGTTGGGGATTCACACCCACAACGATTCAGAGCTGGCGGTGGCCAACACCCTGGCGGCTGTAGAGCGGGGGGCCGTTCACGTCCAGGGGTGCGTCAACGGCTACGGCGAGCGATGCGGGAACGCGAACCTCATTTCCGTCATCTCAGACCTCCAACTCAAGATGGGCCATCGGTGCGTGACGCCGGCGCAACTGCGCGGCTTTCGCGAGGTCTCTCACTTCGTGGACGAATTGGCCAACCGCAAGCCCGACACCCACCAGCCCTTCGTGGGCAACAGCGCCTTCGCCCACAAAGGGGGCGTCCACGTCCAGGCCGTGCTGCGTGACGCCCGCACCTACGAGCACCTGGACCCCCAGCTGATTGGTAACCGCCGTAGGGTCCTCGTCTCCGACCTCTCCGGGCGAGGAAACGTGGTGTACAAGGCGCGGGAGTTCGGGATCGACCTCGACACGGACGACCCCGAGACGCGGCAGATCCTCCAGGAGTTGAAGGATCTCGAAAACCAGGGCTACCAGTTCGAGGCCGCGGAAGGCTCCTTTGAGCTTCTCATGAAAAAGGCCAAGGGAGAGCGGAAGAAGTTTTTCGATCTCGTCGGGTTCCGCGTGACGGTCGAGAAGTTGAGCGAGCATGAGCCCGCCCGCGCGGAGGCGACCATTCAGGTCTCGGTGCGCGGCGTGCTGGAGCACACAGCGGCCGAGGGCAACGGTCCGGTGGACGCCTTGAACAACGCGCTGCGCAAGGCGCTGGAGAAGTTCTACCCGGTTCTGTCCGAAGCCGAGCTGATCGACTACAAGGTGCGGATTCTCAACGAAACGACCGCGACCCGGGCGACGACGCGCGTCCTCATCGCATCGACCGACCACGAATCCACGTGGGGCACGGTCGGGGTCTCTCCGAACATCATCGAGGCTTCCTGGGAAGCCCTGGTAGACAGCTTTGAGTACAAGTTGCAGAAGGGAACGCCGAAGCCCCCGAAGGGCGCCCGGCAGGCCCGGAAAAAGCGGCCTGCGAAGGCGAAGGCCTGAGGGAGATGGGAGCTTCGCCATCGTTTCAGGCAGTGATCCTTCAGCTCGAGAGATACTGGGCCGATTTCGGGTGCGTGATCCAGCAGCCCTACGACATCGAGGTCGGGGCGGGCACCATGAACCCCGCCACCTTTCTGCGGGTTTTGGGTCCGGAGCCCTGGAAGGTGGCTTACGTGGAGCCCTCCAGGCGCCCCACCGACGGCCGCTACGGCGAGAACCCCAACCGTCTCCAGCACTACTATCAATACCAGGTGATCCTGAAACCGTCTCCTTTGGAGGCTCAGCAGATCTACCTGGACAGCCTGGTGGCGCTGGGAATCGACCCCCTGGAGCACGACATCCGTTTCGTCGAGGACGACTGGGAGTCCCCCACGCTGGGGGCCTGGGGGCTCGGCTGGGAGGTGTGGCTGGACGGGATGGAGATCACCCAGTTCACGTACTTCCAGCAAGCGGGGGGAATTGACCTGAAGCCCGTATCGCTGGAGCTCACGTATGGCCTGGAGCGAATAGCGATGTACCTCCAGGGCGTGGGGAACGTTTACGACCTCACGTGGACGGAGGGCATCCGCTACGGCGACGTGCATCACTGGACCGAGGTCGAGTTCTCCCGCTACAACTTCGAGTCCGCCGACGTCAAGACCTACCTGGAGCTGTTCAACCTTCACGAGGCCGAGGCGCTGCGGCTGTTGGGGGAGGACCTGGTTCTTCCGGCCTACGACCACTGCCTGAAGTGCTCCCACGCGTTCAACGTCCTGGACGCCCGCGGGGCGCTCAGCGTATCGGAGCGAACGGCCTACATCGCGCGCATCCGCAAGATCGCCCGGCGCGTGGCCGAGGGCTACATCCAGGCCCGGGAGAACATGGGATTCCCCTTGGCGGCGGCCCAAGCCGACGTCGCCGTCTCAGCCTCATCCGATGGCCGGGACCGATAATCTTTTCCCTGCTCCCTGCCTTTGCTGCCAATTGAAACGAGCCGACCGCGTTCTGTAAAGCATGCCCGCTGACGAGCTTTTCCTTGAAATCGGGACTGAGGAGATCCCCTCGAGGTTCCTCCCGCGGGCCTTGGAAGACCTTCGCCGCCTGGCGGAAAAAATGTTCCGCGACGCGCGAATCTCCCACGGCTCGATCCGAACCCTCGGAACGCCGCGCCGCCTGGCCCTGGTCGCATCCGAAGTGGCGGAGGCGCAGCGGTCCCTTGAGCAGCGCGTGACGGGTCCCGCTCGGCGGGTCGCTTACGACGAGTCGGGCGCGCCCACGAAGGCGGGGGAGGGCTTTGCCAGAAGCCAGGGGGTGTCGGTCGAGGCGCTGGAAATCGTCGAGACCGACAAAGGAGAATACGTGGCCGCCCTCAAGAAAGAGGAAGGCCGAAAGACGCAGGAGGTCCTCCGGGAGTCGTTGCCGACCCTCATCCAAAAGTTGACCTTCCCGAAGTCCATGCGGTGGGGATGCGGTGAGTTGCGTTTCGCCCGTCCGATTCACTGGATCGTGGCGCTCTATGGCGGGGGCGTGATTCCCTTCGAGCTGGGGGGGATCGCGAGCGGCAGGAAGTCCCGCGGGCATCGGTTCATGGCGCCCGAGGATTTTGAGGTCAAAGACTTCACGCAATACGTCAAAGAAACCCGGGAACACTTTGTGATCGCTGACCCTGAGGGGCGAATCGCCCGGATACGGCAGATCTCCGAAGCCGCCGCGTCGGAAGTGGGCGGGAAGATCCTCCGGGACGACGAGTTGCTTGAGGAAGTCGCCGGTCTGGTGGAATACCCCACCGCTCTTCCGGGCCGCATCGAAACCGAATTCCTGAAGCTTCCGCGGGAAGTCCTCATCACCTCCATGAAGCATCACCAACGCTATTTCTCGGTCATCGACGGCAAGGGGGCGCTCTTGCCCCATTTCGTTGCCATCAGCAATACCCGGGCGGCGGACCCGGAGGTCGTGCGCAGAGGCAACGAGCGCGTCCTTCGGGCACGATTGGCGGATGCCGAGTATTTCCACCGCGAGGACGCGAAGCGGCCCCTTGAAACTTACGTTGAATCATTAAAAAACGTCATTTTTCAAAAGGATCTTGGCACATCCTTCGAGAAAGTTGAGAGGATCGTGGCCCTCTCCGGGTGGCTGGCCGAAAAGTTGGCGCCGGGGCAGAAGACCCTGACGAACAGGGCTGCGTGGCTCTGCAAGGCCGACCTGGAAACCCAGATGGTTTACGAGTTTCCCGAGCTTCAGGGGATCATGGGCAGGGAGTACGCGCGCCTCTCGGGGGAGGACGGGGAAGTCTGCCGCGCCATCGACGAACACTACAGGCCGCGGAGTGCGGAGGACGGTTATCCCTCGGCGGGGCCGGCGGCGTTTGTGGGCATCGCCGACAAGCTCGACACCCTCGTGGGTTACGTCGGCCTGGGTCAGCTCCCCTCCGGCTCGGAGGACCCGTTCGGCCTGAGGCGTGCGGCCCGAGGCGTCCTGGGGACGATCCAGGAGCACGGCTACCGCCTCAATCTTTTGGAATTGATCCAACAGGCCGTGGAACCCTTAGCTGAGCGATTAAAGATCCCCCAGCCGGGCGACCTCGTATCTAAAGTTTCGGAGTTCCTGATCTCGCGCCTGGAGAACCTTTTTCTCGCAGATGGATTCAGGGCCGATCTGATTCGGGCGATCCTGGAAGCGAAAACCGGGAGCCGGGACATTGTGGACGCCAGGAAGCGGCTTGAGGCGATCTCCTCGATCTCCCAAGAAAAGGACTTCGAGCCGCTGACAACGACATTCAAAAGGGTTATGAACATAATCCCTGATGAAAAGCAGGAGAAGATTGGATTTGACCACTTCAAGGCCGTCAAAGAGCAGCAACCGCGTGACAGATATCGCATAGACCTGCTGCATGAGGATTCTGAACTCGCGCTGCACACGGCCTATCGGGATCGGGCGGGGAAGATCGAGGAATTGCTGGCAAAGGAGAATTACACCGATGCCCTCCGCGAGATCGCGGCCCTTCGCCCGGTTGTGGACACTTTCTTCGACGACGTCCTCGTGATGAGCGAGGATCAGGCCCTTCGGGGAAACCGCCTGGGCCTGCTGTCTTCGATCGGAGCGTTGTTCGCCCAGGTGGCCGATTTCCGGAAGATCGTCTCACCTCAATCGGGAAGTCGCGGTTGACGCCGGGCCGGGTGTCCGCCTGTCTTCGACCGATGAGACATCTTCGGGGAATGAGTCGCCCGGAAACGGAGTTGAACGGGGAAGGCGTTCAGGAATCAATCCCAAATCGCGATTGGGCCATGCACCCAAGGGGTCGCTGAAGACGGGGCGAAAGGAGCAAGGAAACGAGATGGCCAAGTACGTGTATTCCTTTGGCAAAGAGAGAACCGACGGACGGGCCGAAATGAGGGACCTGCTCGGCGGGAAGGGCGCCAACCTGGCGGAGATGGCCAGCCTGGGCTTTCCGGTTCCTCCGGGCTTCACCATCAGCACGGAGGCCTGCGTCCACTACTTGCAAAACGGCGGCGCCTATCCGAAGGGGATGTGGGAGGAAGTCCTCGAACAGCTGTCCCGACTGGAAGAGGTGATGGGGACGAAGCTCGGCGAGGCCAAGAACCCTCTCCTGGTCTCTGTCCGGTCGGGCGCACGGACCTCGATGCCCGGCATGATGGACACCGTCCTCAACCTGGGTCTCAACGATAAGAGCGTGAAGGGCCTGGCGTCCCGGTCCGGAAATGAGCGGTTCGCTTACGACAGCTACCGCCGCTTTTTGACCATGTTCGGCGATGTCGTCCTCGGCGTCGAACACAGCGAGTTCGAAAAGCGCTTGGACGGGCTCAAGAAGCGCGAGGGCGTCCGCCAGGACACCGAGATGGGCGTGGAGGGGCTGCGCTCTCTGGTGGAAGAGTTCAAGGCCCTCATCCGCGAGAAAACGGGCAAGGAATTTTCCCAGTCGCCGCTGGATCAGCTCAAGCTGGCGATCAACGCCGTCTTCGATTCCTGGAACACCGAGCGCGCCAAGACCTACCGGCGAATCCACGAAATCTCGGAGGCCTGGGGGACGGCGGTCAACGTCCAGGCCATGGTCTTCGGCAACCTGGGGCCGACTTCCGCCACCGGCGTCGCCTTCACCCGGAATCCCTCCACAGGGGAGAAGAAGTTTTACGGAGAATTCCTGGTGAACGCCCAGGGAGAAGACGTCGTGGCCGGGATTCGGACGCCCGAACCCATCGAGCGTCTGAGAGAGGAAATGCCCGAAGCCTATGCGCAGCTCGAGGACATCTATCAGACCCTGGAGTCCCACTACAAGGATATGCAGGACCTCGAGTTCACCATCCAGGACGGCGCCCTCTATATGCTCCAGACGCGAGGGGGCAAGCGCACGGCCGCCGCCGCCGTCCGGATAGCCGTGGAGATGGTCGAAGAGGGGCTCATCGACCGGAAAGAGGCGCTCCTCCGCTTGGACCCAAACCAGATGGAGCAGCTCCTTCACCCGCAAATCGACCCCGACGCCCCGGTCCATGTAGTTGCGAAAGGGCTCGCCGGATCGCCGGGGGCGGCCGTGGGCAAGGCCGTATTTTCCGCTCAGCGCGCCCAAGAACTCGCGGAGCGGGGCGGGAAAGTCATCCTGGTCCGCACGGAGACCTCTCCCGAAGACATCGGCGGGATGCACGCCTCCCAGGCGATCCTGACTTCTCGGGGCGGGTTGACCTCTCACGCCGCTGTCGTTGCCCGCGGGATGGGGAAGTGCTGCGTGGTCGGCTGCGAGGATATCACCGTCGACGAGGAAGGGGGCAGGTTCACGGTGGGAGACCTGGAGGTGAAAGAGGGGGATCTCCTCACCCTGAACGGCACGTCGGGAGAGGTCATCCTGGGAGAGACCCCCCTGGTCAACCCTGAGTTGGGCGGGGAGTTCGGCCAGGTGCTGGGGTGGGCCGATGAGATTCGCACGCTGGGGGTCTGGGCCAACGCCGATACGCCCCACGACGCCCGGGTCGCCCGCGACAACGGAGCCGAGGGCATCGGCCTCTGCCGGACCGAGCACATGTTCTTCGAAGGAGACCGCATCCGCGCCGTGCGGGAGATGATCCTGGCCGAAACCGAGGAGGACCGCAGGAAGGCCCTCGCCAAGATCCTCCCGATGCAGATTGCGGATTTCGAAGGGATCTTCGAGGTCATGGACGGCCTTCCCACCGTCGTCCGTTTTCTGGACCCTCCGCTGCACGAGTTTCTTCCCAAGACGGACGAGGATATGAAGGCCCTGGCGAAGGACACGGGAACCCCGGAGGAGCGGATCCGGGCCATCACCGAGAGGCACCGGGAATTCAACCCGATGCTCGGCCACCGGGGGTGCCGCCTGGGGATCTCGCATCCGGAGATCTATGAAATGCAGGCGGAGGCCATTTTGACGGCCGCCTGCGCCCAGACCAAGGAAGGCCGAAAGGTCATCCCGGAGATCATGATCCCCCTCGTGGCGGAGCCCGAGGAGTTGCGCGTGTGCCGGGAGATCGTCGAGAAGTTGGCCGGCAAGGTCTTCGAGCGGGAAGGGATTCAAGTGGAATACACCGTGGGCACGATGATAGAGCTTCCGCGCGCCTGCGTCGCGGCCGATGCGGTGGCGGAGCACGCGGAGTTCTTCTCCTTCGGGACGAACGACCTGACGCAGACGGTGTACGGCCTGAGCCGGGACGATGCCGGCTCCTTCCTTCCGAGCTATCTGGCGGCCGGGTTGCTCGCCGGCGATCCGTTCGTCGCCATCGATCCGGAAGGCGTGGGCGGGATGGTCCGGATGGGCGTGGAACGCGGCCGCAAGACCCGGCCGGACCTGAAGATCGGGATATGCGGCGAGCACGGAGGCGAGCCGTCCTCGGTTGAGTTTTTCCACGACGCGAAGCTGGATTACGTGAGTTGCTCGCCCTATCGCGTTTCCATCGCCCGGCTGGCCGCGGCCCAAGCCACGCTGAAGAATCCCGAGGGCGGATTGAAGGACGGAAAAGGTCGGGCCAAGGCGGTTCAGGCCTAGACGGCGCGAATCCCAGCGAAGGTAAAGGCGTCCAGGCGGCGTCGCGGGCGGGATGACAGAAAAGCCTCGCCTATTTTCCTTGAGAAGAAGCCCCCGCCGGATTATCTAACTAAAAAAGCCCCCGCCCCTTACCGGGGGCGGGCACTTTTTTGTTTGAGCCGAACCGGAAGGAACGCCGGGAGAGAAAGGCGGGGGAAGAGAAAGGCGGGTTTCTTTGAGCCGCTGGAGCGAAGCCGACCGCGACTTCATGGAAGAGGCCCTGAGGCTGGCGGCGCGGGCGGGGTGGCGGACGCATCCCAACCCGATGGTGGGCGCCATCGTCGTCCGCGCAAACCGGGTGGTCGGACGGGGGTATCATCGCAGGCCCGGAGGCCCACATGCCGAAGTGCTCGCCCTGCACGAGGCTGGCGAAAAGGCCCGGGGGGCGATACTGTTCGTGACGTTGGAACCCTGCTGCCATTTCGGCAAGACGCCCCCCTGCACGGATGCGGTGCTCTCGGCCGGGGTTTCGCGGGTGGTCGTGGCCATGAAGGACCCCAACCCGCTGGTCGCCGGCCGCGGGATCGGGATTCTTCGGAGAAAGAAGGTCCAGGTGGACGTCGGCCTTCTGGGAGACAGGGCGCGGGGGCTCAACGAGGCGTTTTGCCGGCGGGTCCGGGACGCCCGTCCGTGGGTGATCCTCAAATCGGCCATCAGCCTGGACGGAAAGATCGCCACCGCCGGCGGGGACTCCCGGTGGATCACTTCCCGGCAGTCTCGGGCTCACGCCCACCGGCTCAGGAGTCGGGTGGACGCCATCGTGGTCGGGATCGGGACGGTCCTTGCGGACGACCCCCGTCTCACGGCCCGTCCAAAGGGGGGAGGGGGAAAAAACCGGGACCCCCTTCGGGTGATTCTGGACGGAAGGGTCCGAATCCCTTTGAAGGCAAAGGCGTTGAACCGCCAGTCCGCGGCGGGTATAATCGTGGCGGCAACGGAGAAGGCGGATGCCCGGCGCGTCCGGGCGCTCAGGGCGCGGGGCGTTGACGTTTGGGTCCTGCCGTCTCGGCGGGGGGGTGTGTCTGTCAAGCGGTTGCTTGCTGAGCTGGCCCGGCGGGAGGTCACAACCCTTCTGGTGGAAGGCGGCGGGCAAGTTGCCGGATCGTTCTTGCGCGAAGGCTGCGTGGATCGCGTGGCGTTCTATGTGGCCCCGCTTCTCGTTGGGGGGGAGGACGCGCCCGGAGCCTTGCGGGGAAAGGGCGCCGCGAAACTCGGCGACGCCTGGTCGCTGAGCGACGTTAAGGTCACACCCCTGGGGCCGGATCTTCTGGTGGAGGGTTACGTGGGGTCCCGGAAACAGGCTCGAACAGGAGAGGGGGCCTAGGGTGTTCACGGGGATCATCGAGTTCGTGGGGATGGTCGCTTCCATCCAGACGACGCCCGAGGGAGCCAAGCTCTCTCTGCGCGCCCCCGAAGCGGCAAAGGAACTCCGCACCGGAGACAGCGTCGCCGTCGACGGGGCCTGCCTGACCAAGGTGAGCGGGAGCGAGCAGACCTTCGAGGTGGACGTGAGCCCCGAGACCCTGAAGAAGACCACCTTGGGCTCGGTTCGCAGGGGGGACAAGGTGAATCTCGAGCTCGCCGTGAGGCTGGGGGACAGGCTCGGGGGACATCTGGTCAGCGGGCACGTGGACGCCGTCGGGCGGGTAGCCGACCGGCGTCCCGAAGGAGACTCGGAAATCGTCACCATTCAGGCCCCGCCGGAGGTGATGCGCTACATCGTGCCCAAGGGGTCTGTGGCGGTGGACGGGATCAGCCTGACCGTGGCCGAACGGGGAGCCGACCGCTTTCGGGCGGCCATCATCCCGCACACGGCGCAAAAGACGACGCTGTTGCTCAAGAAAGCGGGCGACCGGGTGAATCTCGAGGCGGACCTGATTGGCAAGTACGTGGAGCAACTGCTTACCCCCCATTCCCCGGACCGGGGGGGCCGGGTGACCAAGGAATTTCTCTGTGAGCACGGATATGCTTGAGCCGGAAGCCGAGGGAGCGCGAAAGCTGTTCGCCACGATCGACGAGGCCATCCTGGAGATCCGGCAAGGCCGCATGGTCATCCTGGTGGACGACGAGGACCGTGAAAACGAAGGCGATCTGACGATGGCCGCGGAGAAGGTGACGCCCGAGGCCATCAACTTCATGGCGCAACATGGGCGGGGTCTCATCTGCGTGTCCCTCATGAACGAGCAGGCCGATGCGCTGGACCTGAGGCCGATGGTCCAGGACAACACGGCCATCATGGGCACGGCCTTCACCGTTTCGGTGGATGCGAAGCGGAACGTGACGACCGGAATCTCGGCGGCGGACCGAGCTGAAACGATCCGTCAGATCGTCAATCCGAAAACGAAGGGCCATGACCTGGCGCGGCCCGGCCACATCTTCCCCCTTCGGGCCAAAGACGGGGGCGTCCTGGTGCGCACGGGGCAGACGGAAGGTTCGGTGGACCTGGCCCGTCTGGCGGGGCTGGCGCCGGCGGGCGTGATCTGCGAGATCATGAACCCCGACGGCACGATGGCCCGTGTCCCGGAGCTGACGGAGTGTTCGAGAAAACATGGGCTCAAGATCGTCACCATCCGGGACCTCGTCGAATACCGGATGCGCCGCGAGTCCCTCATCGGGGTGGTCTCGGAAACGATGCTGCCCACCCGGTTCGGAACGTTCAAGTGCAAGACGTTTCGAGGAACCATCGGGGGAGAGATTTACGTGGCCCTTGTGCTGGGGCAACCGAGTCCGCGGGAGGCGGTTCTCGTCCGGGTCCACTCCCAGTGCCTCACGGGGGACGTCTTCGGCTCGTTCCGTTGTGACTGTGGTCCTCAACTTCACGCCGCGTTGGAGAAGATCCACGAGGAAGGCAAGGGCGTTCTTTTGTATGTGGCCCAGGAGGGCCGGGGCATCGGGCTGGTCAACAAGCTCAAGGCGTACGCTCTCCAGGACCAGGGCATGGACACGGTTCAGGCCAACGAAGCGCTGGGATTCAAGCCGGACCTGCGCGATTACGGTCTCGGGGCGCAGGTGTTGGCCAAGCTGGGCATCCGCCGGATGCGCCTGATGACGAACAACCCCAGGAAAATCGTGGGACTGGAGGGCTACGGCCTGACCATTACGGAAAGGGTGCCGATTGAGATCAAACCCCGAGAGGAAAATTTGCGCTACCTGGAGACGAAGCGGTACAAGCTGGGACATCTGCTGGGCAATGTCTAAGGGGGGAGATTGGAAACCCATGAGGGGCGAGGCCGGGGGAACCCTTCTCGGCCGACCGGGAAAAGACCATGCCTAAGGCGGTGGAGGGAAATCTCGACGCAGCCGGCCTGAAGTTCGCCATCGTGGTCAGCCGGTTTAATCACTTTGTCACCGACCGGCTGTTGGAGGGAGCGCTGGACGGCCTGAACCGTTGTGGGGCTCGGGAGGCCGATCTGGAGGTCTTCAAGGTTCCGGGCACGTTCGAGATCCCCGTAACCGCCCGCCGGCTGGCCCAGTCCGGACGGTATGACGCCCTGATCTGCCTGGGGGCGGTGATCCGTGGCGCAACCCCGCACTTCGACTACATCGCCTCCGAGGTGTCGAAGGGGATCGCCGCAACCGCACAGGAGTTCAACCTGCCCGTCTCCTTCGGCGTCTTGACGACCGACACGGTGGAGCAGGCCGTCGAGAGGGCCGGAACCAAGCATGGGAACAAGGGCTTCGAGGCGGCCTTAGGGGCCGTGGAGATGGCGAATCTGTTCAAGGCGCTCCCCCCTGCTCCCCCGAGCCCGAGGAAGAAGAAATAAGCCATGGGCGCCCGTCGAACTGCGCGAGAGGGGGCGTTGAAGATCCTCTATCGTCTGGACCTGACTGGAGAGGGCCCGGAAGAGGTCTTGAGGGAGCGTTGGGAGGAATCGGATACGCCGCAGGAGGTTTGGGAATACGTCTGCAGGCTCGTGCGAACGTGCTGGGAGGAGCGGGCGACCCTGGACACCTTGATCGCACGTGCCTCCGAGCACTGGACCCTCCGCCGGATGAACTTTATCGATCGGAACGTCCTCCGATTGACGACCTGCGAGCTCTTATTCTTCGTAGACATTCCCCCTAAGGTGGCCATCAACGAAGCCATTGACATCGCCCGCAAGTACGGCACGGAGTCCTCGGGCTCCTTTGTCAACGGAATCCTCGACCGCATCGTCAAAGACCGTGAGAGGGAGATCGCGTAGGGTCCTTCCCGCCAGACGTCAAGCGAACCACCTTCATGCGACTGAGCCGACCGCTGTGAACGACCGATACGATTTCGCCGCCCTTGAGGCGCGGTGGCAAGAACACTGGGCCGAAAGTTGCGCCTTCCGCGCCACCGAAGACAGCGCCCGGGAGAAGTTCTACCTCCTGGAAATGTTCCCTTATCCTTCAGGCCGCATCCACATGGGCCACGTCCGAAACTACACCATCGGGGACGTTGTGGCCCGCCACAAGCGGATGCTGGGATTCAACGTCCTCCATCCCATCGGGTGGGACGCCTTCGGCCTGCCGGCCGAAAACGCGGCCATCCAGAACCAGGTGCATCCGGCCAAGTGGACCCGGAACAACATCGACGTCATGAAGCGGCAGCTTCACAGGCTGGGCCTGAGCTACAACTGGGAACGGGAGTTCGCCACCTGCGAGCCGAGGTACTACCGGTGGAACCAGTGGATCTTCCTCAAGATGTACGAGCGGGGCCTGGCCTACCGGCGCAAGACGTGGGTCAACTGGTGCGAGAAGTGCCAGACGACCCTCGCCAACGAGCAGGTGCTGGGAGGCCTCTGCTGGCGGCATGAAACGCCCGTCGTCCAGCGGCAGATGGACGCCTGGTTCTTGCGGATCACCGACTACGCCGAAGAGCTCCTGAGCGGTCTGGACGCGCTGGCCGACGGCTGGTCGGAGCGCGTGCTCACCATGCAGCGGAACTGGATCGGCCGCAGTGAGGGCGTGCGGATTGACTTTCCCATCGTCGGGGAGGAGGAGACCCTTCCGGTCTTCACCACGAGGCACGATACCGTTTACGGGGCCACCTTCATGGTCCTGGCGCCCGAGCACCCCCTGGCGCTTCGCCTGTCGGCCGGAACGCCCCAGGAGGCGGAGGTGCGGCGGTTCTGCGAAGAGGTCAGAAACCAGGACACCCGCCTGCGCACCGACGAGGCCCAGGACAAGGCGGGCGTCTTCACCGGCCGGTACGCCCTGAACCCGATGACGAAGGAAGAGATTCCTCTCTGGGTGGCCAACTTCGTCCTGATGGAATACGGGACGGGCGCGATCCAGGCCGTCCCCGCTCACGACCAGAGAGATTTAGAATTCGCCCGCAAGTACGGTCTCCCTGTCCGGGTCGTGGTCCAGCCTCCGGGGTCGTCGCTGGACGGCGAAACCATGAGCGAGGCCTACCTGGAAGAGGGGGTCAACGTGAACTCCGGCCCCTTCGACGGTCTGCCGACCTCCAAGGCCAAAGAGGGCATCGCCGATTACATGGAGCAGCGGGGCTTGGGGCGGCGCGAGGTCCATTACCGATTGCGAGATTGGGGGATCTCCCGCCAACGGTACTGGGGGACGCCCATCCCGATGGTTCACTGCGGGGGTTGCGGCGTCGTCCCGGTCCCCGAAGAGGACCTTCCGGTCGTCCTGCCCACCGACATCGATTGGCGCTTTGACGGAACCTCGCCCCTGAGCGCCCTGAAGTCTTTTTACGAGGTCCCTTGTCCCCGGTGCGCAAAGGCGGCCCGCAGGGAAACGGACACGATGGACACATTCGTGGACTCCTCCTGGTACTTCTGCCGATTTACGAGTCCCAACGAGACGAACGCCCCGTTCGACCGCGATGCGAGCGCTTACTGGATGGAGGTGGACCAGTACATCGGCGGGATCGAACACGCGGTCCTGCACCTGCTCTACGCCCGGTTCTTCACGATGGTTCTCCGGGACCTGGGGCTTCTGGAGAAGGCCGAGCCTTTCCAGAATTTGCTCACACAGGGAATGGTCATCAAGAACGGCCGCAAGATGTCCAAGTCGTACGGCAACGTGGTGGAGCCGGACAAGATCATTGACAGATACGGCGCCGACACGGCCCGGCTGTTCATGCTCTTCGCCGCGCCGCCCGAAAAAGAGCTCGAATGGAGCGACGCGGGCGTGGAAGGCTGCCACCGGTTCTTGAACCGGGTCTGGAGGCTGGTGACCGGGGCGGCGGACCAGGTGAGGGACTTTCACGGACCCATCGGCGAGGATCTGTCGCGGCCCGAGCGGGAGTTGCGAAAGAGGGTCCACCAGACCATCCGGAAAGTGACCGAGGACGTGGGGCGCCGCTTCCGGTTCAACACGGCCATCGCCGCCATCATGGAGCTGGTGAACGCGCTCTATCCCTTTCAGCCGGAAAGGACGCCCAATTGCCGGGCCGTGTGGAAAGAGGCGCTGGAATCTCTCGTGATTCTGCTCTACCCCTTCGCCCCGCACATCGGGGAGGGGCTCTGGAGGGCTCTGGGTCACAGCACCTCACTGGTGGCGCATCCGTGGCCCGCTTACGACCCGGAGGTGGCGGCCGAGGAGGTCCGAACCATCGTCCTTCAGGTGAATGGGAAGGTCCGGAGCCGAATCGATCTGCCCACCACCGCCGACGAGGAAGAGGTGCGGAGTCGCGCCCTCGAGGACGAGCGAATCCGCAACTGGATCGGCGAAAAGAAAGTCCGGCGGGTCATCGTCGTTCCGGGGAAGCTTGTCAATGTGGTCGTCTAAGCCTGCGGGCCGGGGGGTCGGGCTGCTGGCGGTCTTCCTGGCCCTGGCTCTCTCCGCCTGCGGCTATCACTTTCAAGGAGCCGGAGGTTCTACTCTCCCGGCGCACATCAAGAAGATCCACATCCCCATCTTCGACAACCAGACATTGGAGCAGGGGATTGAAGTGCGCCTCAGCGACGCCATCCGAACCGTGATCATCAGCGACGGGCGCGTCTCCCTGGCCAACGACCTTTCGGATGCGGACGCCCTGTTGCAGGGGCAGGTCCTTCAATTCCGTCTCCGCCCCATCGCCTTCACCCGAGGCGACCGTACTCGGGAGTTCCGGCTGCGGATGACCCTTCGGGTTTCTCTCAGGGACCTGATCGACGAGAAAATCGTCTTCCGCCAGACCATCGTGGCCGACCGGGAATACCGGGTTTCAGGGGACGTGAGCACCAATGAGCAAGCCCAGACGGAGGCGGCCCGGCTGGCCTCGGAGGACATCGCCCGAGAGCTCCAGGGCCTGATGATTGAAGGGTTCTGAGTTGGCGTCCGTCCCCGGCGTCGCGTTCGGCGAAGCGTTGAAAGCCCTTCAGGCGGGCCGAATCGCTTCCCTTTACCTCCTGCACGGCGAGGAGGAGTATCTTCAGGAAGAACTCCTGGCCCAGATTCGATCCCGCTTGCTCGATCCGGCGACCGAAGACTTGAACCACCAAAGGCTTGACGCCGAGGATTGCGCCCCCGAGGACATCCGGACCGCCGCCGAAACCCTGCCCTTCCTGGGGACGCACAGGCTGGTGGTCGTTCGAAGGTCGCAGTGGTTGGAACAGAAGGTAGGGGAGCTGAAACCCGTTCTCGAAAACCCGCCTGATTCGGCCTGTCTGGTGTTGCTGTCGTCTACTTCTTTGAAGGCTTCGAGCCCGTTGCTCAAGATCGCACGGAAGAGCGGTGTCGCCGTATCCACCGAACCTCTGAAGGGCAAGACGCTGGGCGCTGAGGTGAGGCGGATGGCCTCGCGTCTGGGATTCTCCTTAGGGCCCGAGGCGCTCGCCCTTTTGCTGGACCGGACGGGGGGCTCGCTTCGTCGCGCCGCGTCGGAATTGGAGAAACTGTCCTTGCACGTGGACGACGCAAAGGAGACCGGCCGGGAAGAGACAGGTCCCGCGCCGGAAGTTTCCCTGAAGAAAGTCGCCGCGGTGGTGGATGATGGCCGCACGGAGAACCTGTTCGACCTGTCCGACGCGTTGGGCGCCCGCGAGGCCGCCCAGGCCCTCGAGGCGCTCCAGCGACTTCTTCGGCCGCAGCACAACTCCTCCGCCATCATCGCGGCGATGGGCAGGCACTTTGTCAGGTTGCTGGAAGCCAGGGCGTTGCTGGACGAGGGCGTGCCCGTCGCGGCGGTGCCCCGAAGGCTGGGCGGCCATCCCTTCTATGCGGGCAAGCTGACCGATCAAGCGCTGCGCTTCTCGGATGCGGAGCTTCGAGGAGCGGTGGAGCGGTTGCAACGGACCGATGTCCGGCTCAAGGGCAGCGGCCTGCCGGATTGGGCCCTGTTGGAGGAGTTGACGCTTGCCCTTTGCGGGACGGGCGGGGGAGGGGAGAAGGACGACCTCAGGAAGAGGAGGTCTGCTCCTGCAAAGCGTGCACCCGCCGGCTGAGCCGGGAGACCTTGCGCGACGCCGTCTTCCGATGAATCACCCCTTTCGACGCGGTCCGGCCGATCGTCTGGATGGCGTTGGTCAGGGCGTCCTGCGAGGCCTGGGCGTCACCCTGCTCGAGCGCCGCATGAACCTTCTTCACGGCTGTCCGGTAGCGGGTCCGGAAGCCCTGATTGCGCGCCCTGCTCTTTCTGTTCTTGTGGATGGCCTTCAAAACCGACTTGCTGCGGGGCATTGCAGAATCTCCAAAGTCGCGATTTTCTCTATATCCTGTGCTCGTCCAAATATAAGGGTTTGACGCCCTTTGTCAAGGATTGACCGCGCGGCCCGCGCGGCTCTCAAGGATCCTGCACCGGATGGAAAGAGAGAAGATGAACCGGGGAGCACGGTTGGCGCGTTCGGCGGGCGTCGTCAGCGGGGCCACGCTGGTGAGCCGCGTCTTCGGATTCATCCGGGACATGATCGTCGCCAACGCGTTCGGAGCCAGCATGAGCGCGGACGCGTTCTACGTGGCGTTCGGCATTCCAAATCTTCTTCGGAATTTCTTTGCCGAAGGGGCCCTGTCGGCGGCTTTTATCCCCGTCTTTACGCGGGAACGCACCAACCGGGGGGACGAGGCCGCCCGGCGCCTGAGCGGAGCCCTGATGGTTTCCCTCGCCCTGATCTTAGCCGTCGTCACCCTCCTGGGCGTCCTGGCCGCTCCTTATGTGGTGCGCATCCTTGTTCCGGGATTCACCGGCAACCCCTCCAAGTATGCGCTCACCGTCACCTTGACCCGGATCATGTTCCCGTTCATCTTCTTCATCGGGCTGGCCGCCATCTCAGCGGGCATCCTCAACATCGTGGGGCACTTCTTGACGCCCGCCCTGACGCCGGTTTTTTTCAATCTGTCGATGATCGCTTGCGCCCTCTGGCTGGCCCCCTCATTGGACAAGCCTGTGGCCGGGCTGGCGTGGGGAGTGGTCATCGGTGGGGCGGCCCAATGGGTCGTCCAGTTGAAACCCCTTCACACGAGGAGGCAGATCCCCCGTTGGCGCTGGGAGCCGTTGCACCCAGGATCGCGCCGGGTCGCGGGCCTGATGGTCCCCGCCCTTTTCGGTTTTTCCATCGCCCAGATCAGCACCCTGGTGGACCGGTTTCTGGCGTCCTTCCTGGCCGAGGGGAGCATTTCCTTCCTGTACTATGCAAACCGTCTTCTCCAGTTTCCCCTGGGGGTCTTCGGCATCGCCCTGAGCATCGCCTTCTTCCCGGCCCTCGCCTCTCACGCCGCCCGGAAAGAGGAGGGCGCCCTGGTGGAGACCCTGGGAGAGGGGCTGCGTCTGATCCTGTTCGTCTGTCTTCCATCGGCGGTGGGCCTGGCCATTTTGGCTTCCCCCATCATTCAGGTCCTGTTCGAGCGCGGGGCCTTCACGGCAACGGACACGGCCATGACGGCCCGGGCGGTCATCGCCTACGCCGCCGGTCTGGTCGCATACGCCGGGGTGAAGATCATCGTCTCGGCCTTCTATTCGCTTCAGGACACGCGCACTCCGGTGAGAATCGCCGCCTGGGTTCTCATGGCGAACGTGGCGCTGAATCTCCTGTTGATGATCCCGCTGAAACATGCCGGTCTGGCGCTGGCCAGCGCACTGTGCGCCTACCTGAACGTCGGGTTGTTGCTGCGGTCCCTTCGCCGCCGGCTGGGGCCTTTGAGAGGGCGCGCGATCCTCGGATCGCTCCTTCGGATTTTGCCGCCCACCGGCGTCCTGGCGGCGGTGGTCTACGGGGTGAATCGGATGATCTATGTGCCGTCCGGTTCCCTGGCCGGGCGGGCCGGTGCGTTGGCCGCCTGTCTTGTCGCGGGCGCTTCTGTCTACCTCCTGACGGCGAGAGCGATGGGCTGTCCGGAGCTTTCCATCCTGCGCGAGAGCCTTCGCGGGCGGGAGGTGAAGGAACCTCTCCCGTCGCTGGATTTGAACCCGCCGTGAGCGGGGTCCCGCCGATGAGGGGTCGATGAACGATTCGGATCTCCTGCGGTCCTATCTAGATTACCTGGCGGCTGAGCTCCGGCTTTCGGAGAACACCCTTCTGGCGTATCGGAGGGACGTGGAGGGTTTTTTGCGGCTCCATCGGGAGAGGACCGATTCGCCGCTCCCCTCGCTCACCCGGGCGGACTTGCTGGAGTTCCTGGAGGACCTTCGCTCCCGCGGGGCGTCTGCGCGGACCCTGCGCCGCAAGCTCTCCGCCCTCCGGGGCTTTTGCCGCTTCTTGACGGTAGAGGGCCACTTGGCGGAAGACCCGTCGGTGGATGTCCACACGCCCGGCGCCGGGCGACCCCTGCCCAAATTCCTCGCTCTCTCCGAGGTGGACCGGTTGCTGGCCCAGGCGGACCCGTCAACCGTCCCGGGCTGTAGAGATGCGGCCATGCTGGAAACGTTGTACGCAACCGGCCTTCGAGTGTCCGAGCTCTTGGGCCTCACCCTGCCCAGGGTGAACCTGGAGGTAGGTTTTCTGAGCACGTTGGGCAAAGGGAAGAAGGAGCGCATCGTTCCGTTGGGCGAGGAGGCGAAGGAAAAGGTCGAACGCTATGTGGCCTGGGCGAGGGAGGAGCTTCTGCAAAGGCGCCGGCGGCTGCGCGGGCGAGAGACCGCTGGGGAGGAGATGACGCTTTTCCTCAACCGGAAGGGGTTTCCCATGTCCCGCGTCGGATTCTGGAAAATCCTGAAGGGGTACGCCTTGAAGGCGAACATTCAGCACGCAGTGAGCCCGCACACGCTGCGCCATTCCTTTGCGACTCACCTGCTGACGCGGGGCGCCGATCTCCGCTCGGTCCAAATGATGCTGGGTCACGCGGACATTTCGACCACGCAGATTTACACCCATGTCACGCAGGAGAGACTTAAAGTAATGTTGAAAGAATATCATCCAAGGGGTTGAATTTCACGCTGTTATCTAATAAGTAGCGGACTGGGGCATTTCCAGAAAGATTTCCTGTTTGCGAGGGTAGAGTCTGTCTGATATGGTGGATTTCGCCGTTGGCTTGAAAGGGCGGACGGGAGAGATATATTTTGGAGGAATCGATCGTCCGAAAGATTCGGCTGGTTGACCCGGACAGAGCGAGGGACCTTTTCGGAATACACGACGAGCACCTGAGGCGATTGGAAGCCATGTTCGGGGTCCAACTTGCCGTCGAGGACGGGGAACTCGAAGTCCTGGGCGATCCCGGCCCCGTCGCCTCTGTCGAGCGGCTGTTGACCGGCCTTCAGGCGGTCCTGGCCGAAGGATATGAGTTGTCCTCTCAGGACCTGCAAGTCATCGCCCGCGCCCACCAGCAAGACGCCCGGATCGACCTCAAGGAGCTTTTCGCCTGGCACATCCGCACCGGGGGCAAACGCCGCTACGTCGTGCCCAAAAGTGTGGGTCAGCGCAAGTACGTCGAGGCCATGCGCCGGCGCGACGTTGTGGTGAGCATCGGCCCGGCGGGCACGGGGAAGACCTACCTGGCCGTGGCCCTCGCAGTGGAAGGACTCCTGCAAAAGTCCTACAGCCGGGTCGTCCTGACGCGGCCGGCGGTGGAGGCGGGGGAACGTCTGGGGTATCTGCCGGGAGATATTGCCGAGAAGATCCATCCCTTCTTGCGGCCCCTTTATGACGCCCTGAACGAATTGATGGATAGCGAAAAGGTCCAGCACCTGATCGAGCGGGGGAATATCGAAATCGCCCCGCTGGCCTACATGCGGGGGCGGACCCTCAACGACTCCTTCATCATCATGGACGAGGCCCAGAACTCCACCCCCGAGCAGATGAAGATGTTCCTGACGCGGTTGGGATTCGGGTCCAAATCCGTCATCACGGGGGACATCACCCAGGTGGACCTTCCCGGCGACAGGGGTTCTGGACTCATCCAGATCCAGGAAGTCCTGGAGGACATCAAGGACATTGAATTCATTTACTTCACCGAAAAGGACGTTGTCCGTCATCCCCTGGTGCAGGAGGTCATTAAGGCCTATGAGCGTTACGGCCAGCGAAGGGTTCGCGATGGCCGGCGGCGAAAGGGCCTGAAGGAGCGCGGAGAAGATGACCAAAGCCAACGGTGAGGGGCGCAAAAGGTCTTCCTCGTTCCGAAAGGGCGATCCGAGGCGGAGCGCCCGGCTGACTCAATGGGCCGTCGCCCTCGGTCTGCTCATCTGCTTGACTTTCCTGATGATCCCCCGCGGAACGCTCCCCTCCAAGCAACTGGACGTGGGCGACATCGTCCCCAGAGACATCAAGGCGACCCGCGACATTCTCGTGGAAGACATCGATTCCACCGCCCAGATCAAGAAAGCGGCCGGGGAGGTCGTCAAGGAGGTCTTCGACCTCGACCCCAAGCTCCCCGACACCATCACCCGCAGAGTCCGCTCGGCGTTCGAAAACGTCCGCAAGGGTTACGAGACCTACGCCGCCGATGTGATCGCTCAACGGGAGGTGAAGGCGGAAGACTCGGCAGGAAAGGGCGACGAGACGAATCCCACCGCCTCGGCAAAGGTCGAGGTGGGTCCGGCGGAGCTGGCCGCCCAGTTCGAAAGGACTCAGGCCTTCAAAACGCTGGAGTCCGAATTTTTCGAGACGCTGAGACTCAAGCCTTCTCCTGATCTCGTGCGCTTCCTTCGAGCCAAGCGGTATGACCCGACGCTGGCCGAGGGCGTGGGCTTTTTGTTGCGCGCGGCGCTGGAACCGGGAACCGTGAGCAACAAAAAACTTCTGGAGGCCCACACGGGCAAGGGGATCTCCATCCAGGTGGTGGGCGAGAAGGGACTCCAGGAAGTCAGCGACATTCATCGGTTCCGGGACCTCAAAGAGGCCGCCCAGGGCCTTGCCGCTTTGGCCCGGCAGTCGGAGATCGGTTCCAACCGCCGAGAGCGGCGGCACATCGTGCTCTTGGCGAGCCGCCTCCTCGAACCCAACCTCACTGTAAACAGACAGGCCACCGAAAGCCTGCGGGAGAAGGCGCGCCAGGAGGCCAAGCCGGTTTTCTTCCAGATCAAGAAAGGCGAGATGATCGCCCGAGAGGGAGAGCGACTTATCCCTCAGCAAGTGGTGAAGCTCCGAGGTCTTGCGGCCCAGGAAGAGAAGCGCGGATTCGTCGGGTACATCTTGGGGACCGCTTTGCTCATCGCTATCGCCCTGACCTTGGCGGCCATCTATCTCCTGCGTTTCAAGGCCAAATTGGTGCAGTCCCCCCGAAGGGTCGTCCTGATGGGGGTGATTCTCCTGGGGACAGTGATCCTCATCCAGGCGTTCATGCAAGTGGGACTGACGTTCTCCGAGGCGCTGGGCAACGTGGACGCCCTCAGCTATTACTACGCCATCCCGTTCGCCACGGGGGCGATGCTGGCCGCCATTCTGCTTGACCTGGAGGTCGCGCTGCTGTTTTCCGCCCTCACGGCTTTTCTTGCGGGCTTCTTGCTGCCTCAAACCTTCGGTCTTCCCCTTGCGGCCCTGGTGGGGGGACTGGTGGCCAGCTTCCGGGTCCGTTATTACCGCCGGCGTTCCAGCATCCTTATGACGGGACTCCTGGTCGGAGTGGCCAACGTAGCCGTGGTCGTCGCCCTTCATTTGGTGGAAGGGAGCTTGCTCTCCACCGACGGGTGGTTCGTGGTCCTGATGGGGATCACCGGAGGGGCGATTGCGGGGATTATCGTCTCGGCCAGCCTGCCTCTTTTGGAATCGATGTTCAGCATCACCTCGGACATCAAGCTCCTGGAGCTGGGAGACATGGACCATGCCCTCCTGCGTCAGTTGGTGATGAGGGCCCCGGGGACCTATCACCACAGTGTGGTCGTCGGCAGCCTGGCGGAAGAAGCGGCCGAGCGGATCGGCGCCAACCCCCTTCTGGTCCGGGTCGCCGCCTATTACCACGACATCGGGAAGATCCGTAAGCCCGAGTACTTCATCGAGAATCTCTCCGTCGCGGAGAACAAACACGACCGTCTGGCCCCCCGGATGAGCGCCCTCATCCTCATCTCCCACGTCAAAGACGGAATCGAGATGGCCCGGAACCACAAACTGCCCGAGCAGATCATCGACTTCATCCCGCAGCACCATGGCACGAGCCCCATCAGCTATTTCTACAACAAGGCCCTGCAAATGGAGGGTTCCTCCCACAAGACGGTCAATGAGGACGACTTCCGCTACCCGGGCCCGAAGCCCCAAAGCCGGGAGACGGGGATTCTCCTGCTCGCGGACGGCGTGGAGGCCGCCTCGCGCACGTTGGTCGATCCCACCCCAGCGCGAATCCACAATGTGGTGAGAAACATCGTGGCCCGCATCTTCGCCCAGGGACAGCTGGATGACTGCGAACTGACCCTTCGAGACTTGAACCTCATCACCCAGGCCTTCGTCCGGATCCTGACGGGGATCTTTCACCAGCGGGTCGTCTATCCCCAAATGGGACGGCAGGGCCAACTTGAGCTCGAGGCCCACCTGGATGCCGACAACGGTGGCGAACAAGCAACGGACGGCCAAGATCGACCGGCGCTGGATCGCGAGCCAAGTCCGGAAGTTGTTAAAACTTCTGGGCTGTCCGGGTGAGGACCTCAGCGTACTCCTGGTTGATGACGACCTGATGGCTGAGCTCAACGGCCGCTACCGGGCAGAGAGAAGGCCGACCGACGTTTTGGCCTTTCCGATGCGGGGGGGCGCTTTTCCAGAACATGCGAAGGGCCTTCTCGGCGACGTCGTCATCTCCGTGGAGACCGCCCGGCGTCAAGCCCGGCCCAGACGGCCAGCCCGCCCGAACGCGCCCGAGACAATACCGCCGGGGGAAGTCCGGGACGGGGACCCTTTGGGCGATGAAGTCCTCCGCCTCCTCATCCACGGGACGCTCCATCTCTTGGGACACGACCATGAGACTCGGCAAGCGGCTCGAACCATGAGGTCAAAGGAGAGACGGTGCCTTCAGGCCCTGGGGACCCCAGGAAAGGCGGACCTTGACGAAGAGAGAGCGATGTGAAGCGTCTATGGGCCCCTTGGCGAATGGCGTACGTGAAGGGGGAGGGTTCGGAGGGCGGATGCTTCTTTTGCCGGAAGATGGCGGAAGAAGACCGGGACGCCGAAAATTACGTGCTGTGCCGATCGGAGCTGGCCTTCGTCATCATGAACGTCTTCCCCTACAGCAACGGCCACATCATGGTATCGCCCCGGCGCCACACGGGCGACTTCTTTGACCTGAGCGACCGGGAGATGGTTGAACTCATGCGCCTCACCCGTAGTTGCACCCGCATCCTCCAGGAGACCCTGGAGCCGCACGGCTTCAACCTGGGCCTGAATCTGGGGGAGGCGGCGGGGGCGGGAGTCACCGACCATCTGCACGTTCACATCGTTCCGCGCTGGAAGGGCGATACGAATTTCATGCCGGTCCTGGCCGACGTGAAGGTGATCCCCGATCACTTAAGCAGCACCTACCAGATGTTGAAGCGGTCTTTCGAAAAGGTCGAAAAGTAGAAATGGGCGCCCTGCGCTTCATTCTCGCATTGGCAGTCGTCGTGCTGGCCGTCAGCTTCGGCGTGAAGAACATGACGCCGGTCAGCGTCCAGTACTACGGCCTGTTGTCGCCCGGGCCTTATCCCCTCTTTTTCCTGCTGTTAAGCGCTTTTGTCCTCGGGGCCCTGGTGGCCTGGCTATTCGGGGTTCTGGAGAAGGTCCGCCTTCGGTGGCGACTGCGCCGAGGACAATCCCGTCTGCGTAAGATGGAAGGGCGCGTGCAGGAGATGGAGGAGGAGAGCCTCGTCCCCGCTCTGGCCGAGGGCAAAGATGTCAAAAAATCCCACCTGGCGGAAGTGGGCCCCGCAAGAATCGAATCCTGAAGCGGGCGAGGGCGGCATGGCGGAACCATCCTTCACTCGGTCAGGCGGCAAGACCCCCCGCTCCCCCTCCCCGGCGTCTCGCGCCCGTCCGGCCAAGGACCCCGGCCTCACCCCCATGATGCGCCAGTACCGGTCCTTGAAGCGAGAGTATGCGGACGCCATCCTGCTCTTTCGGATGGGGGACTTTTTCGAGATGTTCTTTGAGGATGCCGAAAAGGCAGCCCCCATCTTGGACATCGCGCTCACTTCCCGGCACGAGGACTCGCAGGGTTCGGCGCCGATGTGCGGATTCCCTCACCACGCCATCGAGGGCTATGTGGCCCGGCTGGTCAGGGCGGGGTTTCGGGTGGCCGTCTGCGAGCAGATGGAAGACCCGAAAAGGGCAAAGGGGCTCGTGCGGCGGGAAGTCGTCCAGGTGGTTTCACCGGGGACGGCGACCCAGCCGCAGGTCTTGGAGTCCAAGGCCGGAAATTACCTGGCCGCTCTGCTCACGGGGGAACAGGCCTTGGGGTTCGCATTCGCCGACCTCTCGACGGGCGAGTTCCGGGTCCTTCAGCTGGAAGGGGAGGACAGGGCATCAGCCCTTTCCGACGAGTGGGCGGACCTGGAGCCGAAAGAGATCCTGTTGCCGGAGAATCCTTCCGGCCGGATTGACGCGGCCGATCATTTGCCGGCGGTTCCTGACGCGAAGTCCATTCTGATCACCCGGGTTCCGGCCTGGGTCTTCGACCCGGGGGAAGGGGAGCGGCTCCTGCGGTCGGGCTTCGGCCTCGGCTCCCTCGACGGCCTGGGGCTGGGCGCCATGCCCCTGGGCGTCGGGGCGGCGGGCGCTCTTTACCATTATCTGCGTCAAACACAGGGCGACCGCCTCGGACACTTGAGTCCCCCGCGGGCGGAATACCGCCGGGAGACCATGCTCCTGGACGCGGCCACGCAGCGCAACCTGGAAATCCTGCGCTCGGGTCCGGACAGCGAGCGAACGGGCTCCCTCCTGCAAGTCCTGGATCGAACGGCGACTCCCCTGGGAGGCCGGGCACTGCGGAAGTGGCTCCTTCATCCCCTCGTCCGCGTGGAGGCCGTGAGGGCCCGTCTTGAAGCGGTGCGGGCCTTTCGAGAGAATGTCCAGGCCCGGGTGGATTTGCAAAAGTCCCTCAGCCGCGTGGGAGACCTGGAAAGGCTCCTGGCGCGCCTTCATTTAGGGGCCGGAAACGCCCGTGACCTTCGGCATCTCGGCCGGTCCCTCGAAAGACTCCCGCGCGTTCAGGAGGCGATCTCGGGGCTCGAGGCGGGTATCGTCCAGGAACAACTCTCCAGTTGGGATGAACTGACGGACGTGGTCGCCGCCGTGGAAGGCGCCATCGTCGAGGAGCCCCCTCTCTCCGTAAGGGAAGGCGGGCTCATCCGGGAAGGATATCATCCCGAGCTGGACCAGCTGAGGCGCCTGAGCAAAGACGCGAAGTCCTGGCTGCGGTCGTATGAAGAGCGGGAGCGAGAGCGGACGAGAATCAAGAACCTCAAGATCGTCTACAACAAGGTCTTCGGGTACTGCATCGAAGTGAGCAAGAAGGCCGAGGCGGACGTGCCTTCGGATTACACCCGGCGGCAGACGCTGACCAATGCCGAACGCTACGTGACGCCCGAGTTGAAGAAGACCGAAGAGGAGGTCCTACAGGCCGAGTCTCGCTCCAGGGAGCTGGAGTACGAAATCTTCCAGGAGGTCCGGTCGGCCGTCTTGTCCGAAACCGAGCGCATCCAGCGCGCGGCGGGACGAATCGCCGTCCTCGACGTTCTCTCCACGTTCGCTGAGGTGGCGGCCCGGTGCAATTACACCGAGCCGGAGGTGGACGAGTCGGGAGAGATCGTCATCCAGGAAGGACGGCACCCGGTCTTGGAGCGCTCTCCGGCGGCGGTGGAGGAACGGTTCGTGCCGAACGATGCCCACCTCAGCGCGTCGGATCGGCAAATCCTGTTGGTGACGGGCCCCAACATGGCGGGCAAATCCACGTACATCCGTCAGCTCGCCCTCATCGTTCTCCTGGCGCAAATCGGGAGCTTTGTCCCGGCGTCCTCCGCGCGCATCGGCCTGGTAGACCGCATCTTCACGCGCGTGGGGGCCCACGACCGCCTGCAACGAGGACAGAGCACCTTCATGGTGGAAATGGTCGAAACCGCCCACATCCTGCACCACGCCACCGCACGAAGCCTGGTCATCCTGGACGAGATCGGGCGGGGCACTTCGACTTTCGACGGCATGAGCATCGCCTGGGCGGTCGCCGAACGCCTGCACGGCCCGGAAAGCTCCGGGCCGCGGACCCTCTTTGCCACGCACTACCATGAGCTGACCGAGTTGGCCAAAAGGCTGCCGCGGGTGAAGAACCTGACCATGTCGGTGCGGGAATATCGGGGAGACGTGGTGTTTCTTCGACAGGTGGTCGAGGGAACCTCGGACCGGAGTTACGGCGTCCATGTTGCCCGTCTGGCGGGGTTTCCGAAAGAAACCCTGGAGAGAGCGGCCCAAATCCTCGCCACTTACGAAGAGCGGCAGGAACCGAGCGGCCCGAAATTGCCGGCCCGCGAGAAATTTCAGCAACTGGGGCTTTATAATCAGAATCCCCCGGAGTTTCTGCGGGAGTTGGAGCAGGCCGATCCGGATCGGATGACGCCCCTGGAGGCGCTGAACTTTCTCCACCGACTGAGGAAGATGGCCCTGCCGGAAGAAAGGCCGTGATATTGACTTGCTTACGAACCCCGCTTTCCCTAACATCTTGACGATTCAGGAGTTACGCTTGTTGGGCGCGAACAAACTGCGAGTTTGGGAGCAGGGCTCAGGGGACGCGGGGGGAAAACCGGCCGGAGGGCGAGGTGTCCTCCGGGCAATGGGCGCAGGGGGTCGGAGATTTCTTCCCAGGCCTAAGCGTGCCCCAAAGAGGGCAATGGTGAACGGGTTTCCCTGAGGGTTGTCCATCTCCGACCTTCGGAGCCTCAGGCGGAAAATACGCGAAGGAGCGGTTCATTCCAAAGGATTCCCGGGTGAAACCGACCCCGACAGAAACGAACGAACGGCGTACGGCGCGAATCCGCCGGATCATCTTGGGGACAGTATGCATCATCATCCTCCTGACGATCACGGGGATCTATTTCAAGTTCAATCCCACCCACTTCGTCGCCAACAACGTCATCGTTTACGCCCTGGTCAACATCAACATCATCCTCCTGTTGGCGCTGATCCTTCTGGTGCTGCGCAACCTGCTGAAGCTGTACTTCGAGCGCCGCCAGGGCGCCATTGGCGCCAAATTCCGCACGAAGCTTGTGATCGCCTTCGTGGGCCTGGCCCTCGCGCCTTCCATCCTCCTGTTCATTGTGGCCAATGGTCTGATCAACCGGAGCATCGAGAGCTGGTTCAGCTCGCAGGTGGAGCGAACCCTGAGGGATTCGCAGGAGGTGGTTCGGCAGATCAACGACGAAACCGAAAAGCAGCTCTCTCATCAGGCCTCACGTCTCTCTCGCAGGGTCGATGTCGCTTCCCTGGCCCAGCCCATCGGGCAACAGGAGCTACGGGGATTTTTGGAAGAGAAACTTGGCGACCTACACCTGGACGGTTTGCAGGTCATCTCCGCCGACCAGAAGACCTTCCTGAACGTGAAAGCCGAGGGCGCGTCACAGGATCTGTTCTTCACGCGCCTGAAAGCAGAGCTGGTCGATCAGGTTCTGAGCGGAAAAAACGTGATTGAAAGGCAACGGCTGGGAGCGGGGCAGGCGGTCCGGGCGGTCACGGCCCTGGGATCGGGCTCGGGAAAAAACCGGACGCTGGGATTGCTCGTCCTGTCCCGTTTCTTCCCCCTGGACCTGACGAAAAAGATGGAGGCCGTCGGCGGGACCTACCGCGAGTACAAGCAACTGGAGATGTTCCGGGACCCGCTGAAGTTGATCTACCTCATCACGTTTTTGCTGATCACGCTTCTCATCATTTTCTCGGCCATCTGGTTTGGCTTTTACCTGGCGCGGGGAATCACCGAACCCATCAAGTCCCTGGCCGAAGGGACCCGGGCAGTGGCCGAGGGAAATCTGGACATCCACGTGGAACGCGGGGGCGATGATGAAATCGGCTACCTGGTGGACACCTTCAACGCCATGACGGCGGACCTCCGGCGGGGAAAGGAGAAGCTGGAGCGAAGCAACGCGGAGTTGGAGCGCCGCCGGGTATACATGGAGCGGGTCCTGGAGCGGGTCGGCGCGGGCGTCGTCTCGCTGGATCGTCGTGGTCGGGTGACCACCATCAACCGGTCGGCTGAGCGGATGTTGGGGGTCTGGGTCCAGGATGCATTGGGATTACACTACCGGCAAGTGTTCAGTCCGGCGCTCATCGCCCCGGCGCGCGAGCTCTTTCGAGAGATCGCCAGGGCCCGGTTGGATCGGCTGGACGCCCAGCGCCCCGTGACTGTCGGGGGACGGCTCCTCACATTGCTCCTCAGCGTCAGCCTGCTTTCCGATGGGGATGGAAAAGGGGTGGGCATGGTCTTGGTGTTTGAAGACTTGACCGAGCTGCTCAAGGCCCAGAAACTCGCCGCCTGGCGGGAAGTTGCTCAGGGGCTCGCCCACGAAATCAAGAATCCCCTGACGCCCATCCAGCTCTCCACCCAGCGCCTCCAAAAAAAGTATCAGGAAAAGTCGCCGGACTTTCACAGCGTTTTCCAAGAATGCACGGCGCTCATCATCAATCAGGTCAAAGGGCTCATGGAGCTGGTCAACGAATTCTCCCGCTTCGCCCGGATCCCCGAGCCCCGCCCGCGCAACTGTGACATCCACTCCCTGATTCGGGAGACTGTCGCGCTCTACAGAGGCCACCCCCAGGGGGTCCTTTTCGAGACCGATTTCGACCAGCGGCTCGGGCGGGTGAATCTGGACGAGGAACAAATGAAGCGGGTGTTCCTCAACCTGATCGATAACGCCATTCATGCGATGCCGAGGGGCGGACACGTGTGGATCCGGACGATCCAGGACGATTTTCTGGGAATGCTGAGAATTGAGTTCAGCGACAGCGGGCCCGGAATTTCGGTGGAAGACCGAAGCCGGCTCTTTTTGCCTTACTTCACGACCAAGCGCCGAGGAACGGGCCTCGGCCTGGCCATCGTTCATCGGATCATCGCCGATCATGACGGGGCCGTTGAAGTCAAGGACCATCTTCCCCACGGGACGACCATTGAGATTCGCCTTCCGCTGAACGGCGAAACCGCCCAGACCCGGTTTTCGGTGTAACGGTTTCTTTGGAGGATTCAATTGAGTCGAGGTCACATTCTAATCGTAGACGACGAAGAGAGCATCCGGCGTTCCCTGGAGGGGATCCTCACCGACGAGGGCTACACCATCTCTCAAGCGGCCGACGGAGGCGAAGCCCTGGAGGTCGTGAAGCGGGAGGACCCGGACGTTGTCCTGCTGGATGTCTGGCTTCCGGGCCTGAACGGCATCCAGGCCCTTCAGGCGGTGAGGAAGCAGCGGGCGGGCCTGGAGGTCATTATGATGTCCGGGCACGCCAACATCGAGACCGCCGTGAAGGCGACCAAACTCGGAGCGTTCGATTTCGTCGAGAAGCCCCTCTCCCTGGATCAGGTCGTGCGCACCGTCGAACTCGCCCTTCGCCAGCAGCGTCTGCTCCGCGAAAATGCCGAGTTTCAGGGGTATCTGGCCCAGGCGTCGGAGCTGATCGGAAGGAGCCAGGCCCTGCTGAAGTTGCGCCAAGAGATCGAATCGGCGGCCTCGCGCGAGGGTCCGGTCCTGATTTATGGAGAAGTCGGATCGGGCAAGGAACTGGTCGCACGGCTGATCCAGGCTCGCCGGTCTGGAATCGGCCACCCGTTGATCCGGGTGAAAGGCGGCAAAGAGGAGGAATCCGCGCTTGAGAACTCTCTCGCGCGGCGGCTCTTCGGTCACCAAGGTCCTTCCGGCGAGGTCCAAACCGGACAACTGGAAGCGGCCGAAAACGGAATGGTCTATCTCTACGCTGCCGAGCAGATGGCCCCGGAGGTCGCCTCCCGCCTGGCCGCGGCCTTGAAGAAGGGCCGTTTTCAGAGAGAGGGCGGTCGCCGCTCGCTCCCTTTGAAGGTCGAGATCTTCTTTTCCACAACCTTCGACCTTCGCAGGACGCCCATCGAGGAGGTCCTGGGAAAAGAGCTGACGGAGCAGATACAGGGCGAGCCGGTGCAAGTGCCGCCCTTGCGGGAGCGGTGGGAGGACGTCCGCAGCCTCGTGGAGCACTTCCTGTCGCAGTTCTGTAGCCATCGCGGACTCCGCCGGCCGGTTTTGGAGGAAGCAGCCATCGAGGCCCTGGAAAAGTACGCCTGGCCCCAAAATATCAAAGAACTGAAAAATGTTGTAGAGAGTCTCGTCCTTTCTGAGAGAGACGATGTGATCGCGCTCGCCAATCTGCCCGAGCGGATACAGGGGGTCTCCGAAGAGGAGCCGAAAGGCAGGCCGAGGACCCAGGTCCGCGAAAAGACGGAATGGGAGAAAGATTACCTCGCCCAGCTCTTGCGGAAGCACGGAGGGAATCTCCGCAGGACGGCCTCGCAACTGGGAATCTCGGAAGGACAACTCCGCTCCAAAATCAAAGCTCACGGGTTGAAGATTTCACAGCCGAAGAAAGGCAAGGGCGCAGTCCAACGGACGCTCGGCAAGAGCGTTCTGCTTAGCGGCCAGGGACTGCATTCGGGCCTCAAGACGGGCCTGATCCTTTCCCCTCTTCCCCCCGACAGCGGAATCCGGGTCGGAAACATCACCACCGAAGAATCCGTCCTGGCTCATCTGGACAACGTTGTCTCCACTGACTCCGCCGTCACGCTCGAGCAAGGCCCGATTCGGGTTCGGACCATCGAGCACCTCATGGCCGCTTTGCACGCCTACGGAATCACTAACGTCTTGATCAAGGTCGGTGACGAGATCCCGATCATGGACGGGTCGGCCAGGGACTTCTGCCAGCTGATTGAGGATGGCGGGGTCGTAGAGCAAAACGCCAGGGTTGAGCCCGTGGAGGTCGCTTCGCCCATCGAAGTGGCCAGGGAACGCGTCACACTGCGCATCGAACCTCATCCGGAGTTCGTCGCCGACTTCACGCTGGCCCTGCCGGACCCCATCGGTGTTCAGGAATTCCGCTTCACGTTGGACGGGCACGAATCGTTCCGGGAGGCCATCGCCCCCGCGCGGACGTTCGGGCGCATCAAAGACGTGGAGGAGCAGGAAAAACGGGGACTGGTCGGCGGGGGTCGGCTGGACAACGTCATCCTCTTGGATGAAGGAAGGGTGATCAACACCGAGCTTCGCTTCCCCGACGAGTTCGTCCGGCACAAAATTCTGGACGTCATCGGTGACCTCTACCTTTTGGGCCGCCCCATCCGGGGCAAAGTGACCGCCCGGATGAGCGGCCACGCCGAAAACGTCCAGCTTCTTCGCAGGCTCCGGGCGCAGTGAATCCGCCTGCCGGTCCGAGGCCGGACAGGGCCGCACTGACCTATCGGCAAGCCGGGGTGGACATCGGGGCGGCCGAGGCGCTCGTTCCCCGCCTGCGCTCCCTGGCCGTGGCGACCCGTAGGCCGGAGGTGGAGGGAGAGATCGGGGGGTTTGGGGGCTGTTTCCGAATCCCGCGGGGGTACCGGAATCCCCTCCTCGTGTCCGGAATGGACGGTGTCGGAACCAAGCTCGACCTCCTCATCCAGACGGGCCGGCACCGTGTCGCCGGCCGCGATCTGGTCGCCATGTGCGTCAACGACGTCCTGACCCAAGGGGCCCAGCCCCTGTTTTTCCTGGATTACATCGCGACCGGAAAGCTGGAGCCCCCCGTCGTGGAAGAAGTGGTGGCCGGCGCTGCCGCTGCTTGTGCGGAGTGCGGCTGTGCGCTTCTGGGGGGGGAGACGGCCGAGATGCCGGGCTTTTACCCGGAGGGCCGGTATGACCTGGCCGGTTGCGCCGTCGGCATCGTCGAGGAAGAGGCTCTCCTCGACGGCAGGGCGATCCGGCCCGGGGACGTCTTGCTGGGACTGGCCTCGAGCGGTCCGCACAGCAATGGGTTCTCCCTGGTCCGACGGATCTTGGAGAAAGAAGGCCTGAGCCTGGAGCAACCCCTTCCCGGCGGGCGTGGCCAGCCCCTTGCCGATGCCCTGCTGGCCCCCACCCGGCTCTACGTCCGCGCCGTCTCGGAGATCTTGAAGGAAACGACTGTCGGGGGAATCGCCCACGTCACGGGAGGGGGGATCGCCCGGAACCTGGAGCGCATCCTTCCACAGAGCTGCCGGGCAGTCGTTGAGTACGCAAGCTGGCCGGTTTTACCGGTATTCGACTTCCTGCAAAGGGCCGGCTCCGTCCCGCCGGAGGAGATGGAAGCCGTCTTCAACCTGGGCGTCGGTTTGATCGTCGTGGTTTCCCCCGGCGAGGCAGGTGGGACGATAGAGACGCTGCGGCGCGCGGGGGCGCAAGTGTACCGGATTGGGCGCGTGGAGGAGTGTCCACCCGGGGGCGACCGGGTCATCCTGGAGCGAAGGGGCCGGTGAGGGTTGCTGTTTTTGCTTCCGGACGCGGGTCGAACCTTCAGGCCCTGATGGATGCGGCGGACTCGGGCTTCCTGAAGGCGGAAATCGTATGCGTCCTGAGCGACGTCCGAGAGGCGAAGGCCCTGGAGCGGGCCGCCCGCCGGGGGATCCCCAGCCGGTCCATCGAGCGCGGGGAGTTCGAAAGGACCGCCTTGCAAATACTAAACGAGTTCCGTGTCGACCTCGTGTGCCTGGCCGGATTCATGCGGATCCTGAGCGGCGAATTCATCGAGAAGGCCGGCGTGCGCATTCTGAACGTCCACCCTTCGCTGCTTCCGGCGTTTCCCGGGTTGCGGGCCCAAAGACAGGCGCTGGAGCACGGTGTGCGCATCACGGGGGCTACGGTTCATTGCGTGGATGAGCAGGTGGACCACGGCCCGGTCATCGTTCAGGCGGCCGTTCCCGTTTTCCAGGACGACGACGAGGCAACCGTATCGGAGCGGATCCTCCGCGAGGAGCACCGGATTTATCCCATGGCCGTCAGATGGTTCGCGGAGGGCCGCATCGTCTTGGAAGGACGGAGGATGGTCCTCCAGAACGCTTCTCAGGCTGAATTTTCCGTCCGAAACCCGGACAACCCATAACGGGATGGGAAGCGTCGGACGGGTCCCGGCCGAGTCCCGAAGCCGAAAGATGCCAGGGAAAGTCCGAGACCTCGCCACGACGATGAGGAAAATGGCGGGCAGGATGGCATCCCCGCCCCTCTAGGGATAAATTCGTAAGGTTGTGTTTTCCCTTTGACACCGCCGGGCCGGGGGAGATAGGGGGATTTGCCAGAGACCGTCGGGTAGGGTTGAACGTTGACTGTGACCTGACTCGGCAGGGGCTGGGAAGAATCACATGTTTATTCCGCTCAAAGATGACAATCCAACCCGCATCACCCCTTACGTCACCTTCTTTCTCATCGGGTTGAACATCCTGGGCTTTTTCATGGAGTTTCAGGCTCCCACGCACCTGGCCCAAAGGAAGCTGATCTACGGGATGGGCGCCATACCCGTGCGATTTACGCAGGACGTCGGTGCGCTGCCGGATTTTTTCCTGCCCGCCTGGATGACCCTGTTTACTTCGCTGTTCTTGCACGCCGGATTTGTCCATCTCGGCGGAAACATGCTCTACCTCTGGATCTTCGGGAACAACATCGAGGAATATCTGGGCCACGCCCGCTTTGCGATGTTTTACCTCGTCTCTGGAGTCGCGGCGACGTGGGCCCACATTCTCATAGACCCCTCCTCGCAGATACCCTTAATCGGAGCCAGCGGAGCGATAGCAGGCGTCTTGGGCGCTTATCTGGTCCTCTACCCGAGACACAAGGTGGTGTGTCTGATCGTGTTCTTTTTCATTCAGGTGGTGCGGATCCCCGCGCTCTGGGTTTTGGGTTTCTGGTTCGTGATTCAGTTGTTTCGGGGTACGATGTCCCTGGGTCTGGAGAGTTCGGGCGGGGTGGCCTGGTTCGCTCACATCGGGGGCTTCGTCGTGGGCCTCGTGCTCATCCGCCTGGCGGGGAAGATGGGGTGGAACGCGTACAAACGTTGGTGGTAACGCTCGGCGCCGCGCTGTGGCTGATGACAACGGGCGCTCAGGGCGTTGCCCAGGATTTACAGACGGTGGTGGAGGGCGTGCAGGCCCGATACCAGCAGACCCATTTCTTTCAAGCGCGGTTTCGCCAGACTTCGGTCTTGGCGTCATTGGGAGAAAGACTGGAGTCCGCCGGACGCGTTTACATCCGGAAACCCGGAATGATGAGGTGGGAATACGAGGGCCCGGAACGGCAGCTGCTGGTGAGCGACGGGCTGAGTTTCTGGGTCTACACGCCGAAGCTCAAGCAGGTCATCGCCAGCCGGTTTGGAGAGACCTTCCGGTCCAAAACGCCTTTGGCCTTCCTGGCGGGAAATGGAGACATCCGCCGCGAGTTCAACGTCCGTTTCAGGGAGAAGCGGCCGGAAGCGGGCAACGGGGCGCCCGCCCTCCACAGGCTTTCCCTGATCCCCAAGAAGCCCCATCCCAGCTTGAAGGAGCTGCGTCTGGACGTGCGCAAGGAAGACTATCTCATCGTCCGAAGCTCGCTGATTGACCCCTACGGGAACGTGACGGACATCCAGTTTGAGAATATCCGTGTGGATGAGGCGCTCCCGCAGGACCTGTTTACGTTCCGGATCCCGCCTGGAGTCGAGGTCGTCCACCCGCCCCCGACACCGGGCAGTCGATAGCTTCCGGACCACACCCTTGAGGACAGCGCATTGATCATGACCATCGTCTTCGCCGTTCTGATTTTAGGAATTCTGGTGTTCGTCCACGAGTTGGGACACTTCCTGGCGGCCAAGCAGTTCGGCATCGGGGTGGAGAAGTTTTCCCTGGGGTTCGGCCCCAAGCTCATCGGCAGGAAGTACGGCGGGACCGAATACCTGATCTCCGCCATTCCCCTGGGGGGCTACGTCAAACTGATGGGGCAGGAGGTGAGCGATTTCCCCACCAGAAAAGAAGGAAAGGGGGAAAGCGGTGAGGAGGATGAATCCGGCGAACCGGCGGTGCCGCCGGAGAAGTCCTTCGCGCTGCGGCCCGTAGGCCAGCGCCTCTGGGTGGTCCTGGCCGGTCCGGTGTTCAACCTGGTCTTCGCCGTCCTGGTCTTCTGGGTGGTGACCCTCCTCGGCACTCCCTATTTCGCGCCTTCCATCGCCAAGGTCGTCCCCGGTTCCCCGGCGGAGAAGGCCGGCATCAAGGCCGGGGACGAAGTCGTCGAGATCGAAGGAAGGCGCGTGAGCCGGTGGGAAGAATTGGTCGAAGTCGTCCGGGAAAGTGGGGACAAAAGGCTGGAGGTAAAGGTCCTTCGGGATCGGCGGGAGATTCTCCTCTCGGTCCGGCCGAAGGTCATGTCCACTCGGACGATCACCGGTCAAGAAATCAAACGCACCATGATCGGCGTGCAGACAGGGGGGGTCCTTCGCCTCGGCCCCTATCCCCCGCGGGAGTCGCCTGACCCGATAACGGCCGTGGGGCGGGCGCTCGGGCAGACGTGGCGAATCATCGACCAGACGGGACAGGCGGTGGGCCTGATCTTCCGAGGTGTTGTGCCCGCTCGGGACGCCCTCGGGGGGCCGATCCTCATCGGGGAGCGGGCCGGCTGGCACTGCCAGGCGGGGGGCGTCAACTGCGCGTTTTTCGCCTCGTTCATCAGCATCAACCTGGCGCTGTTGAACCTGCTTCCCATCCCGGTCCTGGACGGAGGACACATTTTCTTCTACCTTATAGAAGTCGTGCGGCGTAAGCCGATAGGCCTTCGAACCAGGGAGGCCGCACAGAAGGTGGGAATGGTCTTTATCCTCCTTCTGATGATCTACGCCTTTTACAACGACATCATGCGCTTCCTGGCGCCGGTTCCGTGAGGGCGAGGTGACGGATTTCACCCAAAAAAGACGAAAGACCAAACCAGTTTTCGTAGGCAACGTCCAGGTGGGCGGCGGCGCCCCGGTGGTCGTCCAGTCCATGGCGGATACCGACACCCGCGACACCCTGGCGACGATGGGCCAGATCAACGACTTGGAGGAAGTGGGCTGCGAGATCGTCCGCGTCGCCGTTCCCGACATGGACGCCGCCAAATGCATCCGCACGCTGAAGGCGGGGACAAACCTGCCGCTCGTGGCGGATATCCACTTCGACTACCGCCTGGCGCTGGAGGCCCTGAAAGGGGAGATCGACTGCCTGCGCATCAACCCGGGCAACATCCGCGCCTACGGCGGGGGCGAGCACAAGGTGAAAGAGCTGGCCCGGGCATGCAACGACCTGGGCGTCCCCATCCGGGTCGGCGTCAACTCCGGCTCCCTGGAGGTCGAACTGGTCGATAAGTACGGGGGACCGATGCCCGAAGCAATGGTCGAGAGCGCCCTGCGCCACGTCGAGCTGTTGGAGAAATACAACTTTGACAGTATAAAGATTTCCCTGAAGGCCTCCGACGTCTGGCGAACGGTGAGCGCCTACCGGCTGATCGCCGAAAAGGTGGATTACCCCCTTCACCTGGGAGTGACCGAGGCGGGCGCCCACGTCACGGGGGCGATCAAGACGACAGCCGCCTTTTCGCTTCTTTTGAGCGAGGGAGTCGGCGACACCATCCGCGTCTCCCTGGCCGCCGATCCCGTGGAAGAGGTCAAGGTCGGCTACGAGATCCTCAAGTCCTTGGAGCTCCGCCATCGCGGAGTCAACGTGGTGGCCTGTCCGACCTGCGGCCGGATTCAAATCGACGTGGAAGGGCTGGCCAATCAGCTGGAAAAGGCCCTCGCCCACGTCAAACACCCCATCACCGTGGCCGTCATGGGCTGCGAAGTGAACGGGCCAGGCGAGGCCAAGGACGCCGACATCGGCATTGCCGGGGGCAAGGGCGAGGGGATGATCTTCAAAAAGGGACAGAAGTACCGGAAGGTCAAAGAGGAAGAGTTCTTCGACACCATCGTGGAAGAAATCGAGCGCATGGCCGCGGAAGGAGAACTCACCGCGCAGGGGGAATCCGGCGGGGCGGAAGAAGAGCCCTGGGAGCCTCCTCTGCCCGAAGGGATCAAAGTCCGGCTTCCCGTCATCCCCTGAACCGTCCGAAGACCGGCAGCCCGGCCATCATACCGTGAACCCTTTCGCGACCCCCGTCCTTTTCTCCGTCCGTGCGTCCGCCCAAGCCCCCCAACCGGCAACGGCGAAACCCGGAGCCCTTTGATGCGTTACTCCCGCACTTTCCTGCCCACCCTGAAGGAAGACCCGGCCGAGGCGGAGGTGGTCAGCCACACCCTCATGGTGAGGGCCGCCCTGATTCGCCGATTGTCGGCCGGCGTCTACACCCTGTTGCCGGTGGGCCTCCGAGTGCAGCAAAAGGTCGAGGCCATCGTCCGGGAAGAGATGAACCGCGCCGGCGCCCAGGAGGCGCTCCTTCCCGTGCTCCTCCCGGCGGAGCTGTGGCGGGAGACCGGGCGGTGGGAGGCTTACGGCAAGGAGCTCATGCGCATCAGAGACCGGCACGGGCGCGACTTCTGCCTCGGCCCGACCCACGAGGAAGTCATCACCGACCTGATCCGGCGCGACGTGCGGTCCTATCGCGAACTGCCTTTGAACCTCTACCAGATTCAGACCAAGTTCCGGGACGAGATCCGCCCACGATTCGGAATCATGCGGGGTCGGGAATTCATGATGAAGGACGCCTACAGCTTCGACCGGGACGAGAGAGGGGCGGAGGATAGCTACCGGAAGATGTTCGAGGCCTACGGACGGATCTTCACCCGGTGCGGGTTGAGTTTCTCCGGGGTGGAAGCCGAGACGGGACTCATCGGGGGCAGTTTTTCTCACGAGTTTATGGTCCATGCCGATACCGGGGAGGAGGCCATCACCGTCTGCGACAATTGCGGTTATGCAGCCAACGTGCAGAGGACCCCCCTCTGCGAGGAGGCCGGGCGGCTCTCTGGGGATGCGGGGGGGGACGGGCCTGCGGACATCGAGCCGCGCAAGGTCCATACGCCGGGTGCGACGACGGCCGAGGAGGTGGCCCGCTTTTTCGGCCGCGACCTCAGCGGGCTCGCCAAGACCCTGATCTACGAAGTCGACGGCGCGCCCGTCGCCGTTCTGGTCCGGGGCGACTGCCAAGTGAATGAGACGAAGCTGAAACGTCTACTTCGGGCTACGGACCTCGTTCTGGCAGGGGAGGATACGACCGAAGGGGTCACGGGGGCCCCAGTCGGTTTTGCGGGGCCCATCCACCTGCAAGACGGCGTCCCCATTATCTGCGACTACACCGTCAAGGGCCGAAAGAACCTCGTCGTGGGGGCGAATGCGGCCGACCATCATTACGAAGGGGTGAAGCCCGAGCGGGATTTCGAGGTCAGTGAATACGCCGACGTCCGATTCGCCCGGCAGGGAGATCCCTGCCCTCAATGCGGCGCCTCTCTGCGCATCATGCGGGGGATCGAGGTCGGCCACGTCTTCAAGCTGGGGACCAAGTACAGCGAGGCCATGGGCGCAACGTTCCTGGATGAGAAGGGGGACGCCCGGCCGATCATCATGGGCTGCTACGGCATCGGCATCGGGCGGACCATCGCCGCCGCCATCGAACAGAACCACGACGAAAACGGCATCATCTGGCCCGTACCCATCGCGCCCTTCCAGGGGATGGTCATCCCCCTCAACGTCAAGGACGATTCGGTGAGGAAGGCCGCGGAGGACGTGTATGCGGAGCTGTTGCGCTCAGGCCTGGAGGTTCTTCTGGACGACCGGGACGAGCGGCCCGGCGTGAAATTCAAGGACGCCGACCTCATCGGGATCCCCTTCCAGGTCATCTTGGGAAAAAGGGACCTGGCGGAAGGCGTGGCCGAGCTGAAGTCTCGTAGGGACGGGGCGAAAGAGCGGGTGGACCTGGACCAGGTGGCCGGGACCATCCATCGCCGGGTGAAGGAAGCCCTCTCGGCGGCTCAGCCGGATGAGGCGGCGTCCCCGGAGGATCGTCCGGGTAGGCATGTGGATGATTGAACGCCTGAAAAATCCCTTGAATTTCTTCGTACGGGTGGTAGATTAGGTGTAGATGGATCGCCTGCGCAAGAGTGGGTTGAGACCGCCCGCTCTTTTTTTTGACCGGGAGGTCCTTTGCTCGCCGGGGAAGTGAGAAGTCGGCTCTGGCCCATCGTTGATCCCGTTGTGGAAGACGAGGGGCTGGAATTGGTGGAGTTGGAGTTCGTCCAGCAAGGCGGGAGGTGGGTGCTCCGTATCTACATGGACAAGCCCGGCGGCGTTCAATTGGAAGACTGCGAACGGGTGAGTCGCCGGGTCAGTCCGGTTCTCGACGTGGAGGACCCGATCCCTCACCGGTATGTCCTGGAGGTTTCCTCCCCCGGCATTCCGAGGCCCATCCGGCGGGCGCACGACTTCGAGCGCTTCTGCGGCCAACGGGCCCGCATCGAACTCACCCTCCCGGTAAGAGGTCGAAAGCGGTATTCGGGCAAGCTGGCGGGCGTCTCCGGCGGAGCCGCGCCGGAGGTGGCGTTAAAACTGGAGGGCGGAGAGGTCGTGCGTCTCTCCCTGGCGCAAATCAAGCGGGCTCGCCTCGAGGAAGAAATGGAAGGCACGAATCGGGCATCCCACGGCCATTAGGAGAGAACCCCGGTGAACCAGGAGCTCATGCTCGTCTTAAACCAGATCCAGAGAGAGAAGGGCATCGACCAGGAGGTGCTCATTGACGCCGTGAAGTCAGCGGTGGTCTCGGCGTCGCGGAAGTACTACGGCCTCACGGCCGACATCGAGGCCGTCTTCGACACCGAGAGCGGCGCAATGGAACTTCTGTGCCACAAGACCGTCGTGGACGAGGTGGTCGACCCGGAACTGGAGATCTCGGTGGAAGAGGCCGCTGCCCATAAGGAAAACCCGGTCGTGGGGGAGGTCGTCCACATCCGCATTCCCTACGAAGGGTTTGGCCGCATCGCCGCCCAGACGGCCAAGCAGGTCATCCTGCAGCGTGTGCGCGAGGGCGAGCGCGAAATGATTTACAACGAGTACAAGGACCGCGAGGGGGAACTGATCAACGGCACGGTTTCTCGCGTGGAAAAGGGGACCATCTATGTGAACATGGGGAAAGGGGAGGGGGTGCTGCCCCGGAGGGAGCAGGTGTTTCGTGAGGCCTACCGGCGGGGTGACCGGATCCGCACCTATCTGTTGGAAGTCCGCCAGGCGGTCCGAGGTCCTCAAATCATTCTTTCGCGCACGCACCCCGCCCTGGTGGTTCGGCTGTTCGAGATCGAGGTCCCGGAGATCTACGAGGGAATCGTAGAGATCAAGACCGCTGTCCGCGAACCGAGCGGGCGGACAAAGATCGCGGTGCTCTCTCATGACCGGGACGTGGATCCGGTCGGGGCCTGCGTCGGCATGCGGGGCTCCCGCGTCCAGGCCATCGTCCAAGAGCTCCAGGGGGAGAAGATCGACATCATCCCCTGGTCGGAAGATACTCAGGTCCTGGCCGCGAACGCCTTGAGTCCCGCGAAGATCTCGCGAATCATTTTAAACGATGAACAGAACGCGATTACGGTCGTCGCCCCGGATGACCAGTTGTCGCTGGCCATCGGCAAAGGCGGTCAGAACGTGCGCCTGGCGGCCAAACTTCTCAAATGGCGCATCGACATCAAGAGTGAGACCGAGTACCAGTCCGAGCAGTTGGCGAAGGCCTCCTTCATCCTCTCGGGCGGAGGAAAGGAGGCCAGGAAGACGCCTTTGACCGAGCTGGAGGGTCTGGGTCCCAGAACGGCCGAGCTTCTGGTGGAGCATGGAGTCCGCAATGTGGAGGAATTGGCCGAAGCTTCGGTGGAGACGATGGTCGAGATTCCGGGAATCGGACAAAAAAGCGCCGAGGCCCTCATCCAACGGGCCGTGGGTTTTCTGAAAGAGCAGGGGGCTTCGGAAGAAGAAAGGCCCGCCGCGGCGGAACCCGAGGGGCAGGAATCGCCGGCTGAGGAAAAGGGTGTGGCCGGGGAGGCCCCGGCGGCCGAGGAGCCCCCGACGGAGCCACAGGCGGACGAGGAGAGCGCCGAAGGACCGGGAAGTTTAGGGTCGGATGAATTGGCGCCCGTCTCCGTTGAACCCGCGGAGGAAAGAGCGGAAACCGAGACATCCGCAGAGGTAACCGAGTTCAGCGGACCGGAAGAAACGAGTCCTTCCGAATCCGCCGGGAAGGAAGCGTGATCGACCCTGGATAGTTGGGATTCCGCCGTTTTTCCGTAAATTACCGGGCCGAAACGGAAAATTTGACTGTGTTATAATTCTGCTTGATTGTTCGGTTCCTGACCCACGGAGCTTCAAATGGCGAAAGTGAAGATTTACGAATTAGCCCGAAAACTCGGGATGCCAAGCAAGGAATTGGCGGCCTGGGCGAAAGAAGCGGGTTTCGCCGTCAACACCCATATGAGCTCAGTGGACGAAAAGACAGCGGAAGAAATCCTGGGCGGGGCAGAAAAGGCCGGACTGGTTTCCGGTCGGAAAGAGGCCACTGCCGGGGAAACCCCGTCGACCAAGAAGCCGGCGAAAAAAGTCGCGAAGCCCAAGAAAGTGGCCGCCGCCTCCGAATCTCTGACGGCGACCGTTAAGCCGCCCGCCAAGAAGGCAAAGGCCCCGGCGGCCCCCGCAGAGGCGGAAGCAAAAAGCGAGCGCGAGGAAATCATCGACGAGCTCGAAGCACTAGAACAACAGCTTCAAACCCAAGCCACAAAAGAAGCGGAAGAGGCGACGAAAACAGCAGAAGTTCCCGCTGAAAAGGCTGAGGAGAAACTGGATCATGTGCCCGCCGAGATTCAGCCGGCGGTGACCGAGCAAGCCACCCCTGAAGTCGAGCCGGAGCCACCGAAACCGGTGGAGGAAGCCGAGGAAACAGCCCCCGTCCCTGCGGCTGAAGCGGAGGAGGCGCAACCCGAGGAAATCGCCGAAAAGGCCCCCGAGGATCGAAAGGTCCGTCTCCCTGAAGCGCCGACGGTCAAAGAGCTGGCTGATCGGTTCGGGACGACGACCGCCGATCTGCTGATGAGATTGATGGGAATGGGGATTGTCTCCAACGTCAACTCCCTGGTTGACAGCGGCGTCGCCCTTGAGTTGGCCCGGCAATACGGATTTGAGCCGGAGATTGAGGAGGAGGGAATCGACGCCGGTCTGGAACCCGAGGAAGAGGAACGCGAGGAAGACCTGCTCCCCCGTCCGCCGGTCGTGACGGTGATGGGCCACGTCGATCACGGAAAGACCTCTTTGCTGGACGCCATCCGGCAGACCAACGTGACGCAGATGGAAGCGGGAAGCATCACCCAGCACATCGGGGCCTATCACGTCACGGTGGACCATGGGACCATCGTCTTTCTCGATACCCCCGGCCACGAGGCCTTCACCGCCATGCGCGCCCGGGGGGCGAAGGCTACAGACATCGTCGTCCTCGTGGTGGCGGCCAATGACGGCGTCATGCCCCAGACCCGAGAGGCCATTGCCCATGCCCGGGCGGCGGAAGTGCCCATCGTCGTGGCGGTCAACAAGATCGACCTCTCCAACGCCGACCCTGAAAAAGTCCGGCGGGAGATGAGCGAGCTCGGCCTGGTCCCGGAAGCCTGGGGAGGCGAGACCATCTATATGGACATCTCGGCCAAGCAGCGCCTGAACATCAAGGAACTGCTCGAGATGATCCTCCTTCAGGCCGAAATCATGGAGCTTAAGGCCAACCCGAACCGACGGGCCCGGTGTGTTGTCTTGGAAGCCGAGCTGGACAGAGGCCGCGGCCCTGTGGCGCGAGTCCTGGTTCAGCAGGGGACCCTCCATCAGGGCGATCCCTTCGTGGCGGGCCTGCATCACGGAAAGGTGCGCGCCCTCATCAACGACGAAGGCCGGAAGGTCCAATCGGCGGGGCCATCCATGCCTGTGGAGGTATTGGGTCTGTCGGGCGTTCCCCAAGCGGGCGATTCCTTTGCTGTGATGGAGGACGAACGCAAGGCCCGCCAGGTCGCCACGCAGCGCATGCAGCGGCAGCGTCAGGCGGAGCGGGCCAAACCCGCGCGTGTAACTCTGGAGGATCTCTACGACAGCCTTCGGGAGGGAGCGGTCAAAGAGCTGGCCGTCGTCCTGAAGGCGGACACGCAGGGGTCCATCGAGGCCCATCAGGAGGCGTTTGAAAAGCTCGGCGGGGAGGAGGTCCGCGTGCGCGTGATCCACAGCTCCGTGGGAGGGATCACCGAGTCGGACGTGATGTTGGCCTCGGCGTCCAACGCCATCATCGTCGGATTCCAAGTGCGCCCGACTCCCCAGGCGGTGACCGCCGCCCAGCGCGAGGAGGTGGAAATCCGGCTGTACAATGTCATCTACGAGGCCATCAAAGAGGTCCGTTCCGCCATGAGCGGGCTCTTGGAGCCCACCACGCGCGAGGTCATCCTCGGACGCGCGGAGGTCCGAGAGATTTTTCACATCCCCCGGGTCGGCTCCGTGGCGGGCTGCTACGTGACCAACGGAACGGTGCAGCGCAACGCCCTGGCCCGAGTAATTCGAGATGACATCGTCGTGTACGAGGGGAAGATCGCTTCCCTGCGCCGTTTCAAAGACGACGTCTCCGAAGTCAGCAACGGATACGAATGCGGCATCGGAATTGAGAACTTCCAGGACATCAAGGGAGGCGACTTCATCGAGCCCTACGCCCTGGAACAGATTGAGCGAACATTGTAACTCCGATGGTGGTCGGCGTATTGACGATCGAACTGAGGTTGCACGGGAACCGATCCCTCAAGGGAAAGCGGCAGGTGCTCCGGAGGATGAAAGATCGGATTCGAAACCGTCTCAACGTGTCCATCGCAGAGGTGGATTACCAAGAGAAGTGGCAGCGCGCCTTGGTCGCCTTAGCCACGGTGAGCAATGAGACGGGCCACGTCTCCCGGACCCTGGAGGGGGCGATCTCGATGGTGGATTCGATGGGCCTGGCCGAGATCGTCAATACGGAGATCGAGATTTTCTGAATGACGAACCGGACGCCCTATCAGCGCGTGGACCGTGTGAGTGACCAGGTCCGTAGGGAGCTCGCCGAGATCCTCCGGACCGAGGTGAAAGACCCCCGGATCGGCTTGGTCTCTTTGACGGCTGTCGACGTGACCCCGGACCTCAGACAGGCAAAGGTGTTTGTAAGCGTGTACGGAACCCCCGATGAACAAACGAGTTCGTTGGCGGGTCTGCAGAGCGCGTCCGGATTTGTTCGAACGCTCCTGGGGCGCAGGCTTCGTCTGAAGCGAACGCCCGAACTGTTGTTTCTCCTGGATGATTCCATCGCCCGTGGCGCCCGAATCCATGCCGCTCTTGCAAGCCTCAAAAGCTAAACAGTCGGAAAACCGGTGGGTTTTGGGTTTTCTGAATCTTTACAAAGTGGCTGGGCCGACGTCGCACGACGTGGTGGCGCGGCTTCGCAAGGCCCTGCGGGACGTGCGCGTGGGTCACGGCGGAACGCTGGACCCGGCGGCGGAGGGCGTTCTGCCCATCTGTGTGGGCGGCGCGACAAAATATTTCGACTACCTCCTCGAATCCCGAAAGACCTATCTCGCGACCATTCGCCTCGGGGTCATCACCGCCACCCAGGACCGCGACGGAGAGGTGGTCGAGGAAAGGCCGGTCGGCCCCCTGGATCCGGACGCCTTCTCGGCCCTTCTCTCCAAGTTCGAGGGGGACATCGAGCAAATTCCGCCGATGTACTCCGCTCGCCGCTACCAGGGAAAACGGTTGTACGAACTGGCCCGGGCCGGCATTGAGGTGGAACGACCCGTCCAGCGGGGCAAGGTCCACTGGATCCGCCTCCTCTCCGTCGATCCCCCCCATGTCACCTTCGAAGTCGAGTGCGGCCGCGGAACCTACGTCCGCACCCTTTGCCACGACATCGGCCTGGCATGGGGCACCGGGGGGCACCTGGCCCGGCTGACGCGGCGGGCGGTGGGGTCCTTCCGCGTGGAGGACGCCGTCTCGGTGGAGGAGGCCGAGGAACAGATTCGCCAGGGAAGGCTGAAGGAAATCTTGATCCCGGTGGGAGAGGGTCTGGCCTTTCTGCCTTGCGTCAGTCTCATCCGGGTTCCGTCGGGGGGGTTGAGGAAGGGCCTGTGGATTTTGGAGGGGGTCTTCGCTCGACGCCTGCCGGAAGGGCCGCCCGGCAGTCACGTTCGACTGGTAAATGATTCGGGCCGGACGCTCGCCCTGGCGCGGATCCTTCCGGGAGAACCGGTCCGACTCCAGGTCCGAAAGGTGATTGACGCACCGGGGGGGACTGCGGATTGAGTCCCCACGGAAAACTTCTCGAAGGAACAGCGGAATGATCACCAAGGAACAGAAGCAGAACCTGATGGGAGAGTATAGCCGGCACGAAAAAGACACGGGCTCGCCCGAGGTCCAGGTGGCGCTGTTGACCCGTCGCATCGACCACCTGACCGAGCACATGAAAATCCACAAAAAGGACTTCAACACCCGTCGCGGCCTTCTGAAGATGGTCGGGCAGCGAAGGCGGCTGCTGGACTATCTCAAAGAAAAGGACATCGACCGGTACCGCACGCTGATCCAACAACTGAACATCCGTCGGTAACCGGTTTCGGAGGAAACACCGGATGCATCACAAGATAGCGGAAGACATCGGAGGAAGAACCCTCACCCTTGAAACCGGGGAGATGGCCAAGCAGGCCCACGGGGCCGTCGTCGTCTCCTACGGCGAATCCATAATCCTGGCCACGGTCGTGGCCGGAGGTCTCCGGGAGGGGATCGATTTCTTCCCTCTCACGGTGGATTATCGCGAGAAATTCTTTGCCGCGGGCCGGATCCCGGGGGGCTTTTTCAAGCGGGAAGGACGCCCGAACGAAAAGGAGATCCTGACCAGCCGGCTGATCGACCGGCCCATCCGACCGCTCTTTCCCGAAGGGTTCCAAGAAGAAACCCAGATCATGATCAGCACCTTGTCGCACGACGGAAAGAACAACACGGACACCCTGTCGATCATCGGCTCGTCGGCGGCGTTGATGATTTCCGACGTCCCGTTCCACGGCCCCCTGGGGGCCGTGCGGGTCGGCCGCCTGGACGGCCAGCTGGTCATCAACCCCACCTACGAGGAGCTGGAGGCCAGCGACCTGAACGTGGTCCTCGCTGGACGGGAGGACTCCATCGTCATGGTCGAGGGCGGCGCGGATCAGGTCTCCGAAGAGGTCATGATCCAGGCTTTTGAGGAAGGCCAGCGGGTCATCAGGACTCTCGTCCGAATGCAGCAAGATCTTCAGAAACTGGCGAGCCGTCCGGACCGGCCCTGGGAAGCCCCCGTGGAGGACGGAACGACAGGCCGGCGGCTGAGCGAAGACTTCGCAGACCGGCTGCTTGAAGCCGTTAGGACCCCAGAGAAGCAACAGCGGCAGATGGCCGTGGATGCGTTGCGGGAAGAGGCGCTCGAAAAAATCGGGGGGCAGGACGAAGAACTTCGGAAAAGGGTGGCGAAGGAATTCGACGAATTGGAGTACGAGCAGGTTCGCCGTCTGATCGTGGAGAAGGAGGTCCGGGCCGACGGGCGGGATCTGAGCTCGGTCCGGCCCATCTCGGGGCGGGTCGGCATGTTGCCCCGCGTCCATGGTTCCGCGCTGTTCACGCGCGGGGAGACCCAGGCGCTGGTGACAGCGACGCTGGGGACCTCTGACGACGAACAGCAACTGGATTTTCTCGAAACCCGGGACCGCAAAACCTTCATGCTCCACTATAACTTCCCGCCTTTCTGTACGGGCGAGATCAAACCCCTGCGGGGGACCGGGCGGAGGGAGGTCGGCCACGGCGCGCTGGCCGAGCGGGCCATCCGACCCGTCCTGCCGGATCACGAAAGCTTTCCCTACACCATCCGGGTCGTCTCGGACATCCTGGAATCCAACGGGTCTTCCTCGATGGCCACCGTTTGCGGAAGCAGCCTGTCCCTGATGGACGCGGGCGTACCCATTCAAGCGCCCGTGGCCGGGATCGCCATGGGCCTCATCATGGAAAATGGACGCCCTTTCATCCTCACCGACATCCTGGGCTTGGAAGATCACCTGGGCGATATGGACTTCAAGGTGGCCGGGACCCGCAACGGAATCACGGCCATTCAAATGGACATCAAGGTCCAAGGACTGTCGATGGACGTGATGAAGACCGCCCTCGACCAGGCCCGGGAGGCGAGGTTGCACGTCCTTGGCAAGATGGACGCCATCCTCAATGAACCGCGCAAAGAGCTCTCGGCCTATGCGCCGCGCATCTTCACCCTGAAGATTCGGCCGGAGAAGGTGCGCGACGTGATCGGCCCGGGCGGAAAGGTGGTGCGCGGGATTATCGAGAAGACCGGGGTGAGCATCGACATTGAGGACGACGGCACGATTCGCGTCGCTTCGGTCGATGAACCCTCGGCCAGGGCCGCCATGGCCATGATCAAAGACCTGACCCAGGAGGCCGAAATCGGCAAGATCTATCGCGGAATCGTCAAGAAGATCATGGACTTCGGCGCCTTCGTCGAGATCTTTCCGGGCACCGACGGCTTGGTGCACATCTCCCAGCTCGCCGATTCGCGCGTCCGGACCGTCACAGACGTGGTGAAAGAGGGCGACGAGGTCATGGTGAAGGTCCTAGAGATCGACGGCCAGGGCCGGATTCGTCTCAGTCGGAAAGAGGCCCTTCGCACTACCGTGGTGGACAAGGCGTAAGGGGCGCCGCCCTCCCGGCGACGCCGGATGGTTGACGAAGTGGATTGGGCGTTCGCCCGTCCACTCTTTTTTGTCCGAAACCCGGCCGACCGTCGAATTGCCACATCCGGGCGCCCCTGTAGAGCTTCCCTGTATCCAGATTCTCATACTCACAAAACGGGGCCGACTCCTTCTGGACGAGAAAAAACGGGGCGGCTTTGCGCTTCGTACAAAGAGAAGGAGGGAAGGGGAGGGCGGGAGAACTTCGGGTCGTCGTGGTGTATAATTCTTCCCCGAAGTTCTTTCAGGAAAGGGGCTGAATCCCTTTGATTGACTTGCACACGCATTCATTCTTGAGCGACGGCGCGCTCATCCCCTCGGAGCTGCTCCGCCGAGCGGAACATCGAGGGATTGAGGCCCTCGCTATCACAGATCACGTAGACGCCTCGAACCTCGACTTCGTGGTTCCCCGGCTCGTGGAGGTGTGCCGGGCGTGCGCGCCGCATATGGAGATACGGCCGATTCCCGGCGCGGAGATCACCCATGCGCCGCCGGGGCTGATCTCCAAATTGGCCGAACGCGCGCGGGAGCTGGGGGCGGCCATTGTCATTGTGCACGGAGAAACGCCGGCGGAGCCCGTCCGTCCGGGCACGAATCGGGCGGCGCTGGAGGCCCCCATAGACTTCCTGGCTCACCCGGGCCTCATCACTCCCGAAGAGGTGGCCCTGGCCCGGGAACGGGAGATTGCCTTAGAGATTACGGCTCGCCGGGGGCATAATGCCGCCAACGGACACGTCGCCCGTCTCGCCCTCGAGTTGGGGGCGGAGTTGGTCCTGAACACGGACGCTCACGAACCGGCGGACCTGATCGACGACGCGACGGCGCGGACCGTCCTGCTGGGGGCCGGCATTGCAGAAGACCGACTGGACTCGGTCTTCAAAAAAATGCAGTCCCTCGCCAACGAGGCCGCCGCCGTCTTGCGAGCTACTTGAGAACGGGCTTACCGAAGAAAATCGTGGCCAAAGATAAAAAAAGAATCGACCGCCGCAAACTGAAACAACCCGACGAGTTCATCACCTGGACGGCCAGGGTGTGGAGGTACACGCAGACCCACAGAAAGCGAGTGGCCTCGGTGGCGGGCGCGGTCCTCCTTCTGGTTATCTTGATCTCGGCCTACTGGATCTATCGGGAGCGGCGGGAGACTCGCGCCGCGTTGTTGGCCTCGGAGGCGCTTGCCGGCTTCGCCGAAGACCCAACCCAGCCCGCTCTGTTTGAACGGATTCTGAGAGACTATCCGGGAACCAAGGGGGCGCGGCTGGCGCAGCTTTATCTGGGTCATGTCCTCTACCGGAAAGGCGAAGCGGATCGGGCCGCGAAGGTCTACGGGGCGGTTACAGAAGACTCGTCCGCCCCGGAGTCGATTCGCTCTCAGGCGATTCTCGGGCAGGGCTACTCCTTGGTGATCCTGAAACGGTGTGAGGAGGCGGAATCCGCCTTCGGCAGGGTGCCAGCCTCGTCCTCACTGGCGAAGCAGGAAGCCTTTCTGGCAGTCGGCCGATGTTACGAGCACAAAGGCGACCGAGGCGCCGCGGTTCGACGTTACCAGGAATTTGCTCGAAGATTCCCCCGATCCCCGTTCTTGACCCAAGCCCTCCGGTCGAGAATCAATTCACTCAAGGGCTCGGCCGCCCCGGATGGATGAGCCTTTCGCTCCGCGGTCGCCAAACCCCTCAAGACCTTAGGTTCGCCGACAAAGCCGGCAACGCCCGGCTACAGTCCTTTCCTAGCCCCGCCCAGCAACTTCTGATAAGTGATATTATGTTAACTAACGGCCGTGAATTCATCCTGAGGCAATCTCAGGTCTTTTGCTCGGTTATGCTTTGTATCCACCTGATTTAACAGCGCTTAGGGGCGAAGTGTACGAACGAGGGCCTTGACGCGGTCGATGTCCACGGGTTCCTGGACCCTCCCTCGTCGCTTGATGCCGCTGCCCACGATGACTCCGTCGGCGGCGGCGCAAAGCTCACGGGAAGTCTCAAGTTTGACGCCGCTGCCGAGGAGGACGGGCAGGGAGCGGACGGCCTTCTTGACGACACGCAAATCGTCGAATGAGGTCGCGTGTCCGGTCTCGCTTCCAGAAACGATGAGCGCGTCAGCCAGGCCACGGGAGGCCGCGTCGGAGGCTTCGTTGGATATGTTGGAGCTTCCCAGGGAGGATGAATGTTTGACGCCCACATCGGCGAAGATGGCGAGCGTCGGCAAGAATCGCTTTCGCTCACGCTGAATTGCATAGGCCGTGGCTTCCAGGAGGCCCTGATCGGTTAGCCGGGCGCCTACGAAGACGTTGATTCGGATGAAACTTGCGCCGGTCGCGTAGGCGACAGCGAGGGCGGCCAGGGCGTCGTTCCTGAGGACGTTGACGCCGAAGGGAAGATTCAACCCGGAGACCCGGTGTCCGGCCTCGGTCATCGCGGCAACCGTGACCGGAGGAACCCGGTTGGGAAAGTAAGGCATGTCGTTGAAGTTCTCGATGATGAATCCATCCATCCCCCCTTCCGCCAGCGCCCGGGCGTCGGCGAGGGCGTTTTTCAACGTCTCCTCCCAGTTTCCCCGGTAGAGAGGACTGCCCGGAAGCGGTCCCAGATGGACCATTCCAATCAAGGGGCGGTCGACGCCGAAGAGGTCTTTCAGGTTCAAGGCATTTTTTCCCGCCGCGGGGCTACCCCCCTGCCCTCCCACTTGCATCGGCGGCGGCGCTCCAAAAGAACATTGCAAAAAAAGGGAGGTTCGGAGAAGGCCCCTCCCCCCTTCCCTAGTCTTCGATGAACGCCACCAACCGGCACATGGCCCCTTCCCCGCCGTCGAACCGCCAAGGGAAACAACCCACCTTGCAGCGGCGATTCAGCACCTGGTCGATGTCCCCGCCCATGTTCTCCACGTGGACACATTCGGCCCGGAAAGGGACCTTGTGCATCACGTACCAGTTGTCGCGGGGGAAGACCTCGTGGAGCTTCTTGCGCATCTTATCCTCGAACTCGGGCAGAAGGGAGGGGACCCGCTCGGCGATGTGCGTGTTCATGGGATGGTCCCCGGAACCGCAGTCAAAGGCCGTCCAGCGGATTTCCATGTCCACCAGCCAGTTGGCCAGCTCCACATACCCCCCCGGGTGTTTGCACATGTACTTGAAGTCGTCCTGCCGGTCTCCCCCCACGTAATGGTGATGGAAGCCGGTGTGGTAGATCAGGATGTCGCCCTTCTTGATCTCCACGCCCTGGCTGGTGAGCATCTCCGGCGTGATGATCCCCCATTCCTCCACTTCCCGGCTGATGTCTACAATGGCGGCGTCGCCGAACAGCCAGTTGACGTCGAAGTCTCCGATGGACTTGCCCCCCGGAATGGCGTGCATCTGGGAGTCCAGGTGGGTCCCGATGTGAAGGGTGGTCTCGATGGCCTGGCTGTTGATGCCGGCCGAGCTGATCGTTTGCCAGTAATAGATCTTCGGCGGCGTGTACCCCACCCAGGCCGGGGTGTGCATGTTCCAAGGATGGCTGAGATCAACCAGTCGCATGCTTCTTTCTCCTTCGAAAGTTCAAACCGGTGTTCCATCTACTCAACATGAAGGGGGATGCACCCGCAAACTATAGCGGCCCGCGCGCGCCAATTCAAATCGGTGTACTGGCTCAAGACATATGGGTCACGGACGGTGAACCCGCCCACTGGCGCGAGGGAGATTTGAGAGGAAACTTCTTTGCGGGGGGCGCTTTTTGAAAGGCGCCCCCCCACACCCCCCCGCAAAACTTTTCATTCGCGCAAGAGGGTAGCGCCTGATGGCGCTCCCCTCTTCCGCAAGAAACTGGCCTGTTGGCCGGATGCTGCGGCTGGCGAAGCCAGACGGGCATCCGGCCAAAG
>JBHIBA010000003.1:0-55418 GCA_046758845.1 Nitrospinota bacterium
TGACTCACGATCTGGGCCGTCGGGGGGTGTCGTTGAGTCGGAGCTCTCTCTCCAGGGGGGCTTACGTGGCCCTCTCTTCGCCCCGGAGAGCTCCAGCGTAACTGGGACTGGGGGCTGGACGTCGTTCACGCCGGGCAAGATGGGAAGGGAGAGACTGTGATCGCCTTATCGAGGGTCTTCCCATCTTCCGCGAGCGGAAGCCGGCAGGAGGTCGTCATGCCGGCAAATCGAGGCGCCACCTGGGGGCTGCGCGGATAATTCATCGGGTGATTCACATTCCCGTCAGGAGCCCATGCCCTTGAGGAATTCCGTGACCAGCTTGACCGATTCCTCCGGGGCCTCGACCATCGTCGTGTGGGACAGGCCGGGCATGAGGACGAGGCGGGCGTTTTTGATCCGCTCCGCGATACCGCGCGAACCGATGCCGGAAGGGCCGGGATCCACGGGCGTCATGATGTCCCGATCACCGGTGTAGACGAGGGTCGGCGCGGTGATCTTGTCCAGATCCTCGGAGAGGTCCATGTCGATCATCGCCTGGCAGGCGCTCTTGAAGATTTCCACTTCGTTGTTTTTTTTGAGAATTGACCGGATGAATTCCACGGTCTCTGGGCCTTCGGGTCCGTCGAGATGCCTGTACGAACAGGCCTGAACCGCGCAAATCGATGCCAAGGCCAGCGAACCCATCCCCTCTCTGTCGGCCATCGAAGCGTGGGAACGAAAGTTAATCTTCGAGGCATAATCCAGCTTGGCCATGGCGCAGTTCAGGACGAGGCCGAGGACGCGCTGCGGATACTTGGCCGCCAGCTTGATGGCAATCATGCCGCCCATGGAGGTTCCGTTGATGTGGGCCTTGTCGATCTTCAGATGGTCCAGGAGCCCCACGGCATCGTCCGCCCAGACTTCCATGTCGTATTTTTGAAGCGGCCTGTCGGACAGACCGTAGCCCCGCATGTCGTACCAGATGACCTGAAAATCTTTGGCCCAGAGGGGTGCGACCGGGGCGAAGTTGTCGTGGCCGAAGCCGGAGCCGTGGATCGTCAGCATCGGCTCTCCTTGCCCAAAGACCTCGTACCAGATTTTCGCTCCATGAATCGTGGCTTCAGGCATAAAGGCTCTCCCTCCGGTTTGAGAACATAGATCCCCATTCCTCACGAGCCGCGTGGGCAGACTGCGCGCCCGACTGAAACCTGTTTAGACCTTTTGACCTTGGATGGCCTCGATCACCCGTTCCGCCGTTACTGGAATTTCAGTGACCTGGGTGCCGATGGCATCGAATACGGCGTTGGCGATAGCCGGAGCCGTGGGAACGATTCCCGGCTCGCCGACACCCTTTGCGCCATAGGGCCCGGTCGGCTCACCCTCTTCGACGAGCAAGGGCAAGATCTCCGGAGTGTCCATCGAAGTCGGGATTTCGTACTGGGCGAAGTCCGAGGTCAGCGTCCTTCCCGTCTCGGCGTCGAACACCACCTCCTCCATCATTCCGTAGCCGATGCCCTGGGTCACACCGCCTTGGACCTGTCCCTCGACCACGACGGGGTTCAGGGCCCTTCCCACGTCGTGAGCGGCAATGAGGTTGAGGAGCTCGACCTCCCCCGTTTCCGGGTCCACCTCGACTTCGGCGAACTGGGCCCCGAAGGGCGGGGCGTTCGTCGGGGGCGTGTAGTCGCTGCGGCCGACGAGTTCGTGGGGGTTCTCGCCGTACTGGGCGTCAAAGGCGACCTCCCCGACAGAGATGCGCTTGTCCGGGGTGGATTTCACAATCACATCGCCGTCCACGATATCGAGGTCATGGAGAGAGGCTTCCAGCATTTTGGAGGCGTGTTCCAGAACGAGACGACGCGCATCCGCAGCGGCCATCTTCGATGCCATTCCGGCCACGTAGGCCTGGCGCGTCGCATAGGCCCCGTTGTCATAGGGCGAGACATCGGTGTCCACAACGCGATTGGTCTCTACGTTGTCCAGCGAGACGCCGAAAGTCTCGGCCGCAACTTGGGCCATGGTGGTCTCTGTCCCCTGGCCGGTATCGGAGATGCCCATGCCGAGCTGTATGCCGCCGTCCTCGAGCACCCGGACAGTCGCCGAAGAAGCTTCCAGGGCGAAGGGGGCCGCCCCGCTGGCGATGGTGAAAATCGCCGCTCCGACGCCGTGCAGTTTGCCGTCTGCCTGTTGTTTCTTCCCGCGTTTTTCATCCCAGCCGATGGCCTGGGCGCCCGCGTCGATGCATTTGCGGAGCTCGCACGAGGCGATGGCCCACTTGGTGCCTGGGTTTATGTCACCGGACTGGGCGTGGTTCTTCCGGCGGAGATCCAGCGGGTCGATGCCCATCTCCTTGGCAACGGAGTCCATGTGCAGTTCGCACGCATACGTCCCTTGCGGGACGCCGTAGCCGCGGAAGGCCCCCGCAATCGCCAAGTTTGTGTACACCGTTCGGCCCTCGAAAAGGAAATGGGGCGAACGATAGAGGGGGATCCACATCGCCCCCATATAGGCCGTGACGATGGGGCCGTGGCTGCTGAACGCGCCGGTGTTTCCGACGGCGTGGAGGTGGCGCGCCGTGATGGCGCCGTCTTTCCTGAGGCCGGTCTTCGACCTGAGGACGTAGGGGTGCCGGATCCGGGAGGAGCAGAACGTTTCCTCCCGCGTGTATTCCAGCTTCACGGGCCGGCCCGCCGCCTTGGAGAGGAGGGCGCACAGCGGCTCCTCCTGCATGTCCTGCTTGCACCCGAACCCCCCGCCTACGATAGGCTTGAGCACGCGGATCTTGCGCACGGGAATCCCGAGCGCGTCGTGAATCAGGCGGCGAAGGGTAAAGGGAATTTGCGTCGAGGACCAGACGGTCAGCTTGCCATTCGCCTCATGGTGGCAGAGGGCTGCAACGGGTTCCAGCATGGAGTGGGACTGACCGGGCACCTTGCACTCGGTCTCAAAGACGCAGTCGGCCTCGGCAAATCCTTTCTCCACGTCCCCTTCTTCCATCCGGACATAGCCCGCCGTGTTCTTTCCGTGCTCGAGATTCTCGTGGATGTCGGGCGCTCCCTCCGCGATGCTTTCCATGGGATCAAAAACCGCCGGAAGGACCTCGTAATCCACCTGAATGAGGTCGAGGGCCTCCATGGCGATGTCGTTGGAATCGGCGGCGACGGCGGCGACCTTGTCACCGACATAGCGCACCTTGTGATCGAGGATGAACTGGTCGCTGGGAGTGGGGTCCGGGGGCGGATGACCCGCCGTCGTGAATTGGTTCCGGGGGACGTCACCCGGGGTGATGACAGCACGCACCCCCGGGAGCTTGCGGGCTTTGGATGCGTCCACGTTCAGGATGCGGGCGTGGGCGTGAGGGCTTCGCAAGATTTTCCCGTACAACATTCCCGGCAGGGTCATGTCCACGGTGTACAAACCCGTTCCCACCGCCTTATCGGCGGCATCCTTCAGCGGGAGGCTGTGACCGACGACTTTCAGCTCTTCCATACCGCTAAACCTCCTGAAAGGCTTGCACGGATTCAACGAAGAAGGCCGAAGGATAAAGCGGCGCCGCGAATCTCGCGCACCCCCCCACGCTGTTCGAAGATGAGTGCAGGTCTACAGCCGCTGATTCCTTCGAGGCGGGAGTCCGCCGCGGGAAGGGTCAAATTCTGCCGCCTGTGCACGGCTCCCCCCATAACTAACCAGTCCACCCGAGTGAACCGGATTCGTCAAAACTTTCCTTCGTCCGCTCAGTGACCTCACCGTTAAGCGTGAATTTGACCGTGTGCTCCTTCTTCAATCCACTCTCCAATCGTACTTACGCTTCCCGGCTTGGGCCTGGTTGAGCATCCCCTTTTTTAAATTGCAAATGAGACGATAACACGAAATGAGATCCGGGATCACGAATTGACCGCCTCTAACAGGCCCGCTCAAGCAGCTTTCCGGTGCCGGATTTACCCGTGATCTCGCCATCGCGCATACAGACCTGCCCGCGCACCAGGGTCATTTCGGCCCACCCCTTGACGGTCTTTCCTTCCCAAGGCGTGCAATCGGAGATGTGGTTCAGGTCAGCCGCGCGGATGGTGACCTGACGCTCGGGGTCAACGATGACCACGTCCGCGTCCGACCCCGGGGCGATGACACCCTTCTTGGGAAAGAGGCCGAACGTACGTGCGGGCGCCGTGGAGACCAGATCGACGAGCTTTTCGGCGGAAATTCGCCCGGCGCCTACGCCATAGCTCAGCATGACCGGAAGGAGGGTCTCAAGCCCCGCGGAACCGACGATGGCATCCCAGAAGTTGGGCTTGTGTTTGATGGCGTCCGGGGCGTGGTCGGAGCCCACGACGTTGATGATGCCGTCCTGGACCGCCTTCCAGAGCGCCTCAGCGTCTTCGCGCGTCCTGAGCGGCGGGTTGCATTTGCCGAGCACCCGATCGGTGTCCTCGGCCGCCAGCGTCAGGTAGTGGGGGCACGTCTCCGCGACGACGCGTACGCCCTTGCGGCGGGCCTCCACCAGGATCTCGGGACCTTCCTTGATGGTGATGTGGACAATGTACAGGGTGACCCCGGTGATCCGGGCGAAATAGCAGATCCGCGCCATCGCCTCCTCTTCGGTGAAGTTGGGGCGGACGTCTCGCCATTGGAAATCCTCCCGGCCCGAAGCCATCAGCTCATCCTTGATGAGGAAGATCGGCTCAATGTTTTCACAATGGACAAGGGCGATGGCCCGTTGCCCCAGGGCGGCGATGGCCTGCATCCCCTTCCAGATGATCCCGTCATCGGTGGGCTGAAGGGGTGGGACCGCCTCGGACCCCCGGTAGGGCATGAAGAACTTGAAGGAGGGGTAGCCCATTTGGGCGACTTTTGGGATTTCCTCTACGTGTTTGAGCGAGAAAATTACGGGGTGGAGGGTTGCGTCCGCAAAGGCGATCTCCTCCCACTTCGCCTTGCGGCGCCTGGCCCCTTCGACGAGGCTTCCGGGTTCGATCATCATGTGGACGTTTGTCGTCACGCCGCCTGAGACCGCGTTCGATGTACACCGGATGCCCTCCTCAAGAGGCCAATCGGGCCAGTCCCAGTGGCAGTGCGCGTCTACGACCCCCGGCAGAAGCCACTTTCCGCCCGCATCGATGACCTGGGGCGCGGAGGGCGGGTCCGCGTCGGCTCCCAGCGCGGCGATCCGCTCGCCGGAAGTTCCGACCCACCCCTCAAAGCGGCCGTGGGCGTTGATGACGACGGCGTTCTTGATGACGGTATCGAGCTTCATCTCACCCTCCTGCTTTCACGACGGCCGAAACCGCGTCAATGATCCCCGTGTATCCCGTGCAGCGGCAAAGATTTCCCGAAATCGCCCCGCGGATCTCTTCCCGAGTCGGCCGAGGGTTGTCTCTCAAGAATTCCGTCAACGTCATGAGAAATCCCGGCGTGCAGAACCCGCATTGCAGCCCGTGGTGCTCCTGAAAGGATCTTTGAAGGGGATTCATGGACTCCGGCGTTCCGAGGCTTTCGACCGTCTGGACCTCCTGGCGCTCCGCCTGAACGGCGAACATCAGGCAGGAGCGTACGCCCCGCCCGCCCACGAGGACCGTACACGCGCCGCAGACGCCGTGTTCGCAGCCCACATGCGTCCCCGTGAGACTCGCGTCCTCCCGAATGAAGTCGCACAGCAGCTTCCGCGTGGGGACGGCCGCCGTGTAATCCTTTCCGTTGATCCGGACGGTGATCGTCCTTTGCCGGGTCATTTCACGTTCGCTCCCGCATTCCGGAACGCCTCGGTGAGGGCCGACCGCGTCAGTTCCTCAACCAGGTCGCGGCGGAAGTCCGCCGAGGCGTGGATGTCATCGTCCGGCTCGGCCTGTTCCCGCGCCAGCCTGGACGCCTCGCCGACGAGATGCGCCGAGGGCTTTCGCCCCATCAGGCAATCACACGCTTGCCGGGCCTTGATCGCCGCCGGCCCGACGCCCATCAGGGCCACACCAGCGTGCGTGCAAACGCCGTCCGCCAACGTCACGAGCGCCGCCGATCCCGCAATGGCAAAGTCGCCGCTGCGGCGCGCGAATTCCCGGAGGGCAAAACCCGAGCCGGGCGGGTGGATCGGAATCCGGAATCCGGAGAGCAGGTCGGTCGGCTCAAGGAGCGTCGTGAGGTAGGTGACGAAGAAATCCTCAGCCGCCTCTTCGCGGACTTCGCCCGCCGGGTTTCGGATCAGAACTTTTGCGTCGAGGGCGATAAGGGCCGCGGGGACCTCGCCCGCCGGGTCGTTGTGGGCGGCTCCCCCTCCGATGGTGCTCCGGTTTCGGATCTGGGCGTGGCCGATGCAGGAAGAGGCCAGCGCCAGCAATCCACATTTTTCCCGGACCAGCGGGGACTCCTCAAGGTCCCGGTCGCGGGTCATGGCCCCGATCTCCAGCCATTCCTCCCGCTGCCGGATGTGGGTCAACTCCTCCACCCGGTTCAGGTCGATCAGCGCAGCCGGCCGGACGAGCCGAAAGTTCATAAGGGGGATCAGGCTCTGGCCGCCCGCCAGGAGTTTCCCTCCCTCCCCGTGCTCGCGCAGGAGGTCCATCGTTTCCTCAACGGTCCGGGGATCGAAGTAATCGAAGGCGACCGGTTTCATGGACTCTCCCTCCGCCTTCGTTGGAGGAGTTTGTGGAGCGCCCTCGGGCTGAGGGGGATCGAGTCGATCTCCACACCGAACTCAGACAGCGCATCCTCCACAGCTTGGGCGATGACGGTGGGCACCGGGATCGTTCCCCCCTCGCCGCAGCCCTTGACCCCGAGCGGGTTATTCGGCGAGGGGGTGGTGACGTGGTGGATTTCGGCTTCGGGAACCTCCGCGGCCGTGGGAACGCAGTAGTCCATCAGGCTCGCGGTCAGCAGCGCTCCGCTGTGCTCATCGTGCACGAGTTTTTCGTAGAAAGCGCCGCCGATTCCCTGGGCCAATCCCCCCCGCACCTGGCCTTCCACGATCATGGGGTTGATCATCTTTCCGCAATCGTGGACGACGACGTATTTCAGCACGCGAATGTCGCACAGGGCAGGATTGACCTCGACGATCGCAGCGTGCGTCCCGCTGGAGAAGGAGGCTGTCCGGGGAACGTGGAACTCCGTCGCCTCGAGGCCGGGCACGAAGTGGGAGGGGAGATTTCCGCGCAGCGGATTCGCCAGACGGGCCATCTCCGAAAAGGTGAGGCTCCTGGAAGGCGCGCCTTTGACGAATACCTTCCCATCCTTGAACTCGAGGTTTTCGGCGCCGACCTCCAGGGCCTCAGACGCCAGCTTCCCCATCGTCTCCCGGACCTTCAGGGCCGCGTTGTGGATCGCTGTGCCCGCGACGACGGCCGTTCTGGAGGCGTAGTTGCCGACCCCCCAGTGGAACTTGTCGGTGTCGCCGGTCGCAACGCGGATGCGCTTCGGGTCGATGCCGAGAACCTCTGCGGCGATCTGGGCGAAGGTGGTTTCGGCCCCTTGGCCAGTGGCACCGCTCCCGGTCCCCACGAAGACGTCTCCGGTGGGTTCCACGTAGACCTTGGCGCCTTCGTACGGGCCTATGCCGGTCCCCTCTACGTAATTGGCGATTCCGATCCCGACGTAGCGTCCCTCTTTCCGGTAGGAGGCCTTGCCCGATTTGCGGAACGACTCGTAGCCGATTTTCTCCGCGGCGGTGCGCTGACAGGCGGGGTAATTCCCGCTGTCGTAGATGACGTCCGACGTGTCCTGATAGATCATCTGAACGTCCCAGGGGAACTCGTCCGGCTGGATCAGGTTCTTGGCCCGCAATTCCAGCGGGTCCATGTCGAGGGCCCTTGTGGCCGCGTCGAAGAGCCGCTCCATGACGAAGACGGCCTGGGGGCGTCCCGCGCCCCGGTAAGGGGTCACGGTGATCCGGTTCGTGTAGACCGCCCGCAGGCGGGACCGATAGTTACGAAGGCGGTAAGGCCCGGGCAGGGTCGTGGACGTCACGATGCCCACGATCAGCCCGTAGGGGACGTAAGCCCCCGCATCCAGGAGGAATTCGTCCTTGACGCCGAGGAGAGTCCCGTCCTTCGCGAAGGCGATCTCGGCGTCGTGAACCTGGACCCGCTCCTGTGTGCTCGCGAGGAAGTGTTCCCGCCGGTCTTCGATCCACCTGAGGGGGCAACCCAGGCGAATCGAGCAGTAAGGAATGAGGATCTCTTCGGGGTAGAAGATAATCGCCTTGGGGCCGAAGCCGCCGCCCACGTCCGGCGCGATCAGGCGGACGTCGTGTTCGGGCAAACCGAGAATTTGGGCCAGCCCGGCCCGGAGGGGGACCGGCGCCTGCGTGGAATCGTAAACGGTGAGCTTGCCGTCCCTCGCGTCCCACTGGGCCAGGACCCCTCGCCCCTCCATCGCAATGGACGCCCCGCGGTCAATCACGAAGCGCTTTCGGATGACCACATCGGCTTCGGCGAAGGCCTTATCGGGATCGCCGACGGTTTGGACGAAGTCGGCTGCAACGTTGGTTCCCGTCCCCTCGTGGACAAGGGGGCCGCCCGCTGCCGCCGCCTCGACGTCCGTCACCGGGGGCAGGGGTTCGTAGTCAACCCGGATGAGTTCGAGAGCATCCTCCGCGGTGTAGCGATCCGCGGCGACCACGACGGCGACCGGCTCTCCTTCGTAGCGGGTCTTGCCGGCGGCCAGCGGGGAAGGGGTCTTGGGGTCCTTCAAGGAAGGGTGGGGGACCAGAAGGGGGAGCGGGCCGGCCAGATCGCCGAGGTCGCCGGCCGCCAACACCAGTCGGACGCCGTCGAGAGATCGGGCGGCCTGCGTCTCGATAGAGCGAATTCGTGCGTGGACGTGTGGACTTCGCAGGATAGCCGCGTGTAGACAGCCGGGCGGCTGGTAGTCGTCCACGTACCGTCCAGTGCCCGTAAGAAGGCGGGAATCTTCAAACCGAGGCTGGCTTTCCCCGAAATAGCCCCTCGTCGTTGGACCCGTCATTCATTGCACCTCTACGCCATCTCAGTGCAGCCCTTCCCGATTCCAGAATTCGGCGATGGCGACCGTCTCCTCGGCAGGGAGGACGCTGCTGACGGGAAATAGTGGCGGCATTCAGGTTGTGAGTTTCAGGCTCGGCGGTGAAGGAGGCAAATCAACAACATAATAAAGAATAATCTAAGATTTTGCTATGAATTTGGAGCTGAAAGGGGGATTTCTAAGGTTATGCCACTCGTGAAGCTGCGGAGACGAATCACAGATAGCTTATCGAAATCTATTTGCTCATGAAAGAAAACGCGTATACGGTCTTGTTTCCCTGGAGCAATGACCACATCCCGCCAGAAACCTTTTCTCCATCTATGCTCCATGGCGGCGCCTCCTTTCCCCCAGGTACCCCCAGGGTCTGGTTGAACACCAGGAAGGGTACACCGCCTTTTCCCTTTTTACACACCTTTAAATGCTACCCCCCCCAGGTTTGGTTCAATTGCTCTTAGGGCGTCCAGAACCTCGATGCGATTTTGACGTGGCCCCCCCAAACTTCACCGCCGCCCCCGCCGCCTTTCCTGCATCGCTTTCGCGCGGGCCGAGAGCGCGGCGGCCTCCTCCCTCTTTCCGAGCTTCACGTAGAGCCCCGCTAGGTTGTTCAGGGTCTTGACGATGTTCGGGTGGTCTGGCCCTAGGGCTTTCTCTCTGATGGCCAGGGAGCGTTGCACCAAGGGAATCGCCTCCGCATACTGGTTGTTCTGGCCTCCGGTCAAAACCCTGCCTTCATACCGATCGCAAGCTGCGCTCTCGTCTTACACTCCTAGCGGTGAAAGTAGGAAGGAAACTGGGAGAAATCAATCGGTCGAAGGGTTTGCCCCAGACAGGTGCGTGGTTGACGGTGGGGTTTGGGAATCCGCGCGTGTCCGTAATGTCCCGGCTTCGGTGAGTTGGAGCAGTTCGTGCAAGACGGCGCCTACGTCTTCGTTCACCGTCACGTCGGCGTAGCGGTCATGGGCGGTGGGGGTGGCGTTGACGATGGCGATGGGGATGCCGGCGTCTCGGGCCCAAAGCAGCAGATCGGAGGCGGGGGCGACTTCGAGCGAGGTGCCCAGGACGAGCAGGAGATCGGAGCTGAGGAGCGCCTGGACGGCCGCCTCAAGACGCTTTGGCTCCACCTCCTCGCCGAACATCAGGCCCCCTCCTTTCAGGAGCCCCTGACACCGGTCGCAATGAAGCGCCGCCGCCCCGTTGGTCATTCGGGTGGAGAGCGCCTCTCGGGAGACCTTCTGGCCGCAGTCCACGCACTGCGCTTCATGAATCGTGCCGTGCAGCTCGATCACCGCCTCGGTCGCAAGCCCGGCCGCCTGATGGAGGCCGTCCACGTTCTGCGTCACCACGGCGGACAGGCGGCCCTGCCGATACAGAGCCGCGAGGGCCCGGTGGGTGATGGTCGGGCAGGCGCCCCGGAGCAGTCGGAAGAATTTCTCCTCCTCACGCCAGTAGGCCTCCCGGACTTCGGGCGAAGTCAGGAATTTTTCGAAATTGATCTGACCGGTATCGGCCCAAAAGCCGGGCTGACCCCGGAAGTCCGGCAGACCGGCCGCCGTGCTCACCCCAGCGCCGGTCAGCACACAGATGCGCCGGGCCTTGCGGACCCGGTCGTGAAGGCGGCGGCGGGCAAGCCACTCCGCTCGCACCTCCTCGGGCCGCCCCACTCTGTTGAAAGGAAGGGGCGAGGGGCGCCCGGGTATCAGCCTACGGAATGCCGACAGATGCAAGGCGCCCAGGAGGCCTACAGTGACCAGGTTGAAAGGCGCAACGAGGAGGGGAGCCTCCGAGGGGCCGAGCACCGCAGAGGCCCCCCACCACAAAACCCCGGCGGCCGCCGCCCCGGAGGCAGCCACCCCGGCCGCTGGGCCCGACCACGGGAGGAACACCGCCGCCAACGCCATCGCCGTGGGCACGCTGTTGAACAGGAGGCCCGCCTCGATCCCCCCGCTCAGGAGAGCGCTCAGGCCGAGGCCGACCCCCGCGCCCACGAGCGCCGCGAGCGTTAAGAGCCTGGAGTGAACGGCCAGGCCGGCGAGGATCAGACCCAGGCCCACAAGCTGGGTGGCATCGCCGACAGGATGGGTCGACTCGGCGGGTCCCAAAAAGGGCCAGGCGAGCCAGATGAGGCAGAGCGCAGGCAATGCCAGCGTTGGAATCTCACGGGGCGTCAGGATGCGGTGCAACAGGTAGGTCAGCGGCGCCGAAGCGGCGGCCGCGGCGGCTAACGCGATCCCCGTTCCCACCCCCGGAGAGAACAACACCCCCCAGAAAAGCCCGCAAAGGACCCCTGCGTAGCCGTAGAGGCCGGCTCGCCATGCCCCGGATGGATACCCCAGCGCCCGGGCCACCAGCGTGGCCACCCCCCCGCTCACGGCACCCGCCAAACCTACGGCGGGGACGATGAGGGTGAAGCCGAGAAAGAGCAACAGACCGCCGAGGGGAGATTCACAGAAGAGAACCTGGCCGTAACCCGACGCCCACGCTCGCCCAACCTCGAGGGCTCGCCGCAGCGCCCGCACGATCACCGCCCTTTCGCAACCGCCCGCCGAGTGGGCGCGGGAAGCCGGTCGCGGCCCACGAAGTCCTCCACCCCCTCACTCTCGCGGACGACTTCCGCCCCTCCCTCTGAGACCCAAACCGCGGGCGGTCGCGGCTGGATGAACTGGATGGACTGGGAGTTTGTGTAAGCGCCGCAGTTCTTCACCGCCAGATGGCTGCCGCGGTGCAGCGGCGGCAAAAGGAGCCCCGCCCCCACACAGTCCACCTGCATGCAAAGGGGGCCGAAGAGGGTGACCTCCTCCACAGAGAGCGGGCTGGGCTCGGTGGGCGCGATGTCCAGGGCGCTGTAGTACGCGGTGGGAAGCAGGTTGACGCCCGCGTCCAGGATCGCCGCCTTGGCTCCGCACGGAAGACGCTTCACGGCCGTCACACTCGTCAGCAGGAACACCGCGTGCTCGACCACCGCCCGTCCCGGCTCCAGGAGGAGGCGGGGGCGACTGCGGAGGCGGCGGAGAGCGGAAGTGAGGGGACGGACAATGGCCTGTGCAAAAGAGGGGAACACTTCCTCCACATCGACGCCGGGGCGCAAGGCCGCGTAGCGGTGACGGTTCGGAAAACCCCCGCCCAGGTCCAGCACCTGCCAGCGGACGCGGTGGCGCCGCTCCAGCCTGTCCATCAAAGGAAGCAGGAGCTTCAGCAGGTCCCGGAAGACCCCGGGGTCGGGAAGGTCCGTGCCGAGATGGACGTGCAGCGCCCCCAGCCGAACGGAGCGGGAGGCGATCAGGCGCCGGCACGCCTCCTCCGCCAGCCCCGCCTCCAGGCTGAAGCCGAACTTGCCCCAAGGGGCGCTCGTCACCGCAGCGGTCACGCGGATGCCCACCGTGGGGACCTTCCCCTCCTCGCACGCAACTTCCTCCAGCAGGGAAAGCTCATCGAAGTTGTCCAAGTTAATCAGGGCCCCGTCGTGAACTGCGCGGCGCAGGTCCTCCTGGGACTTGCCGGGTCCGTTGAAGATAACCCGGCTCCCCGGCACGCCCAGGCGCCGGGCCATCTCGTACTCGAGGCCGGAGACCACCTCGGCCCACGCCCCCTCCTCATGAAGGAGGGCGCGGACGGCAGAAAGATAATTCGTCTTGTACGAGTACGCCACGTCCGTTTTGGGGTAGAGCGCCCGGAAGGCCCGGCGGAAATCCCGAAACTCCTGCCGCAGGCGCGCCTCCGAGACCACGAAGAGGGGGGAGCCGAATTGATGAATCAGCGCCCCCACCTCGCACCCATCAATCTGTTCCACCACCGCAGTCGGTACCAGAGGGGCCCGGGTGTTGAGGCCGACGCGAGGATGCTTGCTCACCTGCCCAAAGGCTTGGCGGGTGAGGGCCATCGGTTCGTACGGCCGGCGGCCCCGACCGTTAGAGGAGAGGTTACGTGACATCGCCGTTCACCTTCCCGTTCACTGCGAGTTCTCCCATCCGCTCCACAGGCGCGGTGGCGTCCCACGCCATGCGGACGTAGAAGGTCCCCCGGCGGGGGGTGAGCGGGGAAACCCGCTCGCCCCGCGCCAGCCGGACCGCCGCCCAGGGGAGGTTGGCCCCCGCCCCCGCCGACAGGTAAACCCAGCTGGGAAAGCGCGGGTTGACCTCGATCAGGAACAGGCCGCGCCGCGGATGGCGAATCACCTCCAGCTCGAAAGGCCCCACCCATTTCAGCGCCTTGGTGAACCGCTCCGCCAGCGCGCGGAATTCCCGGCCCGCCACCACCGTGCCCCCCCAGGTGTTGCCGTTGGGGGTGCGGATGTCCTTGCGCTGCGCCACCGACCCGACGATCCGGTGGCGGCGGTCCGCGACGGCGGCAATCCCGAACTCCTCTCCCTCGATGCGCTCCTGCGCGATGAGGGGAAAGCCCCATCTCTCGGCCAGGCGCCTCGCGATGACGCGCGCCTCCTCCTCGGTCCATACTGCCCGCGCATCGGCAGTGAGCCCTTTGAGGAAAAAGGGCGCGCCCAGTCTCTTTCCCGCCCGAGTCAGATCTTCGAACCCTCCGATGGTCTCCATCCGGGGAAGGGGGAACCCCTCGGCCGCTAGCTCTGGAAGACGCGGTTTCGTCGTGGCGCTCAGCGATCCTAGCGAGGGAATCAGGGTGGAAACACCCGCGGCGGACAGGCGCGAAGCCAGCCGCGCTACGAGAGGCACCTCCACGTCCAGCGTGGGAATCAGGCAGTCCACGCCCGCCTCCCGGCACTGATCGATCAGGGCCTCCGGATAACCCCCCTCCTCCTGCGAGGGGAAGGGCAGAAGGCGCACCTCGTCCCAGATTCCGTCGACGTAGATGCCCGAGGAAAGGATTTCGTGGGTCAGGCCGATGAGCCGGGGCGGCGTCGAAACGGCCCGCAGGGCGCGGGCGACCGTGAGTCCCGGAGAGGGGTTGTCCGCCGCGTTCAGGCCGGTGATGGCCACCGTCCCCGGCTTCGGCGATCGGGGGGGGGGGCGCGAGCCGGTGCGAAGCGGTGGCGCGCCGTTTCCGGCCCGAGGGGGGCAGGGCCTCACCTGTCCTTCCTTCAGGGTCTTCATGGGATTTTTGGCGAAGACCTGCTCCACGACCGCCCGCCCAAAAAACAGGCCGGGACTCGCCCGCAACTCCTCGACCCTCCCGCCCGTGGCGAGACGCACCAGCGCCGCGGGCAGGTTGGCCCCGGCTTCGGCCGCCAGCGCGATCCACGACGGGAAGCGGGGGTTGACCTCGATGCAGTAAGTGCTCCCGTCCGCCTGGCGGATGAACTCGATCTCTATCGCGCCCTCCCACCGCAGTGAACGAACGAGCCGTCGGGCTTTCTCGACGAGCTCCGGCTCCCCCACCGTCACCCCCGCCCAGGCAGTGCCCTTATTGGTCACCGAGAGCTTTTTCATCACAGCCACCCCCACCAACTCTCCGCGCCGGGCGACTGCCGCGACGTCGTATTCCTCGCCCGGGATCACCGGCTGGGAAAGAAGCGGGTACCCCCATTCAGCCGCCAGCTCCCCCGCCGCCACCCGAAAGTCCTCGGCCGAGTGGACCATAGCCGAATGTGCCAGAGCCGCCTTGAGCATCTGAGGATAGCGGAGCTTGATGGAGGCGCGATCCACGCTCTTGACCGACGGCAGCACCAGCGTCTCCGGGACCGCCGCACCCTCCCTGCGCCCCAGGGACGGAAGCCGCCGCTTCTCCCGGGCCCGAAGGGCGGAGGCCGTGGGCAGACACGTGGAGACGCCCAGTCGCCTCAGCTCCTTCTGGATGGCCACGTAGTGCGGCAGCTCGGCGTCGAGGGTGGGAATGACGACATGGAGGGGGTGCCGCCCCACGAAAGCGCGATACCAATCCAAAAGAGCCGGGCCCTCCCGACGGGGGATGAGCGCATGGGCGTCGATCAGATCGGTGGCGAAGGCCCCGGTCCCGAAGCGGTCGTCCGTGAGGGCGAGGACCCGCCACGAGGGCGACCCCCGCCGCAGGGCGCGGATGACGGCCAGCCCGGGATGAGGGTTGTCCGTGGCGTAAAAGCCGGTCACTCCGATCCAGAGCTCACTCATCGACCTCTGCCAGACCTTCCTCGACCAGCTGTGCCGTGAAGCGGGCAAAATCCCGGCGGGCGGTCGGGGCGTCGACGTCAAACGCTTTGACGACGGCCGCGATCACCTTCGGCAGCAACGCGCCCTCCTGGATACAGGACGCCGCGACGGCGCCGCTTGCGTTCAGCGAATAGACCTTCCCCGTCCGCTGGTCGAACAGAAAGCCGCGCTCCGCCCCGACGCGCACCTGGACGGAGGAGGCGAAGCGGATGTTTTTGGGGATTCGAGGGACGGAGCTCACTGGACCCGCTTTCCCAGCGCCTTGAGACCATTCAAGGCGTCCGCGTAACCGGACCTCGCCTTCAGGCTGCGCCGGAAGGCATGCTCGGCTGCCGCCCGGTCGCCGAGCTTGAGCAAAGTCCACCCGAGACCACTCCAGGGGTCCGCCCACTCTGGGTAGCGCTTGGTGACCCGCCGGAATCCCCGAAGTGCGGGACGGAATTTTCCAGTGAAATAGTAGCTCCACGCGAGGCTTGAAGCCGCGTCGCTCATGATCGTGTGAAGCCCAAAGGCCCCCGGGATCTCGATCTGCTCTCGAATGGGGGGAAGCGCAGCGTTTGAGGCCAGGGCACGCTTCAGGGGGGGAATCGACTCCCGATACCGCTTGAGGGAATACAGGCTGTACCCCAACCCCCGCAGGCCGTCCGGGTCGTTCGGGTGACGCGCCAAAAGCGCCCGGAATTCCGCCTCGGCCTTGGCGAAAGCCCGCTGGTGGAACAGGGCCCAGCCGAGGTCCCGCCAGAGGTCGATCCACTCGGGGCGCCCGGCGAGGAGTTTTCGGAATTCGGGTTTTGCGACAAAGGCCGCCGATTTCTGCATGGCGGCGCGGAAGCCCGCTTTCGCCTCGGCCGGCCGCCCCTGCTTCTCGGCGATCCATGCGAGCCCCAGGGGCGGAGCGGCCCATGCGGGCTCGCGTCGGGCGACCTCCTGGAAGGTCCGGGACGCCTGGGCATGTTCCCCTTTGTAGTAATGGGCCCATCCCAGGGTTGAGCGGGCGAGTGAGTCTCTCTCGTCCCGCCGGAGGGCGTCGCGGAGCCGGTCGATGGCCTCTTGCCAATCGCCGCGGCCGTACGCAACAAACCCCAGGCCCCGCGTCGCGTCCAGGTTGCCCGGGGCGCTCGCCAGGGCGGCCTTGAAGTTCGCGGCAGCCCGGATGAGGTCGCCTTTCCCGAGGTAACTCCAGCCGAGGCCGCTGTGGGCGTTGTGGTATCCCGGCTTGATCCTGAGGGATTCGGCGAATGCGGCCAGGGCGCGGTCGTAATGGTTGCCTTTATAGGCGATCCACCCCAGCCCCTCGTGGGCGTAGAAAGCGTTGGGATCGTTCGGGTCTATGCGGAGGGCGCGCTCGAACTCCTCCTTGGCCCGGATCAGGTCTCCCTTCTTGTAAAGGCTCCACCCGAGAAGGTTCCGGATACGGCCCGTGTCTTTTCCCCGGCGGATGGCCTCCTCGAGGCGGGCAATGGCCGTATCGTACTGCTGGCTCTCGAAGGCTTCGACGGCGAGAGAAAAGTCGTTCTCCGCTGCAATTTGCGCCGCCAAGGCGCACCCACCGACAGCGGTGCCTAACACGAAGAGAACGGTTTGAATGACCAGCGGCCTGAGCTTCATGGCGATCCTAACTTATCCCAACGCCCGTCGGCCACGCCTGATGTGGGGGCGCTTGGGCACTGAGGGGTTGTCTGAGAACATCCCGCATCGGACAGCCGCTAGGAAAGGGGAAAAAGGATGCCCTCATGCACCCTGAGGACATCCCCCCCCCTTACGGCCATTCACTCCTAAGCCGATCTATCCCCGGCACTCGGTTGTCGCCATTGCCACGGTAGACCCATCTGTAGCAGCCTTTACCTCGGCGAGGACTCTCTCTCCGCCGGCCGCAAAGTCGTCAGCGATGCTTGAATCGGCGTCGTCAGGGTCGGCGGTGCTGTCGAAGTCCAAATCCACGTCAGGCCTCAGAGCCGTGGCCTCGACGTCCTTCCCCGGCTCAGTCGCCGCCATTGCTGGCGTATCCAGATTCGTGACCTTCGCTGTGTAGAGACCCGGAGCCAGATCCCGTCCGTCGATTTGGACTCTGACTCGATCGTCCCTGACCCGACACCTGGCGCGCGCGCTCGCCGCCTGCGCCTCCAAGGACATGGCCAGGAACACCCCCAAACAACACAGTATAGTCAAGACCCTCGATCCCTTCATCCTTTTTCTCCTCCTCAGCTCTGATGTGATTTGACACCGTAACTTCTGTCTTCCCCACTGTGTGCAATGCCGGTGCCACTGCGGAGGAGGGGATTAAAAACCTGCTAATCCTTTATAACATAAGGGAAAATACTCACCACACGCCCTTCTGGACAAAGGTATCCCGCCCGGACAAGGGCTTTTGCCCACGGCCAAGGGCTCGATATGGGGATTTGCCCACCAAGCTTAGTATAGGATAAGTATAGGATGAATTTCTTGCGGTGCATTGACACGATCGAGATCTAAATTTTTGAGACGATTCACAATTCCGTTTTTGTGAGCCGCCGTGGGAACAAGGTGGAGAAAGTCCGATGGGGCGCATCACAATCGGCAGGGCTTCTTTGACCCGCAAGTTCGCTCTTCTGAGCCTGGTCACGATTGGATTCATCACCGCGGTACAGGTGAGCGTCCAGTGGCTTCTGTTCCGTGAGGACCTCCTGGACAGGGAGCGCACGAGCACGGCCAGTATCATCCGCGCGGGGGCCTATGCGATGCTGCAGCCGGAGGACTTCTCGCGTTGGCGGAGCAAAGAGGCTCAGGAGCGATTCGAGCGCTTCTTCCGCCGTGCCTTGCTAAACCCTGAAATTCTCCGGGTGAAAGTGTTCGATACCCAGACGCGGGTCGTCTGGTCGGACGAACCCCCGCTCCTTGGCGCTCGCTTCTCCAAGAATGCCAGCCTGACACAGGCCCTTCAGGGCCAGACGGTCGCACGCCTGCATACGGTGAAGAGATCTGAGAAACTCTACGAACAGAACTTTCGCAAGACCATAGAACTGTATATTCCGCTCGCGTTTTCCAGCGGCCAGACCCCTGGTATGGCCACCGTCGCAGGCGTGGTTGAGGTCTACAAGAGTCCGGCCCGGGTTCTGGCCGCCATCTCGCGTGGCCGGGTGATGATCATTTCCACCTCGTTGGCCGGCGCCGTCCTCCTCTATGCAACCCTTTTCGGCGTCGTCCACCGCGCCTCACGCCAGCTCCAGGCCCAGCGGGATGATCTTGAACGTCAGACGACGGCTCTCATCGCCGCCAACCGAGATTTGCAGACCACCCAACAACGACTCAGGACGGCAGAGCGGCTGGCTACCCTTGGAGAAGTCAGTGCCATGGTGGCCCATGGAATCCGCAATCCGCTCGCCAATATCCGCGCCTCGGCCCAGGTGGCTCTCGGTTCGCCGAACCAGGCCAGCTCCATCGAGAGGTCTCTCCTCACGATCACGGGGGAGGTGGACCGGCTGGACCATTGGCTTCGGGCTTTGCTCGACGTCGTTCGCCCTCTGGAGCCCCGGCTGGCCCTGGTGGAGCTAAACGCTGTGATTGAAGACCTTCTTTCCCTCCTGGCTGAACGCTGCGCCGAGCGCCGGGTCCGCTTGGAGCGATATCTACTCCCCGACCCTCCGGCGATCATGGCCGACGAAGTCCAGTTGCAGCAGGCGCTCCTCGGGGTCTTGGAAAACGCGCTCGATGCGATGCCTCAGGACGGCACACTGACGGTCCGGACCGAACGCGCGGAGGCTGAAGGGCGCGCTGCCGTCCGGGTGGCGATCCGGGATACGGGGGAAGGGATCCCGACCGGACGACTCAAGCAGATCTTCGAACCCTTCTATTCTACCAAGAGCAAGGGAACGGGCCTCGGCCTCGCCATCACCCGGAAGGTGGTTGAGGCCCATGAGGGGCACATCGAGATCGAGAGCGAACCCGATGTGGGGACCACGGTCAAGATCACGCTCCCGGTGGGGGATCCGTTGCAGGAGGCGGCATGATCCCGTCGGTTTTGATCGTCGAAGACGAGAAGATCCTGGCCGAGGCCATGGGAGAGTACCTGGCCAGGCACAGCTACGAACCGGCGGTCGTCAGGACGGGGGAGGAGGGATTCCAGCGGATGCAGGAGTTGGAGATGGACCTGGTTGTCCTGGACTACAAGCTCCCCGGCATGGATGGACTGGAGACCCTCCGTCAGATCAAGCAGATTGCTCCCGGCGCGGAGGTTATCGTGGTCACCGCCCACGGGACCGTGAAAACCGCTGTGGAGGCCATGCGGACCGGCGCCTTCGACTATCTCACGAAGCCCGTGGACTTAGAGGAATTGGCCGTCGTCCTGGACAAGGCGTGGAAACATGCCCGCCTGCGGCGCGAGCTCCGCTACTGGCAGGACGCTGGCCGCCGCAGTGACCCTCGGGCCCGCATTGTCGGAGACTCTGAAGCAACCCGCCAGCTCCGGACGCAGGTCGAGCGTCTGGCAGCGCTGGAGCCCGCGCCGGCCCTTCTGATCACAGGAGAGACTGGAACGGGCAAGGGGCTCATCGCCCGCACGATCCACGACCTGAGTCCGCGCGCCGCCCGCCCGTTCGTTGAGATGAACTGCGCCGCCATCCCGGCTCAGCTCCTGGAGTCGGAGATCTTCGGGTATGAGCGAGGCGCCTTCACCGATGCCCGCACACCCAAGGCCGGCCTCTTCGAATCGGCCGACGGGGCTACGCTCTTTCTCGACGAGATTGCTGCGATGCCCATCGAGCTTCAGGTCAAGCTCTTGAAAGTCATTGAGGAGAAGTCGGTGCGCCGGCTGGGCGGGCTTCGCCCAAAGGTCGTGGATGTCCGGATCATTGCTGCTACAAACACCGACTTGGAAGAGGCCGTGGGGAGTGGGAAGTTCCGGGCCGACCTTTTTTACCGACTCAAGGTCCTAACCATCGCTCTATCACCGCTTCGCGAGCACCCGGAGGACATCTTGCCTTTGGCGCGCCACTACCTGGCAGAGGCCGAGCGTCAGTACCAGCGGCCGAAATGCCTGCACCCGGACGCCGAGGCCCGGCTCCTCAGTTACCCGTGGCCTGGCAACATTCGGGAGCTGATTAACCTCTTCGAACGGGTTGTCCTCCTCCTGGAGGGTGAAGAGATCAGGAGCGAGGACCTTGGGCTCGGAGGGGTGGCCCGCCGCAGTGGGTCGGTCGAAATAGACAGCGGCGGCGTGCGGGTTGACCTTTCCCGGGGCAACGTGAGTTTGGCCCAGCTCGAACGGACATTGATCGCCGAGGCCCTCAAGATAGCCGGCGGCAATCGGCGCCGCGCCGCAGAGCTTCTCGATATCTCCCCGGAGACGCTACGCTACCGGGTTGAGAAGTACGGCCTTATGCCCGGCGGAGGCAAGGACCCCCGCTAGGTATTGTTCATGACCTTGTATCATGAATTTCAGTCCATGTGATGACGTGCCCCCCAAAGCGACTCCTCAGAAGACTCGGACCCGACTCGAATACTGGGCAGCCCAGACTTTTGCCCCTTGCTTAAAGAGAGTCTTCTGACGGGCCCGTTGCAAAAACTAGGGGGGTGCCCTACCCCGCAAAAGGGATTGCCCGCCCTGCAAAGCGCTCGCGCTTCTTCATAGGCCATCCATAGACCGGTCCAGGGGGTTCATACGGTAAAACGTTGCGTCGCACTCGACGGTGTTGAAGTGCTGGGCGTAGAAAGCGGCGTAATCAGACTGCCGGGCGCTGCGTGGGTAGAAGGTCTTCTCCCACCCCTCCGGCGTAGAGCTTGAGGTCCCGGGGAACAAGCGTCCGCTCACCCCTCACTCCGGATCTCGCGGGCGAAGGAAGTCGTCAGTCCACAACTGCCGTCGCTTCGATCTCAACGTAGGTAGCGCGGGTCCGCGAGGCGGGTGACGCCGACCAGCGTCGAGGTGGGGCTCGCCCCGCCAAAGAGCTTAACCATCTCTGCGCCGGTTTCCTTGAGGAAGCGGTACACGTCACTCGGAGAGATGCGCTCTAAAGCCCACAGTTTCCCCTGCGATATGGCCGGTGCTGAGATGGCCGAAGTGGCAGCGCTCGCCGTCCCGCCAGCGGCCACGGCCTTCAAGAAGGATCTCCTTCCGCCCCGGCTGTCAAGGACGTTTTAGAACCCCCGGACCCGATGCCGGGCCGCCATGACCTGCCCTAATCAGCCTGCTGGAACGGACCAGCAACAGTCCGTCAAGTTGGGGGAAATGCCCAGCACTTGGGTAAATCTCCGGACGTGAATCGAGCAGTGTCAGACCGCGTTTGTGGCGTGGTTGCCCCGGCGCGGCAAAAAACTTCTCTCGATGCAAAACAGAGTCTTTCCGAGTATTTGCGGGGTCTAGCGTCAGGCTTGTTCCCATCGTCTCGACCAGAGGCCGACAAAGGCAACAGTTCGGAACAGGGGTTGGCACAAGGATTGCCTTCCAGAATATGGCAAACACTGGCTGCTCCCGGCAAGCACCCTCCTTGCCACGGGGTACACGTGAAAGGGGGGGGAACGTAGGATCGAAGAGCGTAGGGACAAGGAGGGAACTGTACCAGCTTTCGATCACTTTTGTGATCCCGTAAGAGTTCACTTAGTTAGGACCACACATGGAATTTTCAGCAACATAGGTCACGCCGCCGTCGACAACAGGGACACTGTCTAGCTGTAACGCCTGGCAGCGCGGTGAAACGTACCCTAATGCTACCTACCCGCCGTCGCTCCGCTTATAGCCGCCGGACTGCGCCGCCGGAGCACACCGGTAAACGTCCTCGCCTTCGAGGACCTGGGCAATGCTGGCCCTTACTTGCGCGGCCTCACCGCCGGTCATCTGGCGGCTGATTCTCCCCTCGCGGAACATGGCTTCTCCGGCGCCCTGGTCAACCGGGTAGTGACCCACCGCTTGGGAGATGTGGGCGAGGAGGAGCTGCTGACTTTCGTCGGCGATCCGCCTGCCAGCTTTATAGTAGATGGTGCGAGTCTTCACCAGCCTCTGCCAGCAATAAAGGGGATGATCGTCGCGGGTGATTACGCCGCCTGGATCCGCCGCAAACTGTACACCTTCAGCGCTGGCCACGCGACCTGTGCTTACCTGGGTTATCTGAAAGTGTACCATTACAGCCACACCGCCATCCGCGACCCGGAAATCCAGACTGCCCTGTTGACCGCTATGACCGAATTGCCGAGCATGGCGGCAAAAAGAACCATCGCTTCCGCCTTTGCCTGGTACCAGACGGCCAAGAGTGTGGCTGGTTCGCTGGGTAAGGCTGCTGCTGGCATTCTGCTGACGTTGACGGCTACAAACTTCTCAGTGATCTTTATCGTCGCTTTTCTTCTATCGGTGCCGCCCGCGTTTCTCGTCGCTGGATGCGAGCGGACGGGAAGAAGTGAAGACAAAGAGGCGATCGACACGGGTCCAGTAGCCGCTGCCATGCCTCGTGGCCGAGAGGCTCAGGAACCCAGCGTCGAGGCGGGAGCACGGCCTAGGATACTCCCGTTCATTGGATTGGGTTTTCTGATCAGCAGTAGGGCGAAAATGGTGCATGGCCTGTTCCCTCTCTTGGCAACGGAATATGCCAACTTGAGCGAGGCGCCAAAAGCCCGAGCCTGCTCGCCGGGCTTCTCTACGACGATCAGGGTGATCGCATGTCACCAAGCCATGCAGTGAAAAGCGGCAGGCGCTACCGCTATTACGTCTCGCAGTCTCTGATCACCAAGAACAAGGCGGCCGCCCCCGGCGGCCTGCGCATCCCGGCCAGCGACATCGAACGAATCGTCGCCCGCAGGTTGCGGGCGCTTCTCTCGAATCGTGCTGAGGTGTTTGATGCCATCCAGCCGCATGTCCAGGCAGGGGCAGAGCAGAAGAGGCTTTTGGACCTGGCGGCATCGCTCTCAAAGAGCTGGCCCGATCTCCCACCGACAGAAGCACGTGGCCTGCTCCTGGCCCTCATTACCCGTATCGAGGTGAATCCAAATAATGTCGATGTTCATATCCTTCCCGCCCGCCTCATAGATGTCCTGCAAGGTAATTATGTGGATCTGCCCCCGGCATGCGAGAGTTCCCAGAAGGATGGACACCTCATTCTGTCCGTCCCGTCCCTCCTCAAGCGCAGGGGCATGGAGATGAAGATGATCATCGATGGGGCGCATCCGCTTGGAAGATCGAGAAGCCCCGATCCCAGTATGGTCAGGCTCATCGTCAAGGCGCATGCCATGAAGGAGAAACTCGTGAATGGGGGCGGCGCGAGCCTAAGGGAAGTGGCCAAACGCGAGAGACTGGAGGGTTCCTATGTTACGCGCCTGCTCAGGTTGACGTTCCTCGCCCCTGACATCACGAAAGCTATTCTCGAAGGCCGCCAACCCCCCGACCTGACGACGGCCCGGCTGATGCGCGATACCCGGTTTTCTATGGCTTGGAGGGAGCAGCCAGAGACGCTGGGGTTTGCATGATCCAGGCGCGACCAAATCGCGAAACTGGGATGACCCCTTGTTGCCCTGGGGGATCATTGCGTTCTAGCCGGCCTATGAAGAGATCTGCCCGGTACCGATTGAACAGCGCCCTGATCAGGCTCCAAGTCGTACTGCAAAAAAGGCCACCTGAGATATGCGGGTACTGGGACCGCAGACACTCGGACCGCCAGGTCTCACCGGACCAGTCGGTCATCCGACACCATCGCAAAGCCCCGGAAATCACGGGCATTTTCGGCCAGGGGACAAAAAGACGTAACAGCAATAAAAACAATGGGATATATATGGTGGAGGATAGGGGACTCGAACCCCTGGCCTCGCGGGTGCGATCCATTTTAGGACGTTTTTACCGGATTGAGAATATTTAAGGAAATCCGAGAATTTCCCTCCCCATTCAGTCCTTTCTCTATGTCACCCTGTGTAGCTTGCGTCATGGTGTGTAGGCTCCATTACGGTAAAGTGGTGACAAAGTGGTGACAATGACAGTAAGCCTATACCACCCCTAGGTTTGGTTCAACTGCCCTTAGAGCATCCAGAACCTCCACAGCCTTAGTCTTGCCGTCTGCTACCAAGCGTTGACGGACAGCCTCGTAGCCGAGGGTCAAAGGGGGCGACCTCCTGGCCCTCGTTTCCATCCGGGGGGCATCGTGGACACGTTTCGAACTTTTTGCCTAGTGCCTACCCCCGGCCTGAACCCGTTCACCTACTGTGCGAGGCTGATCTAGATCATTGATTTTTCGGAGCGATTGTAGCCTAAGTTCAAAGTGGTATTTTTTAACACATTGCCCGGAAAGGCCAAGGAGGAAACCTATGCGCTTCCCGGTTTTTTTCAGAGTCTTCCCGCGACTTCGATTTGTTATCATCAGCGCCGTTATCCTTTGCGGGATGGGCATTTTCCTGGCCTTTTTCGTCGTCCGCTTCCTTGAAAAAGTCATGCTCTCCGAAATGGAGGCGGTCGTCGTTGACCACTACCGCTATCTGACGACCATGGTGATGCAGGGGGAAGACCTTGTTAAACTGAGATTCGGCGATGCGTATAAGCGGTTCGACCGGCGGATCAGGGAGCATGTTTTCTCTAAAGATGTAATCGTTATAAAGATTTACGATAGGGAGGGACGGCTTCTCTACCACTCGAACAATCCGTATCTGGAGGGAAGAACGTTCGGGCCAAATCCTAATTTGAAGCGAGCCTTAGCCGGCGAGACGGTGATTACAATGAGCTCACTGCGGAGCCCGGAACACGTTCAAGAGAGGGCTGCGGGGTTCTCGAAGCTTCAGGAGATCTACCTCCCGATCCGAGCGAAGCAGGGCAGACAGGTGATCGGAAGCTACGAAATCTACCTGAGACCGAGGCCTTATGTCTACCGAATCCGGACCATGAAGGCCACGGTCTGGACGATTTTCGCCTTGGGGCTGTTGCTTTTGAATGGCAACCTCTTCTGGATCATTCGCGACTGCGCTAACACCATGCGCCGGCAGCGAACGGCCTTGGAAGAGCGAGCGCAAAAACTTCTGAAATCAAACGAAGACCTTCGGAAGGCCCAAGCTCAGCTCATCCGCTCAGAGCGGCTCGCCTCAGCGGGTCAGATGGCTGCCGGCATTGCACACGAGATCGGCAACCCTTTGACCTCCGTGCTGGGGCTTGTGGACCTCCTGCTAACACGTTCCGACAATGAACGCCGGCAGGAGGAGGTGCTAGAGCGGATCGCCTCGGAGATTGCCAGGGTCAAGCAAATCATCGGAAACTTGCTCGATTTTTCACGGCCGGCGGCCATATCCGTTGGATCCGTGGACGTGAATCGAGCTATTGAGGACACGCTTCCCCTTGTCCGCGCCCAGCGGAGGTTCCGTAACGTGACCGTCCGTATGGACCTCGAGCCCACTCTCCCATTGGTTCAGGCCGACACAAAACAGCTCCAGCAGGTACTCGTCAATCTATTGAACAACGCAGCCGAAGCGGCGGGAGAAGAGGGAGAGGTTATTATCCGGAGCGAAGCTATGCCGCGAGGGGAGGCTCCTTTGTCTGCAGCCGCTCAGGACTCCTTCGTCCGATTCTCCGTTACAGACACTGGGGGCGGGGTGGAAGCAGAGGACCCGGAACGGATCTTCGATCCTTTCTTCACCACAAAGGGAACCGGAGAGGGTGTGGGGCTGGGCCTAGCGGTAAGCAGAGGTCTCATCGAGAAGTTCGGAGGGTCGCTGGAATTGGAAAACCACCCCGGCAAGGGCGCCACCTTTCACGTGTGGCTGCCGGTGAAGGAAGGGGACTTGCCAGGCGACGTCCGTCCCACTTGGCTGGACAGCGTGAAGGGCAAGCAAGCGGCATCCCTGCAGGGACCCTAGAAGAGGTCCTCGCGGGGTGTGGGAGCGTATTGGTACGGACTTTGCACCACTGGGAGGTGCGAATCTTTTGGCAACGGTGAAGGTCAGGGGTACAGGAAGTGCCAAGCGGGCCGCAGAAGTGACGCGCACGTTGAATTGCTCCAAGACTCTCGTCATCGATGACGAAGAAAACACGCGGTACTTCCTGAGTCACCAGCTGAACGCCGAGGGCTACTCGGTCAAATGCGCTGCGAATGGGCAAGAGGGCCTTGACCGTTTGGCCGAGGAGAACTTTGACATTATTCTTTGCGATGTCCGGATGCCGTCCCTCAGCGGGTTCGACGTGCTCAAAGAGGCAAAGTTCCGAAACCCCGATTCCACGGTCATCCTTATGACGGCGTTCGGCAGCATTCGATCGGCCGTCGACGCCATTCAGAGCGGAGCATTCGATTATATTACCAAGCCTTTCAGGATTGACGAACTCCTGAGAACCCTCCGGCGGGCGGAGGAGCACGCTGCACTTAGGCGAGAAATCCGTCTTCTGCGCGACACGCTCGGTGAAAAGTACAGCTTCCACAACATCATCGGCAAAACCAAGGCCATGAAAGAAATCTTCACCTTGGTGAAGAAGGTTGCCGAGACCAACCTTCCTGTCCTCATTCTAGGAGAAACGGGTACCGGAAAAGAACTCCTGGCAAAGGCGATGCATTTTCAGAGTCCACGGTGCAATCATCGCTTCGTGGCAATCAACTGCGGTGCCCTCCCTGAGGGACTGCAGGAGAGCGAGCTGTTCGGACACGTCAAGGGGGCGTTCACTGACGCGAGGACTGACAAGCCGGGGCTCTTTGAGCTGGCCCACCGCGGGACATTGTTTTTGGATGAAATCGGGGAACTCGCTCCAAATCTCCAAGTCAAGCTCCTCCGCGTGCTTGAAGACGGTGAGGTCCGCCGGGTAGGGGGAACCGAGGTTACTAATGTCGATGTCCGCGTGCTCGCCGCGAGCAACCTCGATCTGGAAGAAGAAATGGAGGGAGGGCACTTTCGCCAGGATCTCTTTTTCCGGCTGAACGTTGTCCCCATCCGGATCCCACCCCTTCGGGAGCGACGTGAAGACATCCCCTTGCTGGCCAATCACTTTCTTCGAGAGTTTTCAGCAGAAACCGGTCGGCCATCCAAGGTGTTGACGCCCAAAGCTCTCAAGGCGCTCCTTTCCTACGACTGGCCCGGCAACGTTCGTGAACTCAAGAACGTCCTCGAACGAGCTTCCCTCTCTGCCGACTCAGATACCATTGAAAAGGATCACTTGGCAGCAATCCTGGGAAGCCACACCAGGGAGATCAAGGTGACCATCCCTGGCTCCTCTCTCCCGATGTCGCAGGTGGTCCGAGGTCTCGTTCGCGATGTTGAGAGGGAGCTAATACTGCGGGCCTTGACCGAGGAGGGAGGCAACCGAACCCGGGCCGCCGGCCGGCTCGGTATCAGTCACCGCTCCCTTCTGTACAAGGTCAAAGAGTATGGCCTGGTTTGAGGAATATGGCTTGGTCTTTGATGGGGAATTCCTTCTGGTTCCTCTGATCCTCACACGGTTGATGCTCTCCTGATTTAACTCTTTGAATCCTGGCGCAATCTGCCGCCTCCGAATTCTTGTGCTTTTCCGCATTTGGCACCGGATTTGCCCTTTTCCTCAGTGAAGGGGTAAACCCATCGGGTCGTAGAGCGCTCAGGTTTGTCTCCTCTCTTCCGGGGAGTGCCCGTAGGAGCCGAATCCTTGAGAAGAAAAGCCAATAATATCAACGAGGTTCGTGAATCCCCCCCGGCGCGCGTATTTGGGACGCAATCCATTGCAACGGGCGAGTTGGCGGTGCCCCCAGACGCCGGTATGCAGGCCTTTGCGTACCTCGCTTCCCGACACAAAAAGAGCGGAATCTCCTCAGACAACCCGTTGTGCCCAGGAGCCGATGCAAATTCGTCATGCAAGTCCTTTCATAGCATGGCGCTGGCCATGAATTGCGGTCGGGGCTGGGCTTCACTCAGGAGTCCGGGTGGCCGGACCGCACTTTGCCGTTGTGTTTCCGGCGGCCAATGGTCCGCTGGCTGGAAGTCTAGAGGGAAGATCGGGCTGGTGCTCTTCGCCTTTTTCTGTGGGGCGTTGTCGGCGTTCGGCCTGCCCGCTGCCCATGGGCGGCAGCCCTCACCGGGTGCAGCCCTCTACGCAAAAGAGTGCGCCATTTGCCATGGAATCGAGGGAAAGGGAGACGGTCTGGCCGCTCAACACCTCGACCCCCGGCCGCGGGACTTCACCTCAGGCCTGTTCAAGTTTCGGACAACAGCCACGGGGGAGCTTCCTGCCGATGAGGACCTCTTTCGGACCATCTCCGAGGGCATTCCGGGGACTTCCATGCCAGCATTCGGTGTGGGGGCCCATCGACTAACCGAGGGGCAGATCCGATCGCTCGTCTCCCGGGTCAAAGAGTTCTCCCCAGATTTCCAGGATGAGGATCTGAGGCCCGAGAAGATGCCCATGCCCGGCAAGCCACCTCCACGGACGCCGACCCTGCTCCGGACGGGCCGAGAACTCTACCAGCAGGCGGCCAAGGGAGGCTGCGTGGTCTGTCATGGCGCATCAGGGCGCGGGGACGGGAAAGAAGCCGGAACGCACAAGGACGACTGGGGCGATCCTATCCTCCCGGCAAACATCACTCGTGCCTGGCGGTTCAAGCGCGGGGCTTCGGTCCGAGACATCTTCTGGACGTTGTCCACGGGCTTGAATGGGACCCCTATGCCCGGCTACACAGACTCCCTCTCGGAGACGCAACGTTGGGCCTTGGCCTATTACACACACTCATTACTGGACCAGACGGTGTCCGAGAAGGGGCCGGTTGGTTCCTGGTTCTTGAAGGGAAAAGTTCCTACAGAGCCTGACGACCCCAGGTGGCAAATGGCCCGGCCCATTGAGATCCCTCTCTTCGGCCAGGTCATTGTTAAGCCCCGGTGGCCCAAACCGGCCATTGATTCCGTTCGCGTCCGCTCCCTCCACAATGGGCGGACCATCGCATTCCTGTTGGAGTGGGATGACCGGACCCGGAGCGGCAGCAAGAAGGGCTCAGAGGCGCTCCCCGACCGGGTGGCGATCCTGTTCCCCGTCCGAGCCCTCCACCGCGAGTGGCCACATTTCCTCTGGGGTCAGAGAGGTCGGGAGGAGAACATCTGGCAGTGGAGCGCGGGTTCCTCGCAGGTTCTCGAACTCAACGCCTCCGGACCTCAACGCCTTCGCCGCCAGTCCAGTTCCGGTCAAGAAGTCCAAGGACGCGCCTCTTACATGGACGGACGATGGCGCGTCGTCCTCCGGCGCCATCTGATCACGAACGACCGCGAACACGACGCCCAGGTTCCCCAGGGTCGATCCATTCCCTTCGCCCTCATGGCCTGGGACGGGAGCCGGGGCGAGGAGGGATTGCGGGGGGCTATCTCCTCCTGGCATCTCTTGCAAGTGGACAGCTCAAAGGGCCCGCATCTCAAAGAAGAGAAGAACTCGGTCGCCGCCACACGGGTTGTCCATCCATTCCTTCCATCGAAATACGTGGGTCTGGAAAATCCCTTTCGGCGTGATCGTTCCGCCCGATCCCGTTACTTGAAGGAGGGGGAGGCCATTTACGCGGCAAACTGCATTTTCTGTCATGGAGACGGCTTGGACGGAAGGGGACACTTCGCCCGTGCCCTGACCCTCCCTCCGGCCGACCTGACCTCCCCCGAGTCCCTGGCTTCCTTGCACGAATCCTACGCATTCTGGCGAGTGCGCGAAGGGTGGGCGGCTCTGCCGCCTGAGTCGAAACCCTGGCTCTCCGCCATGCCCCGCTGGAAGGAAATCTTGACGGAAGAGGAAACCTGGAAGGTTCTCCTCTACCTCTACGACCGGATTGGCGTAAGGCCGCACCCCTGGTATTGAGCGCGGCTGCTGCGGCCCATCCTGGTTCCGACTCAAGGCAAAGCCCGCAATTGCAGACCAGAGGCTTCTTGTGGGGGGAATAGTTCAGCGGGACGTGGGAATTCTGGAACAAATTCAGGCGGCGCAGGGGAGTGAATTCGTCGTGCGGGAGCCGGTTTGCTCGGCTGGCCGGGGGACATGGATCCGCCCCTGCCTTTGGGTCAAGGGCCGCCTTTTCCTCCTAATCGTCCTCTCACCCCTCTTTTTTGCCATCCCGGCTCTGGCCCAGACGGCGGCCGCCAGACCCGTTGACTACCGGTCTTTCTTTGGCCTGGACTCCCGGACGGCAATCTGGATGATTGCCGAGATCCACCTCATGTTCGGGGCCTTCGTCCTGGGCGTTCCCATCTTCGCCCTCATCGTCGAGATCATCGGTGCCAAAACCAAGGACCATCGCTACGACAACCTGGCCCGCGAGTTCGTCAAGCTGCTGGTGGCGGCCTTCTCCACGACGGCCTCTCTGGGGGGGCTCCTGGTCTTCGCCCTTTTCGGCCTCTATCCCAAGTTTATGGGCTTCATGACCGGTATCTTCGGGCCCACCATGTACGTTTATGGGTTTCTCTTCTTCGTCGAGGCCTTCAGCCTTTACCTCTACTACTACTCCTGGGACCGACTGGCGGATCGCAAGGCCCTCCACATCGGCCTGGGTGTGCTGCTGAACCTCTCGGGCATCCTCATCATGATGATCGCCAACTCGTGGGCGACCTACATGATGAGCCCAACGGGCATTGACGAGAAGACCGGTCAGTTCATTGGCACGCTCTGGCAGGCGGTCGATAACCCCTTGTGGAACCCCGTCAACATCCACCGCTTCATCGCCAACGTGGCGTTCGGGGGTTTCATCGCGGGGGCATACGCGGCCATCAAGTTCTTGGGGGCCAGGTCCGCGGATGAGCAGGCCCACTACGACTGGATGGGGTACATCGGCAACTTCGTCGGGATCGCGGCCCTGATCCCTCTGCCCTTTGCCGGCTACTATCTGGGGCGGGAGGTCTATAGCGCCAGTCCCGTCATGGGGAACAACATGATGGGAGGGGCCTTTTCCTGGACCTTCATCATCCAGGCGCTGCTCATCGGCATGCTGTTCATCGGCGCCAATTTCTATCTCTGGAACGGCATGGAGCGGATCCCCGGGGCCGAGCGCTACACGCCCTACATCAAGTGGCTGAACCTCGCCCTCATCCTTTCCTTCGTCGTATGGCTCACCCCTCACAATCTCCCCCTCTCCTCGCAGGAGCAGATCCTGATGGGGGGCCAGTACCACCCCGTGCTGAAGTACCTGGGTCTGATGCCGGCTAAGAACGCGGTGGTGAACTTCATTATCCTCTCAACCTTATTCTCCTTCCTCCTGTACCGGCGGGGGAACAAGGGCAAGACCCTCCCCATCAGCGCACAGGGGAGGACCACGAGGATCGTCCTCGCCGCGGCTTCGGTCGTCTGCATCCTCATCCTTTATTGGTACGCCGACTTCCTCTTTCGCCTGGAGGCGAAAGAGATGGACCTGCCGGCCGAGCGGGCCTCCATTTTCCGCTTCACGGCCTGGCTGCTGGTCATCGAGATGGTCGGCGTTCTCATCGCGGCCGGCTTGACCTTCTGGGACCGGGGAGTCCCGGCCCAGTTTTTCTACCTCCTCCTGACGGCCGTCCTCGTCACGGGCGTCCTGGGCGTCTATGGGTTCGTCGTCCTCGAGAAGGCGAACCCCTTCCTTCGGAACATCGCCGTCGTTCAGGTCCTGATGGTCCTGACGGCCCTCATCCTCGGCACGACCATCGACGTCTGCGTCTTCCGCAATGCCGAGGAGATCGGGCAGATTGCGTGGGGGAAGGTCCCCGCACGGGCCCAGTACACGCTCGTGCTCCTGTGCGTCTCCATCGTCATGCTCATGGGGCTCATGGGCTTCATCCGCTCGGGCCTGCGGGAGGACTGGCACATCTATGGTGCGATGCGGGATACCTCGGCCGGCGCCTTCACCCCGACAATGGCCTACATGTCCTGGGTGGTCGGGGCCATCACGATCGTCTTCCTCGGCCTTGTGGCCTTCGTGTTCTGGCTGGCGAGCCTGGGCGAAGCGAAGCCGGGAACCGGGCATCGGGAGATGAGTCCGGCGGGCGTCCCGGCGGGGGCAGGGGGGGAGGTGCAATGAGACGGGACCGCCGAAGAGGGCCGATCCTGGGGGTGTTCTGGTGGTCTCTCGTGGTATTCGCGGGTACGTGGATCTTCCTGGAACACGCCTTTCCCCATCTGGCCCAGTGGATCGCCGACTCCGCCAATCCCCTTCCCATCCCCAGCGCCGCCATGGCCATGTACCTGGGCCTGACCCTTGTGGGGATAGGGGTCTATGCCTTCTCCACCGACCGCCTCATGCACCAGTTCCTGCGCCCCCCGATGCTCTTGCTCAAGGGCGAAGGCGGCTCCGCGGTCCGGTTCCTCCGATGGGCCGTCCTGGTCCTCTTCCCCCTCCTCTTTGCCTACGGTGTGTACGCCGGTATGGTTCCTTCGGCCCAAGCGCCCATCGAATCCCGCATCCAGCACCCCACGATCCCAGGCCGGTTCGAGCGGCTCCACAACCCCTTCCGCAACCCCACCGAGGGGGAGGTGAAGGCTTTTATCCAAAGAGCCCGTCTGGGGGATGTAGACCTGGAGGCGGCCCGGCGGCGGCTGGTCCAGGAGTATACCCGGGAAGGCCTCATCCTTTACCAGAAGAACTGCCGCCCCTGCCATGGGACCAAGGCCGATGGAACCGGCCCCATGGCGGAGGGCTTTCGCCTCCGGCCCGCCGACTTCACCGACTCAGGGACCATCGCCACTCTCGTGGAGGCCTACCTCTTCTGGCGCATTCAGGAAGGAGGTATCGGCCTCCCCAACGAAGCAAGCCCATGGGACTCGGCCATGCCCCGGTGGAAGGACGATCTGACGGACGATGAGATCTGGAAGATCATCCTGGCCGAGTATGACATCGCCGGGGTGGAGCCGCGCATCCCGGAGAAGACGGAGTAGGCCGCCATGGGAACCTGGATGCGGATGACCATCGGGGCAGCGGCTCTGGGAGCCCTGGGCCTCCTGGCCCCGCCGACCCAGGCTCAGCGAGGCGTGCGCCGAGACGAGGGCGTGTTTCCCTCCGGCTACGCCGACGCCGACCTGAAGAAGTCCAAGCCCAAGGTGACCCCCGAGCGGGCCGCCGAGGGGAAGAAGATCTACACAAGTTGGTGCTCTTTCTGCCACGGCGAGGAGGGCGACGGGAAGGGGCCGGTGGCCTCCTACCTGGACCCCCGTCCCCGGGACTTCACGTCCAACCTGTTTAAGTTCCGCACCACGACCACGGGCGAGCTGCCTACCGACGAGGATCTCTATCGAACTGTCTCCTTAGGGGTGCCGGGGACGGCCATGCCCGCTTGGGGAGAAGGGAACTTCCGCCTAAGCGCGCAGGATCGCTGGAAGGTGGTCTTCTATATCAAGACCCTGGCCGAGGACTTCGGAGACCCCGACCTCAGTCCTTACAACGCCCTCATCGACCTGCCGGCCCCTCCCCCCAAGAGGGCTGAGCTCATTGCCCGCGGGCGGGAACTCTACCAGGACAAGACCAAAGGGGGCTGCGTCAAGTGCCACGGACCCGAAGGGAGGGGAGATGGCCCCGAGGCCGGCGCCCAACAGGATGACTGGGGTTTCCGCATCCTCGCCCAGGACCTGACCAGGTCCTGGCGATACAAGAACTGGGGCTCGAGCCCCGAGCAGATCTTTCGGACCCTCTCCACGGGCATCAACGGCACGCCGATGCCCGGGTACGCCGATTCCCTTTCCGAGGAGGAGCGCTGGGCCTTGGCCTATTATGTGGACTCCCTGGTGATCCGACCCCTGACAGGGGATGTGGTCCTGCCGGTGCCACGCGCAGAGGGCGAACTTCCCACCGACCCCAAGGACCCAAGGTGGGCCAAGGCTCCGGCCCTGTACGTCCGCATGAGCGGACAGGTGGTGGTCTCTCCCCGCTGGCAGAATCCCTCGGTGGACATGGTCCACGTCCAGGCTTTCTACAACGAGAAGGGGATCGCCCTGCGCCTGACCTGGGACGACCGGTTCAAGGATGTCACCCATGAGAAACCGGAGGGGGTCTCGGGCTGGGAATCCAAGGACTCCTATGTGAAGGTGGAGACCGTCCGGAAACTGAAGAACCTCCGGGACGCCATCGCCCTGGAGTTTCCCACGGACCTCACCGAAGGTCCCCAAAAACCGTACTTCATGCTGGGGCAGTCGGGCCGGCCGGTCAACTTGTGGGAATGGCGGGCGGACTGGAACGAGAAACCCGAAACGCACGGCGGGCGGACGGTCATCGAGGCGATCGCGCGCTCTTTCAAGAAGCCTCCTAAGCCTCTACCCAAGGCCTCCCAGAACACCAACGGGCGGGGGGCCTGGGAGAGAGGACAATGGACGGTTGTCCTGACGCGCTCCCTCACCACCCAGGACACCCGCCGGCAGATCCAGTTCCGGACCGGCCCTTTCATCCCCTTCGCCGTCCACGCCTGGGACGGAAGCAATGGCGAGTTCGGCCTCCTGCGCTCCATCTCCTCATGGCACTACCTCAAGCTGCAGAGGAAGACCCCGGCAAGCGTGTACGCCTACGGCCTCTTGGGAGGCCTCCTGGCCGTCCTCTTTGAGGGATGGGTGGTCCGGCGGGTGAAGCGGGTCCCCATTCCGGGCGCTGACGAGGCGAACCGGGAAGAGAGACAAGAGGCATGAAGACCTGGCGAAACGTCATTCTTTTCACCCTCGTCCTGATCGGGTTCTTCATCTATGTGAGCACCCTCTTGACGCAGATCTCGGGCTCGACCGGCGCCAAGGCCGTGAGTGGGGAGATCACCCCCGAGGCCGGCGAGGCCCTCTTCTGGGGAAAGGGGAAGTGCTACACCTGCCACAGCATCGGGGCTCGCGGCAGCGCCGTTCGCGGCCCCAACCTGGGGGTGGCCGAGAAGTTCCCCGAGCCTGTAGCGGTCCGGGCTGCTAAGCGCAGGGCGGGGACCTCCGCCACCGGCTACATCGTCGAGTCCATTTACGACCCGAACGCCTTCGTCGTTCCGGGCTTCTCAAAGGGCCTGATGAAGCCCATCAACAGGCCCCCCATCGCCCTCTCCGACGAGGAGATCACAGCGGTCATCACCTACCTCCTTAGCCAGGGGGGCCAGGAGGTGGACGCCAACCTGGTGGGACAGATCAATAAGGACCAGCAGCCCTTCCGTGTGGCCGCCGCCCAGGAGTTGCCGGAGGCCGGGCCGACGCTCAAGATCCCCGAGGGGGACCCCGAGACGGGCTACGAGGTTTTCCAGCGGTTGGAGTGCTACGAGTGCCACAAGATCGAGAATTTCGAGTTTCCCGTTTCCGAGGAAACGGCCGGGGTGGGCCCGGATCTGACGGGGATCGGGGAGATACAGACCCGGGTATACCTGTTCGAGTCCATCCTGAGTCCCAATGCCGTCGTCGTTCAGGGGCCCGGATACACCGGGAATGATGGGAACTCGAAGATGCCCCAGTTCCACGACGTCATGACAGTGAGCCAACTGCAGGACCTCGTAGCTTTCCTCTCCGGCCTAAGGGCTGATTCCGCTTCCGCGCAGTTCGAAGAGGAAGAAGACGAGGAAGACGACGAAGACGAAAAGGAGTGAGCGGAAAGCTCCTTCCCCAACCCATTCGAGGAGGTGGAAAGGGACATGAAGAGGATATTTCCGATCCTGTTGGTTTTTAGCCTGGCCTTTGGGCCGGCTCATGCAGCCGCGGCAAAGAGAGTCAAGTACAAGGCCGTCGAGATCAAGAATGGCGGCACCATCACCGGCACCGTTAAGTGGGAGGGAGCCCTCCCCCAGCTCAAGCCTTTTCCGATCACCAGGGATCCCGAGTTCTGCGATCTGGACAAGACGGGAGTCAAGAAATCGCCCCGACTGGTGTTGGATCCCCAGATGGGGGTCGCCAACAGCGTGGTCTATCTGGAGGACATCGAGAAGGGGAAGAAACTCCAGCGCTTCAGCAAGGCGAAACCCCTGACATGGGACCAGAAGGGCTGCGAGTATTCACCCCACGTGCTTGTGGTGCCGGTGAAGTCCTATCTGGGCATGCGCAGCAGCGACGCCATCCTGCACAACATCCACATGTTCGGGGCCGCATCCTACAACCTCCCCTTCCCCGAGAAGAGAACGGTCATCACCAAGCGCATGCGAAAGAAGGGGGTCATCACCCTGCGATGCGACGCGGGCCACGGGTGGATGAGCGGGATCATCTTCGTGGTGGGTCATCCCTACTACGCCGTAACGGACGCCCGGGGGAATTTCACCTTGAGAGATGTCCCGCCGGGCAAGTACACCCTCCGGGCCTGGCATGAGGGATGGAACGTGGTCAAGACCATCAAGAAGGATGGAAAGCCCGCCTTCTACGAGTTCGACGAGCCGAGAGTCCTTTCCCGGGATGTCACCGTTCCGGCTGGAGGAGGGGTGAGCGTGAGGTTCACCTTGAGGGGGAAATAGCCGGGAGGAGACACGGGATCCTCCCGCAGCCCAGCGCGCGACCGTTGGATCGCAACGAGCCGGGGAGAGTCATGTACGAGACCATTTACGTCCCTGTCGATAATTCAGAAAATTCAAACCGGGCCGTTGATCTGGCGATTGCCCTTGCCCGGTGGTTCCGGGCGCGGCTGGTGGGGAGCCACGTTTATGCCGCCAAGCTCCACGCCCACCGCTTCAAGCAGATGGAGTTTACCCTCCCGGGCGAATACCGAAAGGAGAAGGAGTTGAGGCGCCAGCGGACCATCCACGACTCTCTCATCTCCATGGGACTACGTCTCATCTCCAACTCCTACCTTGACGCAATCCAGGACACGTGCCAGGCGGCGGGGGTCCCCTTCGAAAGAAAGATCTTAGAGGGAAGGCATTACCGGGTTCTCCTCGACGACATCCAAAACAGCCGCTATGACCTGGTTGTGATGGGCGCCCTCGGGATGGGTGCTGGGAAGGGCCGCCAATTGGGAAGCGTCTGCGAGCGGGTCGTCCGGAAGACCACCGCCGATGTGCTCGTGGTTAAAGAGCTAGGCTCCGGCCAGACGGATACCCGGCGGTCCATCCTCGTCGGGATCGACGGGAGCCCCCAATCCTTCGGGGCTCTCAAGGCTGCCTTGGCCCTAAGCCGCGCGTTCGGCCGGCCTGTGGAGGCGGTGGGGGTGTATGACCCTTACCTCCACTCCGCGATGTTCAAGAGTATTGCGGGTGTACTTTCCGAGAAGGGCTCCAAGGTTTTCCGCTTCGAGGACCAGGAGCGACTCCATGAGGAGATCACCGATGCGGGAATAGGCAAAATTTATCAGTCCCACCTCCAGGTTGCCAAACATCTAGCCGAGGAGGAAGAAATCCCCCTTACCACCACGCTCTTGGACGGTAAAGCCTTCGAGGGGATTCTCAAACATGCCCGCCAAACCAGGCCCTGGCTCCTCATCCTGGGGCGGATCGGCATCCACGGAGATGAGCGGGTCGATGACCTGGGGAGCGCCGCCGAAAATCTCCTCCGGCTCACCCCGTGCAACCTCTTCCTGACAGGGCAGAAGGTCCATCCGCCGATGGATGTGAAAGCCGAGGAAACCGTCGCCTGGAGCCAAGAGGCCCTCGAGCGAATGAGCCGGGTCCCCAGTATGGTTCAGGGAATGGCCAGGACCGCCGTCCTGCGATACGCCATAGAACAGGGCCATTCCGTCGTTACCTCGGACCTCATCGACGCCGCGATGGGCAGTTTCATGCCTTCAGGCACCGTCGCTTCCGCAGAGAACGAAACTGAAGGGGAAAAGCCCTCTGATGGTGTGGATACCGAGTGGTCCGGCGAGGCCCAAAAGGCCTTGGGCGACATCCCTGACGCTTACCTTAGACGCCGCTCGCGGGCCCGGATTGAGAAAACCGCGCGGATGAAACGCCTGGAGAACATCACCCTGAGTTTCGTCGAGCCCATCATCGAAGACACGATGAACGGGAGCAAGTGACCCGAGTGACCATCTCAGCCGGAAAGGGGATTTCTTCTGCTCGCCCCGACCCACGCGGGGGTGGATGATGCGGCCTCGGGCTATTCAGATGACGGGACCGGTGGGATGGAGATAGGGGATCTTAATGGCGAAGGAGGTGCATCACCGTGAAGCGGTATAAGGACATCGTGGGGGATGCAGGCTCAAACATCATTGGGCAAGTATCCGAGCAACAGGCGCGACTCGCGCAGCGTCTGGCCTCGGTGGAACACGTGGTTGCCGTTGTGAGCGGAAAGGGGGGGGTCGGAAAGAGCGTCTTAACTGTCAACCTGGCGACCGCTTTGGCGGAAGGTGGGCTCACGGTGGGGATCGTGGACGCCGACATCAACGGCCCGGCCATCGCCAAGATGACCGGGCTCCGGGGAAGGCGCCTCGGTCTTGGGGAAGAAGGGATTGAACCCCCTATCGGTCCGGCCGGCCTCCGGGTGATGTCCATGGACCTGCTTCTGCCCGCTGAGGCCGCGCCTGTCATCTGGGAGACATCGGTTCAGTCGAATGCCTATGTCTGGCGGGAAACCATGGAAATGGGGGCGCTGCGGGAGTTCCTCGCCGACACCCGATGGGGACGTCTGGACTTCCTGTTCGCCGACCTTCCCCCGGGAGCCGACCGAGTGCCCAACATCGTGGAGCTTCTGCCGCAGTTGAGCGGCCTCCTTTTCGTCACCGTGCCCTCGGAAGTTTCGCAGTTGGCGGTCAAAAGGTCTCTCAGCAGGGCCCAAGGTCTGGGCGCCTCGATCCTGGGGGTGGTGGAGAACATGGCTGGATACTTCTGCCGGGAATGCGGGAAGGTTGGCCCTCTCTTCGAGGGCGGGGAGGCCGTCCGCGCCATGGCCGAGGAGGCGGGGGTCCCTTATCTGGGGGCCGTCCCCTTCGACCCAGAGGTGGCGCGCTCGGCGGACGCCGGCGCCCCCCATGTCCTTGCCCGAGGGAAAGGTCCCGCCGCCGAAGCGATGAGGAAAATCGCTGAGACGATTCGGGTCTCGGTGATGTCCAACCCGTCCCATTGACCGGGGGAGATATTCTCATGAAGTTTCTGTGCGTCCTTTGTAACGAGCCCATGCGGCTGGATGGGGTCGATGGACCTCATGAAGGCTCCGTCACTGTTTTCTTTCGGTGCCCAGAGTGCGCCCACCAGATCGCCCTTTTGACCAACCCTTGGGAGACCCAGCTGGTCAAGAGCCTGGGGGTTCAGGTTGGAGGCCGGAAGGATCCGGCCGCTCCCCTGGAACAGGTTCGAACCCATCTGGCCGATCAGGGGGGAGCGGGCGATGCCCCCGCGTGCCCCTTTTCGGCCCTCGTGGCTGAGGCGGAGGCGAGGCAGGAGAGGGGCCCTTCAACTTCGACCTCGGGTCTCTGGACGCCCGAGGCCGAGGCGCGGCTTCAGCGGGCGCCCGCTTTCGTTCGCCCGATGGCGCGCCAGGCCATCGAAACCTTCGCCAAAGAGCGGGGTTACGAGAGGATCACCGAGGCCGTTGTTGAGGAGGCCAGGTCTCAGGTCGGGATGTGACGGTTAGCAGCGTTTCTCCCCTCTTCGTCCGATTTGCTCTGGGCGGCGGTCTCATTTCCTCCTGACGGGAGGCGTGGCGTGAGTGAGCCTTCTCACCAGTCTGCCGGGCATTCGCCTGAGAATGGCGAAGTCGTGTGGACGCAGGAAGCCCTAGAGCGTGTAAAGAAGGCTCCGGAGTTTGTGCGCGCAGGGATCCGCAAGCTGATGCAAAAGCGGGCTAGGGAGCTGGGTCAGCCCATCATCACGTCGGAGTTCCTCACACAGATCCGAAACGAGTCCATGCTCCGGGTGGCCAAGAGCATGAAGAAGTTCGGGTTTGAGGAGCTTCGGATGGAGGCCTTCGATGTGGCCAAGTCGAAGATGTCCCGGAACCTTCGCAGGGGAGAGGTCATCGAGGAGATCAGGGGATTTCTGGCTGAGCGGACCTCCAAAAACGAGGAGATTCTGGAAAAGTTTAAGGCATATTTTCAAATCCTCCCCGACCGGGGCATCCCCTGGACCCCTGAGGCGAACGAGCGGCTGGACAAGTTGCCTCCTTCCGTGGCCTCCGTGGTGGCCCAGGCCGCCGAGGAAGGGGCTCGAAGGCGAAAGGAAAAAGTGGTCTCACCACAGCTCCTGGAGGCTGTGTTGAAGGATGTCCTCTCGCCGGAGGCTACGAAGACCGGGGAAGGCGAAGGCTCTTCCTTCTGGTCGGGACAGGAGCGCTTCCCCGCGCACCCTAAGGAAAGCGATCTCCCTCTGAGCCTTGAATGGGCCGAAGAGGCCCTCCAACGACTCCATCGGATACCCCTTCAATTTGCCCGGAATTTGGTCATTCAAAAAGTAGAGGGCTATGCCCAAAATCGGCGAATTCAAAAGATTACGCTGACCCTTTACCTTGAAGCCTCGGGTTCCTTCGGGGGGCCCTTCGGGAAGCGGCCACACCCTTGAATTCGGTGGGGATTGGTATCACAGGAAAGTCTTGGGGGCACAAATCGATTTCGTTCATGACCATAGGACCCAACGTACGCGGAGCCGTGACCAATCTTGCTTGGGGAGAAGAGACAAATGAAAAGGGGGCGGGCTTGGCCCCATCAGCGGCTGGCCATGCTCTTTGCGCTGGGGGTGGTGGTCATCTACATGTGGGCCTTCCGCGTCTTGAACCTCGAGAGTATCGATACGATTATCCCCTCTTCGGATCGAGGTCAGACAGTCTATGCCGAGGCCTGCGCCCGTTGCCACGGGGCCGGGGGAGAGGGGATTGGAAGGGTCCCTCCCTTCAGGGGCAAGGTCCTCGCCCCTGAGGTCGTCGCGGTGATCGTTCGGGTCGGGCGAGGATATATGCCTCGTTTTCCAGATATTCGGGGTCGTGCGCTGGACAATCTCTCCAAGTACGTCAACTGTCTGGCGAGGGACCACCTTCCGCGCTGCGCCGCTTCGTCCAGCCGTTGACTCGCTCGCCCGTCGGAGAGGACGCCTTGGATCGCGTGTTTGCCATCTCCTGGAACCTGACCCGGCGGTGCAACCAGCACTGCGCCCACTGTTATATGAGCGCTTTCCCGCGAGCGGACCTTTCCGGGGAGCTCACCACCATCAAGTGCCTCCGGGTCATCGATGAGATCGCCGAAGTGAACCCCCACGTCTTCCTCATTCTGACGGGTGGCGAACCGCTCCTGCGGAAGGATCTGTTCGACATTGCCGGCAGGGCCTCAGGCAAAGGCTTTACCGTGGTCCTCGGGAGCAACGGGACCCTCCTGAACCGCCGGACGGCAGACCGGATGAAGGAGAGCGGGATCATGGGGGCCAGCATCAGTCTCGACTCGGTGGACCGCCGGAAGCACGATGCCTTCAGGGCACTCCCCGGCTCCTGGGACCGGGCCATCCGGGCCACCCGTGTCCTGAAGGAGGCGGGGCTCGACTTCTCCCTCCACTTCTCCGTCATGCCCTGGAACACGGGGGAAATCCCCGCCGTCGTCGATCTGGCGCGTGACCTGGGCGCCAGGGTCTTGAACGTGTTCTTCGTGGTACGGACAGGCCGGGGCCTGGGGGTCCCAGACATCGACGCCCGGGAGTGTGAGCGAGTGCTGAGGTTCCTGGCCCGGCTGAATCACGATGCCGAGCCGGGGAGGGCAGACCCCCTCGGCGAGGGGGACCCTTGGAGCCTCAGCGCGGGAAAAGTCAATGACCCCCTGGTTCGTGTGCGGTGCGCCCCCCATTTCCGGAGGGTGATCTACGAAATCGACCCCTGCTCTCCCAACCTGATGAATTACGCCCACGGCGGATGCCCCGCTGGACGGCACTACTGCCGCATCGGCCCCGCGGGGGACGTGACCCCATGTCCCTATATCCCCCTCTCGGCCGGACGCCTGCGGGAGCGGAGCTTCGGGGAGATCTGGCGGGAGGCCGCCCTCTTTCAGGACTTTCGGAGCGCCGCCCTCGGTGGGCGTTGCGGGACCTGCGAGTTCCGCGAGATCTGTGGCGGGTGCCGGTGCAGGGCCTATGCGGCCACGGGCGACTACTTGGCCGAGGACCTGGCCTGCAGCTACCAGCCCGGCCGGTATGGGGGCTGTCTCATCACTTTGCCTGAAGAGCAGACTTTTGGGTTGGAGGTCGCATTTGAACTTTCCTGGGAGGGGGCGTCCAAGGCCAGGCTGATGAAGGTCCCCTCCTTCGCCAGGGGGATGGTCGTCAAGGCGGTTGAGGCCTTCGCGAGAGCGAAAGGTTCAAACCAGGTGACGCCGGAACTCCTCCAGGAGGCCCACGCGTCCTTTCTCAAAAAAGGTGGCATTCCCCCCTTTGTGACCTCCTGACTTGTCCGCCTCAGTGACAAGACACAGACGGCCGATGGTGTAATCTTCCTTCCAGAAGTGGAAAGCTAAGTGGTCCAATAGGGGCATCGCCTGCGGGGGATAGCAGAGCGCCTTGATGCCCTTTTTCAATTATCGGTAATTCCGCAGTCCTCCTGACACTAGCTGGCAAGACCTTGGCTTAAGCTTTCATCTTTCAATCGCTTTGAATGGCCCTCTAGCCTAGCTCTCCGGGTCCTTTTCTTGTTTCCATTCGCGAATGATTGTGCTTTTTTTCACATTTGGCACCGGATTTGCGTCCTCTCTTAATGGGGAGGGTAAATCCATTGGGAACGTAGAGGTTTCAAGCTTATCTCCTGCTTCCGGGGGGAGAGGTTCAGGGCCGAGTCTGTGAGCGGAAAAGCCAATAACAACAAGGGGTTTCTGGGATCCCGTCAGGCCAGGGCCTTTAGGACACACCCCACGTCAACGGGCGAGGCGGCAACGCCTGAAGAGTCAGGTATGCGGGCCTTTGCATACTTTGCTCTCTCCCTCAAAGGGAGGGGAATTCATGCAGGGGGCCGGTTACTCCGAGGAATGGACAGCGATTTGCCATGCAAGGCTTTTCATAGCGGAACTCCTGTCACGAACCCCGGTCAAAGCTGGGTCCCGCTCGCGGTTCCGATCGCCCGCCCAGCCCCTGGCCGCAACTTGCCCCTTGCCGACAAACGACGGCCATCGCCAGGCGCAGTCCTCTACGCAAAGGAATGCGCAATTTGCGCCAGAATCGAAGAAAATATCGCGCAATGAGAAGGGGTTGGGCCATCATGGCGCTGCTCGGGTTCCTGGCGTTCGTGGGATCGAATTTGAACTCTGAGACAGAGGGGCCAAGGCCCTTTCCTCTCCGCTCGTCGTACGAAGAAGTCGGCTCGTTCCAGGTGAACCGGGCGCCTGTTGTCGACGGGAGAATGGAACCCCTGTGGGGGAAGGCACAGCCCCTTCGGGTGTGGACCTTCCCGATCCAGAAATTCGGGAATCGGAGGTTGATCCCCGTGGAACTCCGGTCGGTGCACACCGACACCGAGATCTTCTTCCTGATCCGATGGCGGGACGATACCCAAAGCCTCCATTTCAAGCCCTGGGTTTATGACGGCGAAGATTGGAAGGAGGAGAAAGACTTGGCCGACGACGCCTTGGCCTTCAACTGGAACATCTCCAGCCCCCTCTTCCCTATCATCGGCTGCAGGGCCCAGTGCCACCTTTCCTCATATCCCGAACGCACCGGTCTGGCCCCCCATGACATGTGGACGAACCGGTCCGGTGCGAAGCTCGACCATTGGGAGTGGAGGGCGACCGAGACGGGCACGCTCGGCTGGATCAAAGACGGCCGCATCGATCATGTGGGCTTCGAGGCCTTCGTTGAGAAGAACCCGGGGCAGAAACCGCGGGGGCGGTACCTCGACGGGGGAAAGTACAACCCCGATATTTTTCAATTCAACCTGGATCCGGCCACAGAGGACAGCCCGCAGTTTGTGCCGAACCCTGCAAAGGGCGGGGATCTTCACGCCCCGGCGATCCGGATCACGGGACCGGATGCCGCGGTGCCATTGGACGAGGTTGACGAGGATATCTTCAGGCCTGGTGACAGGGTGGCGGGCATTCTCCTACCCGCTCAGGTCTCCAAAAAGCTGAGGGGAGACCTTGATGGGAAGGCCGTCTACGCCGACGGGCACTGGACGCTGGAGCTCAGGCGCAAGTTGATCACGCGGGACCCGGACGACATCCAGTTCGATCTCCGAAAGGACGGCCCGTACCTCTTCGGCGTCGCCGTGTTCGACCATTCGGTCTATCACAACTTCTCTGACGTCGTCCGCCTGAGGTTCCGATGAGACGGCATGGCCCTTCCTTACAACTCACCGTCATGACGATGGCCCTCATTTTTCTTTCGGGTCTCGCTGCATTTCCGGGGTTCTCCGCCATGGCTGTGGAAGAAAATGAACGCGCCCGTTATCTTTTCGGGCTCCATTGCGTGGTTTGCCACGGGGAAACGGGGGATGGGGATGGCCCCACGGCGTTGTCTCTCGACCCTCGGCCCCGTGACTTCAGTGATGAACGGATCATGAGGGAACGAACGGACCGTCAACTCTTTCGGGTGATCCGGGAAGGGGGGCCGGCCGAGGGAAAATCCGTCTGGATGCCTCCCTGGAGAGAAATCCTGAGCGACGACGACATTCGAGGGCTGGTTCGGTTCGTCCGCTCCTTCCTGCGCCTGAAGGGGTCAAGGGACTCCCCGTTACCCCGGAAAGAAGAGTCCGGGAGCAGTAAGTGAGGTTTGGCGGCAAATGGAAACGGGATCGACAGGTTCCCAGAGGAAGGTGAGGACAATGAAAACAGAATTCGCATTTGCTCCCTCCGGGTGGAGGATGTCCCTTTGGATCTCAGCAATCCTGCTCTTCCTCATGCTTCCGGCCCGGGCCCTGGGATACGGGTATGGGGCGGTCCAGGTCGATCCGTTGATCAAATCGTACAAGGGTCTCAAGGAGACCCTGGCGAAAGGCTCGATGGACTGGGGCAAGGTGGACGTCGAGATCAAAGGCAAAGAGGTCTGGAAGCTGGTCAAGCTCGTGGACGCCGACTACAACCAGAAGCTCTCAGCCTCCTTCGAGAGATCCCTGACCGCGAAGGACACAGCCAAGTTGACTGATACCTATGAAAGAACCCTCTACTACCTCGTTCGGCACAAGCTGGACCACGTGGAGGCGAACATCAAGAATTTCCGCGCGGCCAAGGCGATTATCAAAGGCGGCCGGGAGTATTACAAGGCCATCTCGCGCCGGGTGAAGCGAAAGGACCGAAAGGCTGACAAGACGATCCGCAAGGCGTTTCGGGCGGCGCTCAAGAGTCTAGGGTCCCCGGGCGCCTTCAGCGTCGGGAAGAAGGCGGCCGATGTCAATAAATTCTGTGCCCAGAAGAAACGAATCGAGGAGGCACTGGCTAGGGTCTTCGAAGGGGGATGAGGGAGAAGGGAGCGATTCCCCAGAGTTAAGAAGGTGGGGGCTGACCAACGCCCTAGGAAAGCAGAAGGTCAGCCCCCGGCCACCACACGGCAGCGCCGCGCGGGGCGGGAAAATAGTTATCCCTCCCGGTGGGCGTTGTCAAACCGGGAGGGAGGAACGTGGTGAAGAAATGGCTGGGTGTTATGGGGGTCGTTGCGTTGGTCGCCTGGATGAGTCCCGGGGCGCTTGCACAAGTGGAAACACAACCGCTCCCTGAGGATCTTCCCGGGATCGACGAGATGATCTTCCACGGGTACATCGACTTTGAGTTCAAGGACGACGACTTCGCCGGCAAGGACCAGCAAGTTTTCGACAACCACCACTTCAACCTCTTCTTCGGGTCCCAGATCGCCTCGAACCTGCGGGCCCTTGGGGAGATCGAGATCGAGCACACGGGCGAGGAGTTCAAGGTGGAGTTTGCCGAGATCGAGTGGAAACCCTTGGGCACCGACTGGCTGGAGCTTGTCGCCGGGGCGATCATCGTTCCCTTCGGCCTCGAGCTCCGCTACCACGCCTCGCCCAACAACCTCCTCATCAGCCGTCCCTTGGCGGCCCGGTCCATCATTCCCGGGACCTGGACCGACCCGGGTGTCGTGGCGAGGGGGACGATCGCCACCGGGAACAATTCAAGCTTCTTCTACCACGTCTATGCGAACAATGGCCTCAGCGACAAGGACAAGGACGGGGTCTTCGAGCAGAAGGATACAAAAACCGCTCGTGACGTCAACGACGACAAGGCCCTGGGGTTCCAGATCGGCTTTTTGCCTTTCCCCGGACTTGAAGTCGGCGCTTCCTTTCAGACCGGGAAGTGGGACCTCAGCGAGGACTTCCGCTACGTCATGTACGGTGGGCACGTGGATTTCAAGTACAAACCTTTCACCCTCCTTGCCGAAGGGGTAGTCTTGGACGTAGAAGGGAGCGCCGCGGGAGGCGGGGACGCAACCCTCCCCGGCTTCTACGTCCTCCTGGCGTATGACCCGATCCCCAAGTGGCAGGTCGTTGCCCGATTCGACTGGGTGGACAACGAGGACGGCGTCGTCTCGACCAAGCAGAGCATCACCCCGGGGGCGGACGAGCGCCAGGTCTCCATCGGCCTGTCCTACAAGCCTCAGCCCTGGCTGAAGCTCAAAGTCGAGTACTTCAACCGCGAACTGGAGCTCGAGGACGACCAAAACGCTTTCGGCTTCCAGGTCGTGGCCAACTGGTAGGCCGAGTCGAGAACTACAGGGCCGATCGGCGCGGCGAGTCACCCGGCCCAGAGAACCTTGGAGGAGATCATGAGCAGGCCGGCTCCCAACCGAAGACAAACGAAGGGCCGGCAGGCGGGAGGGCTCCACCCACCGGGAGCCCTCCTGACAATTTCTTTCCTCGCTGGCCTCCTACTCCTGTCCGTCGCGGCGGCGAACAGCCTCCGGGCTGCGGACCTCTCCGACGTGGAGCGCCTGGCCCGCGATTTTGCCACGGTCCTGGAGGAGAGGTTGCGTCCCCCAAGGGCGACGGTCCTTCGCGTCTCCGGCGACCGCCTCACCGCCATCCAGGCCCGCCAGTGGATGCTATCCGCGGGGACAAGGTTCCATCTGGTCCGCAAGGAGCAAGAAGTGCTCCACCCGATCACTGGAGAGAGCCTTGGGTTTGTTGAGGTCCCCGTAGGGGAGGTCGAGGCGATCACGGGCGGAGACCGGGTATTCATGGGGCGGGTCCTCCGACTGGAAAAGGGAATCACTCCGAAGGCGGGCGACCTCCTGACCCCCTCTTCTCGGCAGGTCCTCGTCACCATCCTGCCCCTAGGGGGCGACCCCTCCACTGGTGTGAGCTATCTCCGGGACCGGCTGGCCACTCGTCTTGCCGATGGCGGAAAGATCCAGGTCGTTGACGAGGCGCCCGTGAAGACGGTCCTCGCAAAGGCTGGGAGCCCTGGTGACGCCTCTGCGCTGTCCCCAAAGGTCCTCCGTGCATTGGCCGAAGAGCTCTCGATAAAGGTCGTGCTGGTCCGCTCGGTGGAAGCGGACAGGGGCGGCCGGCGGCTGCGGGTCCGCGCTGTCGCTACCCGAACCGGCGTCCTCGTGGCAACAAAGGAAATCTCCCTGGGCGCTGAGCGGCCGGTGCGGAGAGGACCCACTCCCGAACCGCGCACCGGGCTCCGACCTCTTGCGCCGAAGGGGCAGGTCACGGAACCTGCGGCGCAGCCAAAACCCCCGGAGGCGGTCGGAGGTCTCAGGGCCCTGAAACGTCCGCGCGAGTTCAGCGGCGGAGGAAAGGTCGTCCAGCTGGACTTCGCGTTGACCAGTCTGGACGTGGCGGACACGGATGGTGACGGAAGAAGCGAGGTGGTGCTTGTCAGTGAGGATCGAGTCTGGCGACTCGACCTCAGTCCGAAGAGTCCTGTTCCCCAATCGATTTACCGGCGCTTCATGGGCGCCAACTTCATCCACGTCCGGGCCTCCGACATCAACCGCAATGGCAAGGCGGAGATCTTTGTAACGAATCACCCCGACCGGGTTGTCAACTCCTTCGTCCTGGAAACTGATGGGGCAGGCTACCGAAATCTCTCCACGAAACTCCCGAGCCGGTCAGCCCACTACGAGATTGCGGGAGATTGGGACGGGGACGGTCGGAACGACCTCTTCTGGCAAAGGGCCGGGCTGGACGACCTCTTTCTGGGATCGGTCCACAGGGCTGTGTGGAAGACCGGACGTTATACCGAAGCGCCCTTCCCAACACTCCCCCAGAGTCTATCGCTCTACGGCTTCGTCGTTGGGGACCTGACCGGGGACGCTCAACGAGACTTCGCCTACCTGGACCGCTTCGGCAAAGTTGTCGCATTCTCTCCATCGGAGAAGGTTCTCGCCCGGAGCGAGGAGACGTACGGAGGCTCTGCCACCCCCATCTACCCCAACCACATCGGGGACCCGATTGAGTACGGCTTTAAGAAGACCCGTCTCGTCCTCCGTGACCTGGACGGCGACGGACGGCCCGAGATCTTAACCGTGAAGAACGTCCTGAGGCGGGGGAAAGTCGGCTTCGTCAAGGTGAAGTCGCTGGTGAGTTACGACAACGGGCGCATCGCCGCCCTCAAGTGGACGAAGGGCGGACTGGAGGAGCGGTGGGCCACTCCCTTGCTGGGGGGATATGTGGTGGACTTCGCCGTTGGCGACGTGGACGGAGAGGGCCGCACCGATCTGGTGGTCGGAGTCCTCGAGCCTCCCGAAGGATCGCTGTTTCGTGGTTACCGATCGAAACGCAGCCGGCTGCACGTCTTTCCGCTCCAGTGAGCAAAGCCCCGATAGGGCGCAATCGCGTCGAAGCCGGATCGGGAAGGGGGAAACCCGCGCCATGAGGAAGCGCGTCGTCATCCTGGGCGGTGGTCCATGCGGCCTCAGCGCGGCCTGGAGGCTAACTACGGGGGCCGAAGACATCGACGTTGTCGTGGTAGAGCGAGAGGAGGAAGTGGGCGGCCTCTGCCGGACCTTGGCCCACGGAGATTTCCGCTTTGACCTCGGGGGACATCGTTTCATCTCCTCCGACCCGGTGCTCATCGAACGCATTCGCCGGCTGATGGGGGAGGAGCTTCTCCTTCGCGAACGAAAGAGCGTCATCCGACTGGAGGGCCGCGACTTCGCCTATCCCCTCTCTGCGTCCGATCTGCTCAAGCGCCTCCCCCCGGGTTTGACACTCCGGGCTTTTGCCGATTTTCTGAGAACCGGTTCCTGGAGGCGGAACGGCGGTCCTCCCGACGTCTCCTTTGAAGACTGGGTCGTCCGTCGGTTCGGGCGCACTCTGTTCGATCTCTTTTTCGGACCCTACTCGGAAAAACTCTGGGGGAGGCCGCCTTCGCGTCTCTCAGCGGATTGGGCGGCTCAACGGATCTCCCTCTTGAATCTGGGAGAAGTGGCCCTTCGGCTCCTCGGTCTCGGCCAGGGGACGCCCAGGACCTACTCGAAGCGCTACTACTACCCGAGGGAAGGGATCGGCCAGATCTTCCGGTTCATTGCTGCCGAGGTGGAGGCCGGGGGCGGACTCATCCTCCGGGGGACCAGGGCCATGTCGGTCCGGTCCGAAGGAGGCCGGGTGGTATCCGTTGAGATCGACAGAAGTGATGGACGCTTTTTCCTTTATTGCGATTACCTGATTTCCACCCTCCCCCTCCCGGAACTGATCCGGCTATTTAGAGATAAAGAAGCGCACGGCGTCCGGGAAAGCGCCACTCGCCTCCAGTTCCGGAGCATGCGCTTCCTCAACCTGCTTATCGACCGGCCGCAGATCAGCCCGAACACCTGGATTTACGTTCCAGAATCCCGTTACCTCATGACGCGCATCCAGGAGCCCAAACGTAGGAGCCCCCACAGCGCACCGCCCGGCAAGACTTCCCTGATGCTGGAGATCCCTTGCGCCCAAGGGGACGGTCTCTGGACGGCTTCCGACGACGCGCTTGCTGATCGATGCCTCCGGGATCTGGACGCCTTGGGCATCCGTATTCGAAACGATGTGCTGGGTTGCTTTTCCACCCGGGCGGTCCACGCCTACCCCATTTATTCCCTGGACTATCGGATCCACCGCGGTCGCTTGCTCCAGTTCCTGGGACGGTTCGAGAATCTTCTGTCCTGTGGCCGACAGGGGACATTCCGCTATCTCTTCATGGACGCGGCCATGAAGATGGGGTTTTCCGCCGCGCGCTGCGTCTTGGGAGAGGCTGACTGTGAAGAGCTCGATGGCATCGCCGCCGAGGCCAGGCTTATCGAAGCCGGGGCGACGACTTGACCCGCCTTTCGCAAAAGGGACGTGGACCTTTGCCATTGCCATCACGGCACTGGGGGTCACCCTTCGGATGGCCTTTGCCGTGGACTACCTGGAGGGATGGGACTCGGTCGATTTCGCCTTGGCCTTGGACCATTACTCTCTCTCGGAGCAACAACCTCATTTCCCCGGCTATCCCGTCTATATCTGGATTGCCCGAACCCTCAGACCCCTTTTCACCGGTGAGGCCTCCGCTCTGGCGGCCACCAGCGCCCTCTTTGGGGGGCTCGCGCTTCTGCCTTTCTTCGGGCTCGCCAGGACGCTTTTCGGTCCCTCTGAGGCTATCGCGGCCACACTGTTTTTTCTTTTCACTCCCCTTCAATTCCTGGCCGGCACGAAAGCGCTGTCCGATGCCACGGGCCTTTTCTTCTTACTGACCTTCCTTTGGCTGGCCCTTTGTGCGCAAAGGGAAGCGGAAAGACCGGGGGGATGGGTGTTTGCGGGCCTTGCCGGGTCCGCCCTGGCTTTGACCCTGGGCGTACGACTTTCCTACACCCCTTTCGTGCTTACGGGTGCTTTCCTGCTCGTTCCCTGGTTGAGGGCATCCCGAAGTTCTTCCGAACGCCTTTGCCGGGTCGTTGTTCCTCTCGCGGCCTTTACGCTTTCCGCTGCGTCCTGGCTATGGTGGCAGATGGCGCAGGAGGGGGTGCGCGGCTTCTGGACCGAGGCCCTTCGCTTCACCGAAGGACACTTCGGAGAATGGGGAGGAACGGTCGTGACAAACCCGGACATCGGGGGCCGTCTGGCGGAGCTATTCCGGGGGCTCTTTGTCCACGGATTGGGGTTTTGGGAGCCGGGAAGCGAAAGCTGGCGGTGGTTAGCGACGCTCACCGTGGGTGGGGTCGTCCTAGCGGGATTTCTATCTATCCATACGGCCTCGCGAAGTAAGGTCTTTTTCCTGGCGTCCTGGCTGATTCCCTATGGAGTTTGGGTCCTTCTAGCCCAGAATCCAGGTAAGCCGAGACACCTCCTCCCTCTCGTTCCCCTCTTCCTGATGTGCGGGTCGGTAGGGGCGAGACGGCTGGCCGCCGCCGTCTGCAATCTTTTCCCCGGCCTCGAAGGATACACGAAGCCAATAGGGATGATCTTCGTTGGTCTGGCAACCCTCGGACCTGCTTTGACTTCCATCCAGCTTGCCCGGGTTCACAAAGCTGAGCCCGCACCGGCCTTACAGATGGTTCAATACATAAGGGAACGGTTCGGCCCCGGAGAGGTAATGGTTTTCCTCGGCGAGGAGAAAAGGCTGTTCGACTACTATGCTCCCGCATTCTTCGTCGAGCGGCTCCGGAGCGCAGCCGACGCGGAGGCGGCCCTTGCCGTTCATCAACCGCTCCCTCAAGCGGTCTTTTTCACTTCCGGTATCCACGGACTAGACGGGACTGCTTCCAGTACCCCGAAGAACCTCCAACTGGTCCGAGTATTTTCCAGGAACCCGTATGTCCATCCGGCCTACAGCCGTGTCGCTCTTTACCGCCTCCATCCTCAGTTAGAGGAAGGGCACTCCAAACCATGAACGCTTCGCACAATCGGTTCGAGACGGTCTCGCTCCTCGTTGTCGTGTTCACGGTCGGCGGTGCGGTGATGGTTCTGGAGATCCTAGGGTCCCGCATCCTGGGACCCTATTTCGGCGCCGGCCTATACGTGTGGTCCGGCATCATTTCGGTCACGCTACTTTCCTTGGCCCTTGGCTACTGGCTCGGCGGTCTCTTGGCTGACCGCTGGAACCAACTCTCAACGCTGACCGGTCTCACTTTCGCGGCTGCTCTTCTGATCTTGCTCATCCCCACAGCCCGGCCGCTCGTGTTGACCCATGCGGGTCGATTGGGATTCCGGCCGGGGGTGTTAGTCAGCGCGTTCCTCCTTTTCTTTCCGCCCCTGACTCTCCTGGGGATGGTGACCCCGGCGGCGGTCAAACTGCACACTCGGAACCTGGCAAACCTCGGCTTGACGGCCGGCCGCCTATACGCGGTTTCCACACTGGGGAGTTTGCTCGGAACCCTGTTGACCGGCTTTGTCCTCCTCCCCGCCTTCGGGACCGCCCGAGTCTTGCATTTCACGGCGGGCCTCCTCGTCCTTCTCGCCTTGATCACAGGGGCCCGGAACAAGTGTTCTCAATCCCTCGTGCCACTCGTCGGCTTGGCCGTTCTTCTCTTCCCGATCCTGGGCCGGCAGACACCCGCGGGACAAATGATCGATCCCTGGAGGGTTCTTCACCGGTCGGAGAGCCTTTACGGGAACTTGGTGGTGGCGGAATCGGGGACCACGAGGCACCTGCTAGTAGATGGGACGGTCCAAAGCGCCATTGAACTTAAATCAAGAGAGCTTGTATTCGCGAGCCATCGGCTGATCCTGGAAATCCTGGGGAGGGTCGCCCCCGCCCGGGGGCAGACACGGTCCCGACTCTTGGTTGTAGGACTTGCTGGGGGAGTTCTCCCCACGAAGCTCTCCGATTCCCGGTGGGACATCCAGATTGTGGAGATCGATGGGCGAATGCCAGAGGTGGCCCGAGATTTTTTTGGGTGGAACCCCCGGAGATTTCGCTTTACGGAAGATGACGGGCGCCACTTCCTTCAGACCCATACCGAAAGATTTGATGCTATCGTGCTGGACGCTTTCGTCGGTGAGGTGATCCCCGCACACCTCCTGACTCGCGAAAGCTTCGAACTGGCCCGAGCCAGACTCCGGCCGCATGGTCTTTTGCTTCTCAACACCATTGCCTTTCAGAGGGGGAAGAGTACGGTCATCCCCGCCTCGATCGCCCGCACCCTCTCTACGGCGTTTTCGCATGTCGTCCTCTGCCCTCTGCGGAAAGAGGGGAATTTCGGGAATATCGTCTTCGTAGCGGCGGGGCAGGAAAGGGTGCCAAGACCGTTCGCACCGGCCGGGGCCTGCGCCCCTCCCTCCGAAGTGTTGGAAGAGCCTGGGATCGTCCTTACCGATGATCGGAATCCTCTGGAAACATGGTGGGTCAAGAATTCTGCCTTGGCCCGGAGGGCGTTGTGGGAGGTCGTCGACCGTCGTGTCCTCTTCGAGTGAGCGAAAGGTGAGTGCCACCTGCATTGTACTCACTTCTTCGTCCATAACCTGTACTGGTTCAAGAGATATGAGACACAGGGGCCGTGGTTTTTGGTTTCACCAAGGCCTGGGCAGGGGTCAGGTAGTCCAGGGCCTGATGGGGTCGAACGTGGTTGTAGATGTGCTCCCACTTGCGAAGGTGGGCGTTGAGGGAGGCCACCGTCCATGGGAGCTTGTGCACCTCGTAGAACTCCTCGGTATGGGTCCTTTGGGCGCGCGAGAAGATCTCCATGACGTCCCAGCGACACACCACGTCGCGGGCCGTGAACTGCTTCAGCGTCACCCCCGCAAGAGGGCTCAGGTCCAGGGTGTCCACCTGGACGAGGTCCCCGGGGCGGCGGGGCTGATAGTCTTTGGGCTTGCGCGTGGCATAGGGCCGGCTGAGGCGACGCCTTTTGGCGCTCACACCGTTCACTTTGGGTTCCACCAACCGCCCCCGGCTTTTGAGGTGGCTCAGGAACCGGCCCACCGTGGAGACCGAGGGCGCGATCCCCTCGCGGCCAAGCAACACGACCAGCTTGACCTTGCCCCATCGAGCATACTGTTCTCGAAGGCGCAACACCGCCTGGACCAACTCCGGCGACCAGGTGGGCCTTCGCACCCGGCGGGGTCGCCGCGAGCGCGTCTGAAGCGTCGTCAGGTCCTTGGGGTCAAACCGAGCCCGCCACCGGTACAGCGTCGCTCGGCTCACCTGAAAGGTTCGGCAAACCAGCTTCACGTCCTCGCTCTCCCGCCAAAGACTCAGCGCCCGAAGCCGGTCCCGCGCCTCGCCGGAGAGTTCCAACGCCCCGCAGCCTCCTGCGTGCAGGAGGCTGCGGGGCAACCCAAATACCCGCATCCGGGGACCTCCTCTCTATTGGCCCCTGGTAGTCTACCCCCTCCTCAGGGTTGTCTCACATCTATCTGAACCTATTCAGTAATGGCTGGAGGCAAGGACTCGATGGTTTCGGGCACAGGAGGCCGCTAGCCCAGTGAGCTATGGGGTCTGAGCTGATTGTACTCCTACTCTGGCTCTCATGTAGATGGCGGTTTGGTGACAGTCTCTTCTTTCCGCCCCTTTATCTTCCTTCTAACTCATTGATTTTAGATGGTGGAGGATAGGGGACTCGAACCCCTGGCCTCGTGGGTGCGATCCACGCGCTCTCCCAGCTGAGCTAATCCCCCACCGGACGATTCGGTATTTAGAGCCATCCCCCGATGGCTGTCAAGGAGAAGGCGGCGGGTTTTCCTTGACCCTCATCCGCCAGTAGGCCAGCAGGTCGGCAAGGGACTGCTCCAGCGGGATTTGTGGTCTCCATGCGGTCGCCCGCTTTAGTGTCCTGTGTGGTTAATTCGTTTAATAAGAAATATAGCGCGGAGGCTTTAGCCTCCGCTGTTTTTCTTTGCTCAGCAACGGTTCGTCCTAAGCAAACCTCCGAGAGTCCCTGACGTCTTCTTCAGCGAAATTGTCAAACAGGACATTAGTTTGGAGTTGTCCCCGTCCGAGAGGGGGGCATCGACGGGTCTCATCCGCTCCGGGTCTGGAACCTTCCGAAAATCACAGGGGCTGAGGGCGATCAGCCGGTCCAGGACCTGCTCAATCGTGAGAACCGCATCTCCGCAGACGTTGTAGGCCTCGCCGGATTCCCCCCGCTCCATGAGCAGGGCGTACGCCCGGACGATGTCCCGAACGGGAGTATCCCGTGGCCATCATTTTGCGGGGGGCGCTTCCCTTGCCTGCGCTCGGGACATGCTTTGAAAGGCGCCCCCCTTTTCTTTCTGGGAGGGCTTCTTGGGCACTTGCGTGCCGGCCGAACTGCGGTTGGAGGCGCGTAGGCTCAAGCCGGGCGTCTTTGGCGCGCACCTTCCGAGAGGTGATTCACCAGGCACGCCAGTGCGGAAACCTGACGCGGTGCGTCCGCCCCCCCAGACCCCCGTAGAACTTTTGACGGCCCGGCATGCGGGTCGATGACCCTCATGGCCGGGCCTGTTTAGGTTGTGTGTGGAGTTGGCTGGGCCGGTGGTCTGTCGCCTATTGGTGCCTTGCTTGTTTAGCCGAATGCGCGCCTTCTTGCAGAAGGCTCCCGCATTCGGCCAATGGGCCAGGTTTTTTGCGAAAGAAGGTGGCCCAGGATGGGCCTCCCTCTTTCGCGAATAGAAAGTTTTCCGGGGGGTTTTAGGGGGGCCGGCTTTCAAAAAGGCCCCCCTAAACAGATCCTGAGGTTTTCTATCGGACCTCTCAAGACCTCACCACCACTTCCGCTCGCAGCGGCTCAGGACTTCGCGGCCGGTCTCCGTCACCTGAACGGTGTCCTCCAGCGTGGCGCAGCCATAGCGCTCGTCCAGCAGAATGCTCTCGTAGTTGATCGTTTCGTTGAGGCGGAGGACGTAATCCT
>JBHIBA010000004.1:0-48578 GCA_046758845.1 Nitrospinota bacterium
CTAGTCAATCACCTCTCGCAAGGTGTGCGCCAAAGACGCACGCCTTAAGCGCACACACCCCCAACCGCAGTTCGGCCGGCACGCAAGTGCCCAAAAAGCGCCCCCTGGAAAATTTCCTTCTTTCTCTTGCGGGACGACCGCCCCGGGTCAGACGGCTCAGTAGCCGCCGTTATGTCCAACGGTGACCTCACCGTTCTCCACGATGACCGGAACGCGGCGCTTCCCGCCCGAGTATTCGAGCATCCGTTCGAGCGCCCCCGCTTCTTTCTTCACGTCGATGTACCGGACGGATTTGCCCGACTGAGAGAACGCCCCCCGGGCATCCGCAGTGTACGGTCAGCCGTCTTTTCCGAAGATGAGGACTTCTTGGCTCACGACGCTTTCCCCCGTGTGAAGCGGCTCGAAGGCCGGGCGGTCTCTCTGAAAGATTCTACCGCAGCGGACAGTCAAGAACGGGCGAAATATCCGCTCGTTCCGAGAGACTCTATGGCCTCGACGTACCTGCGCAGCGCCAGGACGTAGGCTGCCGTCCGGTTATCGAGGTCGTGCCCTTGGGCAATGGCCTCCACTGCGTGAAACTCCTTGACCATCTTCTCCCGAAGCCTGCTGTGGACTTCTTCGAGACCCCAGTAGAGGCCGCTGCGGTTCTGGACCCACTCGAAGTAACTCACCGTCACGCCTCCCGCATTGGCCAAGATATCGGGGAAGACCGTCACGCCGCGGGACTTGAGGAGAGGGTCGGCTTCAGGAGAAATTGGCCCGTTGGCAATTTCTAGGATAAATCGCGCCCGCACCCGTTCGGCGTTTTTCAACGTGATCACGTTTTCCAGCGCCGCCGGGACGAGAATGTCCACATCCAGTTCCAGCAGTTCATCATTGGTGATTTCCTGGTGGTCCACCTCGACCAATTTTTCACCCTGTCTACGAACCGGCCCCACAACGCCCTCGGCGTCCTTATACATCTTCACGGCTTCGGGAGCGAACCCGTCCTCACTGTAGATGCCCCTGCGGGAGTCGCTGACGGCGACGATTCTGTACCCCTCCAGGTGCAAAAGCCGCGCGGTGTGATATCCCGTATTCCCGAACCCCTGGACGGCGACGGTCATCTCCTGGGGCTTCAGGCCCCGCCGCCTGGCTAGATCCGCAACGATGTAGCACCCCCCCCGGGCGGTGGCGTCGTCCCGCCCCAAGCTCCCCCCTAAAGCGACGGGTTTCCCCGTGATGACACTGGGGATGTTGTGCCCCTTCATCCGGTTGTACTCTTTCGACATCCAGGCCATGATGGTCGGGTTGGTGTAGACGTCGGGCGCGGGGATGTCGATTTCCGGACCGATGAATTCCGCGATGGCGCGCAAGTACCCCCGCGATAGACGCTCCAGCTCCATGTGGGAGAGATCCCTGGGGTCCACAGCGACGCCGCCCTTGCCTCCGCCGAAAGGCAGGTCGAGAACGGCGCACTTGAACGTCATCCAGAAGGCCAGGGAGGTGACCTCGTCCAGGTTGACGCTGGGGTGGAAGCGGATTCCCCCCTTGGCCGGCCCGCGCAACGTGCTGTGGCGGACCCGATATCCTTGAAAGACCTTCAGAGAGCCGTCATCCATCCGCACCCGGACGGACACGATCAAAGAGGCCTCAGGATGACGAAGAATCTCGGGGACCTCAATGGGGGAATCCACGTGGGCCATTGCCGTCTCAAGACGCTGGATCGCATTCTCAAAGATGCTCTCGTCCCTGACCGATGGGGTCTCGGCCACCAAACCCGGCGCGTTCATCGTCACCTTTCCTCCCAGACAATAGGGGTCAGCCTATCCATCGACAATCCGCTCGCCGGGGCACTTCGGCCTCCCCCGGACCACCCGCCGGCGAGCCTTTGAAAACGGGGTCCGGCCTACCCCCCCACCAAAGAAAATATCGACGCAACTCCTAATAGGTTCAATGATCTAGATCGCAAAATCGCTCACATTTCCACCACGACCTTCATGGCCCCGTCCCGTCTTTGATGGAAGGTGTCGTAGGCCGTTTGGAAATCTTTCAGCGGAAACCGGTGAGTCACAAGGGCGGAGGAGGAAAGACGGCCCGAAGCGTAAGCTCGAATGGCCCTCCCGCACGAACGGTCCCCCTCGCCCCGCGAGCCGAAGATCGTCAGGTTCTCCAGGACGATCCGATCGGCGCTGACCTCGGCCTTCTTTCCGGCGGAGATCCCCAGGAGGAGCAGGCGTCCTCCGCGCCGGAGGCATCCCAGACCCTCCTCGAACAGAGCCGGGACGCCCGTACACTCGACCACCAGGTCCGCCCCGCCCTCCCCTACGCTGGGTCCCAGGTCCTCCCGTTCGGGATGAACCGCCCTGTCTACGCCGACATCCCGGGCGACAGCCAGGCGGGCGTCATCCACGTCGGTGATCACGACTTCTCCCGCTCCGAGGTGTTGAGCGAACTGGGCGGTGAGCAGCCCCACCGGGCCCGCCCCGAGGACCAGGACGCGGTCTCCGGTCTCAACCCCCGCCCGCTCCAATCCCATGATGGCGGTCCCGGCGGTCGTGACGAGGGTCGCCTCGGCGAAGTCCATCGCCCCGGGGATGCGGTGGAGACACTGGACGGGGACGACGCAGTATTCGGCGAAACCCCCGTTGACGGTGTAACCGATTTGTCGGTGGGGCCAACGGCCGTAATTCAAGCAAATGGTATACTGGCCCCTGAGGCAGTTATCGCATCGGCCGCAGCCCGCGTGAGACTCGATGGCGATTCGGGTGCCCGGGCTGAAGCCCTCGACTCCTTCTCCCGCCTCGACCGCCTCTCCTGACCACTCGTGGCCCGGGATCAGGGGGTATTTGACGCCCGGAAACGTGCCTTCAATGATGTGCAGGTCGGAGCCGCAGAAACCGCAGGCCCGCACGCGGCAGAGGACCTCACCGGGGCCGGGCTCGGGGGGGTCGACCTCGCGAAGGTGGATCTCATGGGGTCGTTCGCAGACGGCAGCCAACATCGGGAAGTCCTCCCAGCCCCCCCCCACGCGACCGCTAAAGGATACTGGGCAAAATCTAGCACACGAGGGACTCTCCCTCAACCGGCCGCAGCCCATGCGCACAATTGGGTCGTGGATCAGTTTGGAACGGATTAAGCCCCGTACGCAGCTTCGCCCACGGCTGTGTCATCATTTGGTGTAGCCCCGATCTGAGCGAGGACCTGGGTCCGAGCGGAGATCGGGGCGCGCCCGGCCGCGATTTCCGCGGAGCCTGCACTGAGCGAAGCGAATGTGCTCAAATCGCGGCTACAAAGGAGGCAGGCAGGGGTCATTCAGCAGACTGACCCATCACCCAGAATTCAACCGGATTGCGCGGGGCATGCGTCTTTAGTATGATGCGCCCTCACGTCGGACTTCCCTCATATTTCCAAGATCCCCTAAGGCGACGGCATCGCCAGGAGACGGGAAGTTGAAGGAGCGCTGCGCGGAGTTGATCATTCATGGTCTGAAGGAGGCAGGCGTGAGCGTCGTCTGCGCCCTTCCGGAGTCCCACCTCAAACAGGTCTACACCAGGGCCTCGCAAGATCCCGACTTCCGCTACATCCCGGTGACCAACGAGGGAGAAGGCACCTCCATCGCGGCGGGCGTCTGGCTGACCGGCAAGAAGGCCGTCATGATCATGGAAAACTCGGGGCTCCGGATGGCCACCGAGTCCCTGGCCCGCCTGGGCCTGACGCACGGCATCCCGGTCGTCCTTCTCATGAGCTACCGGGGAGACCTGGGCGAGCGCAACTGGTGGGGCATCCCCCACGGCATCACCATGGAGCCGCTTCTGAACGCCCTGCGCATCCCTTACGTGGTGGTCCGCAAGGAGGAGGAGATCGTCAAGGCCATCGTGAAGGCCCGGGTCTCGGCGGACAGCTCCAAGTACCACACCGCGGTCGTCTTCAGCGGGGAGGTCATCGAATGACCCGGTACGAGGCGCTGAAAGTCCTGGCCGCGCAAATGAAGGACGATCTCTGCATCGTCTCCCTGGGGGGAATCGTGGACGAGTGGCACAACGCCCGGCCCGAGCCGCGCGGATCGAGCCTGTACCTGCAGGCCCTGGGCTGCCATATGCCGCTGGCCTGCGGCGTGGCCCTGGGCCTGCCCCACAGGACGGTGATCTGCCTCGAAACGGACGGCAGCGTTCTGATGAACCTGGGGATCCTCGCCACGCTGGGCAACCAGCAGCCGAAGAATCTCAAGATTTTCGTCTTCGACAACGAGATGTACGAGTGCATCGGGGGGCCGCCCACGCACACCTCGGGCCAGGTGGACTTGGCGGAGATGGCGCTCGGGGCCGGTATCCGCGAAGCCCGGACCGTCCGGACCGAAGGCCAGCTGCGGGAAGCCGCCGAAGAGGCCCTGACCAAAGAGCGTCTCCACTTCATCGTCGCCAAGATCGAACCGGGCGCCCAGGAGGGGATCCCCCGGAAAAGGAGCGACGGGATTGAGGACAAGTACCTCTTCGTCCGCTTCCTGGAGGACTCCGAGGGCATCATCGTCATCCCCCCGGCTGCGCACAACTGACGCGGACTCGGCAGGAACGTCTAATCCGGCCGGGGCGTAAGGATCTGCGCGTGCCGGCCCCCTTGGGCGGGCACGATAAGCCCGGCCATTTCGTCAGGATGACCTCAAAGGAAAGGAGACCGACTCGTGGCAAAACAAGGCTCGAACTTCTTGGACACCGGCGACGCTCTCCCGGAACTCGAACTGACATTGGTGGACGGCGCGAAGATGAAAGTCCCCCAGGACCTGGGGGACGGCTGGAAGGTCTTTCTCTTCTTCCGAGGCTATTTCTGACCACACTGCAAGGCCCAGTTGGGCGCCTTCGCGAGGTCCATCGACAAATTGAAGGAGGAAGGAATCGGCGTCGCGGCCGCCTCCACCGACACGCTGGAGAACAGTCAAAAGGTCATCGACGAGTGGGGGGTGAATTTTCCCGTGGCCTACGGCCTCGACCCGGCTGAAACCTCTAAGACATTCGGCGCCTTCTACGAGCCCGCCCGCAACATTCTCCACACCACCAACTTCCTGCTCCGGCCGGACAACACGGTCGCCGTGGCCGTGTACAGCAGCGGTCCGCTCGGCCGGCTGACGTGGCAGGAAGTGACGAGCCTCGTCCAGTTCTACAAGAAGCAGAGCAAATAGTGGCGATAGGCCACGAAAGGGGCGCCCTCACCCAGGGCGCCCTTTTCCTGACGCGAAAGACCTGAACCGGCCGCGGCCCTCACACGTCTGCCTATCCTCGCGCGGGGGGGGGGGGGGACGCTCCCGATCAATCCGCCGCCGGCAGGGGGCACAATGCGTTGGACTCGACCCGAAAGCTGACGTTGAACTTGCTTCGGAAGTTTTCCATGGAAATGCAGGCCGTCAACTGAACCAGGGCCGGTTCGCTGAATTCCTCCTTGAGCCGGTCGAAGAACTCGTCCGTCACCTCCTGGTCGGTGTAGGTCATCCGCTCGGCGTACTCCAGCGCCAGGCGCTCTCTGGGAGAGAACTCCCCCTGCTTTCTCCAGTCCGCCGCGCCCGCCATCTTGGCCGCGCTCTGTCCGTTTTTCACTCCACGGAGCGAGTTGGTGTCCACTCAGAACGGGCATCCGTTGATCTGCGCCACCCGCACATTGGCCAGCGCCAGGAGTTCGATCTCCACATGGGGCGCATCGAAAATGGCCTGGGCCAAGTCACTGGCCGCGAACATGATGGAGGGGACGTGGGCGTAGACCTTCGAAGAGTTGAAATGGACGCCGAAATCTTCCATCTGCTTGTCAAACACCGCCCGCACTTCGGACGGCGCCTGCGTGACATCGACCTCTGAAATCCTCGGCATGAGAATCCTCCTCCATCCTGAATGTTACTTTCCGGTTCCTTCCGTAGCGAGGCCAACCCGTCCGGCATGTTGCCATTATCCACCGGTTTTGTTGATTCGCCGTGGAAAACCCAGGGGAAAAGCGCCCGTAGTCCCTGTTTTTCCAGGCTGATTAACCGAAATGCCCAATTTGGAGTCATCCACAAATTACAGTGAAGGGTTCTAGAAACCCCGAGAACCCATTGGAACGTCATTCCGTGTCGGCCGTAGGCCGCCCCGAGCACCGCGAGGGGGCTCGTGAGAAATCGTGCGTAACATCCCGCGTGCAACGAGGGATCTCTGAGACCCGTCGCGCGAGCCGGTGACTCTCGTCCAGGGTGACGGGGGCGCCGGAGACATTCCCCTCCCTCAGTCACCTCCTCTTCGCTGGAAGAAGGAAATAGCCGTATCGCCGAACTTTCGGGTCTCAACAAGCCGAAGGTCTGAAACTTCCGGCGGGGATTTTTTGGCCTCGTGCTCGAGGATGGCGACCCCGTCCGGTTCCAGAAGGGAAGCGAGCCCCAAGAGCGCCTTCCCCCCCAAGCCTGAGGCATAGGGCGGATCGAGGAAAATGACGTCAAAGGTCCGCCCCTGCCGGCGAAGCCTCCTGAGGCAGGCCAGTGCGTCGCCCGGCAGAACCCGCCATCGGTCCCGCGCAAATCCGGCGGTCTCCAAATTCCGGCGGAGAATCCGGAGGGCATTGGGCTCCCTTTCCAGCAAAAAGGCGCAGGACGCCCCTCGGCTCAGGGCCTCGGCTGACAGCGCCCCCGTCCCCGCAAAGACATCCAAAAAAAGACGCACCCCCGATCGCCTCGCCCAGGATGTCGAAGACGGCCTCACGGACCCGCTCCGGGGTAGGCCGAACTCCAACTCCCTTCGGGGCGGCCAGACGCCTTCCCTTGGCAGTGCCGGCGATGATGCGCAAGTTGCCCCCGAGGTCTTAGTTCGCCAAGGCCATCGAATCCCGCCGCCTTCCGGTCCAGCTCACTCACTCGGCCAAGCCCGAAGGGGCAGGTCGAAGGTTGAAAGGGACTTAAATTTCTGAGCGCGCTCTTCCACCTCTTGCCGCGTCAGGGTCCGCAGGCGGTCCGCGCTGAACGCTTGTACATTGAAGGAGGCCAGGGTGCTCCCGTAAATGATGGCCCGGCGGAAGTTCTCGTGATTGACCTCTCCGTGCGAGGCGAGATACCCCATGAACCCCCCGGCGAAGCTGTCCCCCGCCCCGGTCGGATCGCTGACGTCGTCCAGCGGCATGGCCGGGGCCCAAAACTCGCCCGCTTCGTCGAACAGAAGAGCCCCATACTCTCCTCGCTTGACGACGAGGGTTTTGGGACCCTCCCGGTGGATGATCCGGGCCGCTTTGACCAGGTTGCTCTCTCCCGCCAACAGGCGCGCTTCGCCGTCGTTGATCATCAGGGCGTCCACATTCCTCAGCGTCTCCCACAGGGCCTCGGGCTTTCCCTCGATCCAATAGTTCATGGTGTCGCACGCAACGAACTTCGGCTTCCGCACCTGGCGAAGCACGTCCAACTGAAGCTCGGGATCGATGTTCGCCAGGAAAACAAACTGCGAGGACCTATGACTCTCGGGAAGCCTCGGCTGAAACGTCGCGAACACGTTGAGGTGGGTCTCGAGCGTGATGGCCTCATTCAGGTTCTCCGTGTACTCCCCCCTCCAGTGAAATGTATTTCCCTTGGCGCTTTGCAATCCCTCCAGGTCGATTCCTCGGCTTCTCAGAAAAAGCAGGTGCTCTTGCGGGAAGTCCTGCCCGACGACGCCGACCAAGCGGACGCGCGTAAACATGGAGGCGGAGATCGCAAAGTGAGTGGCCGAACCCCCCAGGACCCTCTCCTTTTCACCGAACGGGGTCTTGACGGAATCCAGCGCCACCGAGCCGACGACCAGAAGGCCCATCCCTTCTCCTTCGCGGTTCACGAGAAAAAGACACCCTAATATGGAAATCTAAAACCCAATGTTGCTAGTGTATTCCATACAGTTTCCTAATGTGATGCTTGAAGTGCTGTGCCCGCCCCGCTCGCATATCCCGGCGAATGGCGAAGCGGCCCACACGCGAAACTAGCCTACTGGATTGCCTCAATCTCTTTGGCGAGGTTGACGTCCCGCTCCGTCACCCCACCCGAATCGTGGGACGTTAACAGGATGCGCACCGTCTTGTACCGGATGTCGATGTCAGGGTGATGATCGAAACGCTCGGCCAGAAGGGCCACCTTCGTCACAAACCCCATGGCCGGGGTGAACCATTCGAACCCAAACGTCTTGACGATGGCCTCACCCTCCCGCGCCCAGCCGGGCAGGTCCTTCAAAGCCTGTTCGATCTGCGCCTGCGCCAATTTTGCCATTTTGGAACCCCCCCCTCCTACCCGCCTCACCGCGCCCGTACCCCGCAGCCCGGGTCCTGACGCCTCTTGAGATGCAGGACCTTCTCGTCAGGGATGTTCGCCGATTTCCGCGCCGCTGCTGGGCATTCTGACGATCTCAAAAGGCCGTGACCTCGCGGAGGGCCTCGGCGATTTTCTCTGCGTTGGGCAAAAAATTCTCTTCTAACGGCGGGCTGTAGGGAACCGGGGTGTCCAGGGCCGCTACTCGCCTCACCGGAGCGTCCAGCGATTCGAAGGCCTCTTCCACCAAGAGGGCCGACCACTCCGCGCCCACTCCCCCGGTCTTGTGATCCTCATGGACGATCACGGCCCGCCCCGTCTTCTTCACCGACCCGATGAAGGTCTCCCGGTCAAAAGGCAAGATCGACCGAAGGTCCACCACTTCCACGTCTATGCCGTCCCGTTCCACCTCCTCGGCGGCCCGCACAGAGTCCAGGACCATCGTTCCATGCGTGATAAGGGTTACGTCTTTCCCTTCCCGAACGAGCCGGGCCTTTCCCATCGGCACGGTGTAGGCCTCCTCCGGGACCTCCATCCTCAGGGACGCCGGATACTGATTCGGGGGGAGGTTGTAAAGCTTCTTGTATTCAAGATAGAGAACCGGGTTATCGTCCCGGACTGCGGCCTTCAGAAGACCTTTCGCATCATAGGGGGTTGCGGGGGCGACGACCTTCAGACCCGGTGTGTGATAGAACCACGCCTCCGGGTTGCAGGAGTGGAACGGGCCGGCGCACTTCAACGCCCCCGCCGGCAAGCGCACGACCAGCGGGACCGGGCCCACCTGCCGGTAGTTCGCCCCGCCCGCGTAATTCACCAGCATCTTGAAGGTTTCCGTGATGAAATCGGCGAATTGCATCTCGACCACCGGGCGCAGTCCCATCTGCGCCGATCCGATGGCCAGCCCGACGAACCCGCTTTCCGACAGGGGGGCGTCCACCACGCGCATCGGGCCGTAGCACTCCAAGAACCCCTTGGTCACACCAAACGCCCCGCCCCCGAGCCCGATGTCTTCGCCGATCAGGTACACATCGGGGTCGAGGTCCATCTCCTCCCGGAGGGCGGCGCTGATGGCTTCCCGATAAGTGACATCAGGCATAGGTATCTTCCAATTTTCCAACTCTCACTGTCATTTCCGACTCGCTGCAGGCCCTGTTACGGTGCGTATACCCCCTCCCGGACTTCCGACCCTTCCGGAAAGGGCGAATCCTTTGCGTAATTGACGCTCTCCTCGACCGCCATCCGTACGCGCTCCTCAACCTCCCGGAAGGCCGCGTCGTCGGCATGACCCAGGGCGAGCAGTTTCTCCCTGAACAGGAGGATCGGATCCCGTGAATCCCAGGCGGCGATCTCTTCTTCCGGGACGTAGTCCTTGTAGGAGTCATAAATCGAGTGGCCGCAGAGCCTGCCGTTCACCGACTCGATGAGGATCGGCCCTTCCCCCGAACGGGCGCGCCCCAGGGCTTCTTTGCAAATTTCATAACAGCTGACCACGTCCGTCCCATCGATCAAATAGCCCGGAATCCCATAGCCGATGGCCCGCAGGGCGAGCGTCTTGCAAGCGTACTGCAGGCTCAGAGGCGTCTTGTAAGCCCAGAGGTTGTTCTCGATGATGAGAACCAGGGGCAGCCGGTGAACGGCCGCCAGGTTCAGCCCCTCGTGGAAATTGCCCGTGGAGGTCGCGCCGTCGCCCGACATGGCCAACACAGCCGTTCCGTCGCTTCTGTACTTGCAAGCCCACGCGGCCCCGGCGGCGATGGGGACCATTGTCCCAATGTGGCTGATGAGTTGGAAAATTTTCAGGCTCCGGTTGCCGTAATGGATGTCGCGTCCGCGGTTGACGCCGTTCGCCCTGGCGAGATACTGGGCCATGAGATGGTTCAGGTCTTGCCCCCGAACCAGGTGGGAGCCGAGATTACGGTGCATCGGGACCAGGACGTCGTCCGGTCTCATGGCAAAAGCCGCCCCGACCGAGAGGGCCTCGTTCCCCCGGCCGGAGAAGGCCGTCCCGGGAACGAGCCCCTGGCGAAACAGCTCCCCCACCCTCTCCTCGACGGCCTTGGCCAGGGACATAAACTCATAAAGCCGCCGCAGGTCTTCGGGTTTCAGGTCCAACGCACCGGGGTCCGCTTTTGGACGCCACGAGACGCGGAGACCGTTGATGACCAGGTGGCGATTCCGCAGGTCGCGAAAGTAGTCGAGGCGGTCGAGCTCCCCCTCTTCGACGGGGCTTTCTTCCAACTTCGTTTTCTTATCGAGAGGCGTCACGAAGGTCTTTCGATTCCGCCAAAGCCTCTCCCACCCCTCGACAAGCGGGTCAAGCCTGAAAAGGGGCCGTGCGCTCAGGCGGCGGCTTCATACTTCCTTATTCGCACCGGCCCATCCGCCCTCGGAAATGTCGATCACGACATCATCGGGGGCCAGGAACTTTCGCTCGTAAAAGACCGTGTCCTCTCCTCTCCCCCTGTACTGCCCAGCCACTTCCTCGGACCCGCCCTGCTTCAAGGCCTCGGCGCTCCTCTGGATGTCCTCGACGATGAAACCAAAGTGGTGAATCCCTGTGAAATTCACATCTTCCTGGGGACGGTTGGTCCAGGGAGAACGGATCTTGAGAACGGCCAGGTTGACGACGCCGTCCGAAAGATATACACCCTCGCCCAGGTCATTATCGATCGTTCCCACTTCCCTCATTTCAAAGTGTTTCTTGTAGAACTCAGCGGTTGTCTGCGGGTCCCTCGTCGCGACGGCGATATGCCTCAACTTGGCCATCGGTCAATCCCCTTAGCGCTCCAGTTCATAGATTCGCATACAACTCTTAAGGTCGTAGCCCCGATCTGAGCGAGGGGTCGCAGACCCCGCGGGCGCAGCCCGTAGCGGAGATCGGGGTGGATTCACACGCCGCGATTTCCGCTGAGCCTGCACTGAGCGAAGCGAATGTGCTCAAATCGCGGCTACGCCTCTTGTGCAAGAGTGCCCTGTGGATCAACGCGTTGCCTGAGCCGGAGGACATCGCAATACGTCACCATAATTCCGGCCAAGAGTGCTTAGGGCCTTTTCTCCCCCGATCCCCTTTGGAGGATGCCAGAGCGCAGGGTCCCCGGGGCGTGGCAGGCTTCGGGCCCCCTTTCGGTTCGGCGCACCGGCCCTCTCATCCGGCAGGGACCTCACGAACCCCACTTTTTCTTTTTCGATTTCAACGGACGCCAGTGAGCCACCAGTTCTGTGAAGAGTCGGGCCCCCACGCCCGAGGCCCCTTTCGGCAAGTACGGGAGGTCCCGGTCGCGCCAGGCAGGACCGGCGATGTCCAGATGCGCCCAGGCATAGTCCTCGGCAAACCGGGCCAGAAACGCCGTGGCCGATATGGCCCCGCCCCACCGTCCGCCCGTGTTTTTGATGTCCGCGATGTCGCTCTTGATCAGGTTGAAATACTCCTTCCACAAAGGAAGCTCCCACACCCGGTCGCCCGAGCGGTCCGCCGCCTCCCGGACCCGGTCTATCAGTTCTTCCGAATTTCCAAACAGGCCCGAGCACGACTCCCCCAGGGCCACCACGCACGCCCCCGTCAGCGTCGCCGCGTCCACCACCGCCTGTGGTTTGTAGCGCTTGGCGTAGGTCAAGGCATCACACAAAATCAGCCTCCCCTCCGCGTCCGTGTTGTCAATTTCAATGGTGATCCCCGTCATGGAGGTGATCACGTCGCCGGGCCGGTTGGCCCTGCCGCTGATCATGTTCTCTGCGCAGGGAACCAGGGCCACAACCCGGTGAGGCAGCTTCAGCTCGGCGATGGCCCGCATGGCGCCGAGGACGGCGGCGGCCCCGGACATGTCCGTCTTCATCGTGCGCATGCTGGAGGGGGGCTTGACGTCCAGCCCGCCCGTGTCAAACGTGACGCCCTTGCCCACCAGGACGATGGGGGCCGCGTTCCGCGTCCGACCGCGGTGGTCGAGGACGATGAACTTCGGCGGCGCACTGGCGGCCTGGGCCACGCTGAGATAGGCCCTCATCCCCAATCTTTCCGCATCGCGCGCCTCCAAGACCCGGCAGGCCATTCCGTATCTGCGCGCCATGGACCTTGCGGCGCCCGCCAAATAAGCGGGGACGGCCACGTTGGCCGGTTGAGTCACCAGGTCCCGGGCGAAATTCGTCGCTTCGGCCATCACCCGCCCGCGCTTCAACCCCCGACCGAGAACGGCCGCCTCCTCCCGGTCTTGAGTCAAAAGGACCAGGGTCTGGACCTCCTTTGGCTTCCCGTCGGAGTCTTTTTTCCGGTACGCGTCCATGCGGTACAGGCCCATGACGGCGCCCTCCATCCAGGCCTGGGCCTGAACGTCCGCCGGAGCTTTCAGCGCCGGGCCGGGGATCTCCGCGTGAAAGGAATCGAGCCTCAGCTCCCGGGCCGTCTTCCCGCTCGCCGCCGCAACACCCCGCAAAACGTCCGGCGTGAGGTCGTCGGCCGGTCCCATCCCGATCAACAAAAGCCGCCTCGGCCGGACGCCTTTATGGGAACCCAGGAGCGGGATCACACGGCGATCGCCGGCTTCCGCCCGGAACTCGCCGCTCTTAACCATTCGCTGGATGGCGCCCTTCAACGCACGGTCGGCTTCTCGGGCGCTTCCCCGCAAGGGAGTCTTCCCCTGATAAACCGGCAGGACGGCCAACTCCGCGTCCGATTCAAATAGCTTTCCGACGATCACCTTTCCGCGCACAGGTGGTCTCCCTGAATAGTCTCAGCCCTCGCCGCCTTGCCAGCGTCGGAACAGTTCATTGGGGATGCCCATACAATCGAGTGTTTTTCCGACAATGTGGTTCACGAGGTCGTCGATGGATTTGGGGATGTGGTAAAAGCCCGGACTCGCGTTCAGGATATGCACTCCCATCCGGGAAAGCGTCAGCATGTGCTCCAGATGGATGGGGCTCAAGGGGGTTTCGCGGGGCACCAGGACCAGGTTGCGTTTCTCCTTGATGACGACGTCCGCGGATCGTCCGATCAGGTTCGTGGAGGCGCCGGTGGCAATCATGCTCAGGGTCTTCATCGAGCAGGGGATGACCACCATGTCCTTGAGACCGGCCGACCCGCTGGCGGGGGTCGCACCGATGTCGTTGATGTCGTGGACCATGTCGGCGTAGCCCTTGAGGTCATTAAACGTCAACCCAATCTCGTGCTTGACCACCCGGACCCCGTCCTTCGAGCAGATCAGATGCACTTCGATGTCCGCGTCCTTGAGAAACTCCAGGAGACGAAGTCCGTAAATCGACCCGCTGGCCCCCGTAATGGCCACAATGACTTTCACGAATGAAATCTCCTGACTTTGGGTTATCGGGGAAATTGCGCCGCTTTCGCGGGCCGATTCACCCCTTCGAATTCTCGACGGGAACCCGGACGCAGCCGGCGCCATCTAGTCTACCACAATTGGCCCGAGGGACCTGGAACAAGTCGGGGACGAAGAGCATTCAAAAGCCGGAAACGACGCAAAAGCGGTTCAACGCCGCCGAAGCCCCCGGGACCTCCCGTCCGAGGCAGGCAGGAGAATGGCTCCCTCGACGGAGTCCCCAAAAGCCTCCGTCTCTCCCCGCGCATGAAGCCAAGCCACGTACGCGCCGACCAGCGCATCCAGCTCGTGATCGCTCGGGAGGCGAGCATCGGGGAAGCGAACCCCTTCCTTCTCCAGCAGCGTACGGATGCGCTCTCTGCCCCACAAGCTTTGCTTGCGCGGCAAGGCATCCCGCCAGAGGACCTTCTTGGCGCCGTAGGGAAAGACTTCCAGCACCTGATACCCCGCGGCGGTTAAGCGTCCGTAAAGATCCAGGCTGCGCCGGATCCAGGACCGGGCGAAGGCGTTCTTGGTCAAGTAGAAAATGCCAATGCCCTTCCGGCTCATCGCCCTCTCCGCTTCTCTTCCCTTCAGACCGTTCGGCTGTGTGCACGGACAAGGGGACGGCGGGCTTTCTCCTTCGAAGCAGCATGGGTTTAGGCCGCGCGGGAGCCCGATCGGTCCGTCCAAGGCAACACTGACGACGGCCTGGCCCCAGGAGGCCACAAAAGACTCGATTTCCTCATCGGTGTGCACCCGTTCGAGAGCAAGAACGCGAAGCCCCCCGGCAAGGACGGCCATGCCCGTCGGCCGGTTTGGCTTGCCTGCGGGATCGATCCCCACGTAGAGCTTTTCCCCTCGTTTCACGGGCCGTCCCTTTTCTTGCGTTCCTGCCCTTCGGCGGCTATGTTAGATTAAAAAGAGAAAGTGAGGCGCGGCTAGAGCGTCGCAGCCCTGAGGAGCCCAATCCATTCAGAAGGTACACGGTCAGCTTTCAGGCCTGAAGACCGAGCAGATCCGGCGGCTGGAGCGCATGTATCGGCGAAAGATCCCCCCGGAGCAGCTCATCACCTGGGAGGCGGCGCGCCTCCTGGTTGAAATCTCCACCGAGATCAGACGGCAGGTGGGACTCCTCATCGAGCGCCGCGGCGAGATCCGCTACGTCATCGTAGGGGACCCCCGGAGCATCTTCATTCCCGACCTGCGAAGGGAGCGCGCCGGTGGACAAAGACTTCGGGGTCTGAGGTGCGTTCACACCCACTTGTCCGGCGAGGCGCTCAGCCGGGACGACCTGACCGACCTTGCCCTTCTCCGACTGGACCTGATGGCTGCACTGACCCTGCAAGAGGGCACGCAGCCCGTGCTCCCAGGCGACGTTCACCTGGCCCACCTGCTGCCCGAAAACCCGGAAAACAAGCCCTGGGAAATCCTCGATCCCGTTCCGCTCGACAGGCTGGAGTTGAACTGCGCCGCGCTCACCGAACACCTGGAGCGGGAGCTCACACGGGTCCAGGGGGGCCGAGCCCGCATCGACCACCGTGAGCGCGTCATCCTCGTGCACGTGGCCGGCTCGCACAGAACGCGAGATAACGGCCCGGGCTCCCTCGCCGCCCGGCGGGACCCGGAGGCCTCCCTGGAGGAGTTGAAAGAGCTCGCGCGAAGCAGCGGGCTGGTCATCCTCGACACGGTCATTCAACGCAGGCAGCAACCCGACCCGCGGACCGTCCTGGGCCGGGGAAAGCTACAGGAATTGGTCATACAGAGCCTTCAGCTCGGGGCGGACGTCATCGTCCTCGACCGCGAGTTGACGCCGGGCCAACTCCGGTCCATCAGCGAATTCACCGACCTCAAGGTCATCGACCGCAGTCAGCTCATCCTGGACATCTTCGCCCAGAGGGCCAAGAGCCGGGACGGAAAGATCCAGGTGGAGCTCGCCCAACTAAAGTACTTGCTTCCCCGACTGGTGGGCCAGGACGGGGCCATGTCCCGTCTGGCGGGTGGCATCGGCACACGCGGCCCTGGAGAGATGAAGCTGGAGATCGACCGCAGGCGCATCCGGGGGCGCATCGCCCGGCTCGAGCGGGAGCTTCAAGGCCTGGACCGTGGACGAAGCCAACGCAGGGCACGCAGACGCAGGAACGAACTTCCCATCCTCTCCATCGTGGGCTACACGAACGTCGGCAAATCCACGTTATTGAACGCCCTGACCCACAGCCGGGTGGGTACCGAGGACCTCCTCTTCGCGACTCTCGACCCGACCAGCCGCCGACTGAGATTCCCCCAGGAAATGGAGGTCATCCTCACGGACACGGTGGGCTTCATCCACGACCTCCCCCAGGAGCTGATGGCGGCCTTCCGCGCGACCCTGGCCGAGCTGGAGGACGCGGACCTGTTGATCCATCTGGTGGATGTATCGAATCCACGATTCGAAGAGCAGATGGCCGCCGTGCAGCGCATCTTGCTGGAACTTGGACTTGACGAAATCCCCAGACTTTTGGTCTTTAACAAGACGGACCTGGTTGACCCCTGCACCGTCCAAGCCCAAACCCGACGTTTCGACGCAGTCGGGATTTCCGCGCTCCACCCCGAAACGCTGACCCCGCTGATCGCACGGGCGCAGAGGATGCTCTGGAAAAAATTCAGAAAGGCCGACTCTGCGTCACGCCCCGCCGTCGCCACACAGGCGACAACCTGAAGCGTCCGGCCAAACCCAAGCACTGCATGCGAGGCGGTGTAGCGCTGAGGCTCGGCCCGCCCGTGCATGTTGGTGCCTCATGCCACGCTCCGCGATTTCCGCTCGGGTCCATGACCCCTCGCTCAAATCGCGGCTACAGACTTAAAAGAAGACGGTCCGCGCCGAACAGATGGACGGTTAGCGGACTCACCGCCTCCGCGAGCAGGCCGGGCGGCAAGCTCGGCCGTCAAAAGTTTTCCAGGGGGTTTTAGGGGGGCCGGTTTTCAAAAAGGCCCCCCTAAGCATATCCGGCCGGTTTTCAAAGCTTGTCCTGAGCGAAGCCGAAGGAATGCCCCCCTGGGAATCCGCCCTTTCATCCCTATCTACCGAACGGCGGATTCTTCAACGGTCGCCCGGACGCCCTCCAAATAGGCGATCACCTCATCCAACGGGACCACGTCGGCGTACTTCATGTGCATGTCCACGAGGCTGACTTTGTGCGAGGTGTCGGAGCGATCCGCCGAGCACTCGATGGGAACTGTCACCCTGTAATTGAGAGAGAAGGCGTCCACCACCGTCGCCCGGACGCACCCGCTTGTGACCATGCCCGTGACGATGAGGGTGTCCACGTTGTGATAGATGAGGTAGGCATTCAGGTCCGTCCCGAAGAAGGCGCTCGGTTTGCTTTTGCGAATGACGATTTCACCGGGGCGAGGGGCGATATCCTCAACGATCTCGTTAGACCTCGGATTCATCAGGAGCGGGCCCTCGTGATCGGACTTCCAGCGCCCTTTCAGGACCGGTTGATCGAAAACGATCCCCGTCGTGTAAAAGACGGGGATTTCGACGCTCCGAGCCGCATCCAGCAAACGGCCGATGGCGGCGGCGCACGGGCGGCCCGTCTTTTCGCACGCCAGGGGGTATTCATCCTCGACGAACGCCCGGGACATGTCCACGACGACGACCGCCGCACGGCTTCCAAAGCCGACTCGCCCGCCGGGGTGCCCCTTTTCGAAATATTTGAGATCCTCCTGGGAAAATAGACTCGTATCCAGCTTCACCGCGATACCCTCCTCCTGGTCTGGGGGGATTCTCCGCTTCCTTCTCTTTCGGGTTCCTGAAAGACGCCTTTCCGAGATAAGCCACCTAGAATTTTATAACTTATTAAATCTGCTGTCACGTGGAAGGTTTCGGCGGTAATCTAGGGTTTTTCGGAGAAAAGGGGCGGCGCAGAGGTGTTCACTCTCGCGTCTTCTTGCGGCGGGCGCCATCGCTCCCGGAGGTCCGGATTGGGCGAAACGCTTATCCCCTTTCTGATCAGCGTCGCGGCGATCTCCCTCACCGGGATTCTGATGCCCGGTCCGGTGACGGCCGCGACCATCGCCTTGAGTCGAAACCGACGCTGGGCGGGTCTGGGTGTGGGCGTCGGCCATTGCCTTGTGGAGGTCCCGGTGGTCGCCCTGCTTGTCTGGGGAGCGGGATCCTTTTTGAAGGAGCCCTTCTTACAGCGAGCCCTGGGGGTGTCCGGGGGACTGGTTCTCGGGTGGATGGGCTGGTCGATGCTCCGCCAAAGGGGCCGCTTGTCGGCGGGGGAGACCACGGGACGCGATGAAGGGCGAAGTCTGGGAAGGGAACCCCTGAAGGCCGGCCTCCTCACCAGCCTCGGCAATCCCTACATCTTCCTGTGGTGGGCGACCGTGGGGGCGGCGATGGTGGCCCAGGGAGAACGTTTCGGCGCAACGGGTCTCGCCGGGCTCGCCGCGGTCCACTGGGCTTGTGACCTGGGCTGGGGGGCGGCGGTGGGGGTATCCTCCTATGGCGTCCTCGGAAGGATGTCCGCCCGGCTCCAATCGGCCGTATTCGCCGCTTGTGGATTCACGCTTTTCGGATTCGGCGTCCGGTTCTTTCTCCTGGGCATCCTCTGAAAGGGCGAGGGGCGGAGACGATTCAGGTGGCCGATTCCTGCCGGGTCGAGACGAGTTGGCCGAGGCTCAGGTTTTCCCTCCACAGGAACCCCAATCCCACAACGATAATGGGCAGGAAGCCCGCGATGTGGACGACGACGGCGAAGCTGAGGGCCACCCCATCCGGCACACCGTAAAACCGGGCCCCGAGGACGGCGGCCGCATGAAAGGTTCCCACAAATCCGGGAGAGGAGGGGATCATCACACCCAGCGCCTGCAACACCATCAGGAAGACCGGAGCATGCCAGGGCAGGTCCAGGCCAAAGGCGCGCAACGTGAAGTAATTCGTCCCCAGCCCGATGACCCACAGAAGGCAGGTGTAGAAGATAGTCATGGTTCCGCGGCTCCAGGAATCGGGGACGTAAATCCCCCCGATGAAACCGTCCAAGGTATCGCGCGCCTTGCCGGCGAAACGGTGTGAAACAGGGCTCAGGAGCCTGTCCAGGACCCAAAGCGTCTTACCGTGCGACAGCCGCAACCCGACCAGAAGCAGGATGATCCCCGCATAGAAAGCCAAAGACAGGATACCCGCCCAGCGCAGCCCGGATCTCAGAGAGAACCCGCCCAGGAAGAAACCCTCCGGGCCGCCCCCCCCCGGAGAAGGATCGGGAAAAGGGACGACCCAGAGGGCGATGACCAGAAAGATCAAGATCCATGAACCGTCCAACAACCGCTCAATAATGATGGAGGCGAAGATGGCGCTCTTGCTCTTTCCCTCCCTGTGTCCCAAACACCAGGCCCGGACGAACTCCCCGATCCGCGCGGGCAGGAGTCCGTTCGCCATGAAGCCGATGAAAGTCGCCGAAAGGCGTCCGTGAAAGGAGGCCTGAAGGTCGTCTCTCAACAAATACCGCCAGCGCCAGGCCCGGATGAAGATTAATACCAAGCTGGTGATGGCCGCCGGGAGGACCCACCCATAATGCGCCGTCCGGAAGGCGTCGGCCGCGTCACGAAAATCGATCTGGAACAGGATCGCGGCCACGGCCGCCGCGCTCACCAAAATGCCCAGCCAGAAGTTAAGGCGCATTTCTCTTTTCTTCCAGGAAGAACCTCCTGGCTTCTTCCACGTCCCGCCTGACCTGTTCCACCAGGTCTTTCACCGAGGGGAACTTCCGTTCGGGCCGGAGCCTGCGGCAAAAGCGAACCTGGATCTGCTTGCCGTAAAGATCTCCGCCGAAATCGAACAGATGGGCCTCGATGGCCAGGGCCTCGCCGCCGAACGTGGGGTTCACACCGACGTTCACCACACCGGGATGGATCTCCCCCTCGATGACCATCCGGGCCACATACACCCCCTTGGCCGGGACGATGAGGTCTCCCGGTTGGAGGTTGGCCGTCGGGAAACCCAGGCCGGCTCCCCTTCTGGCCCCCTGAACCACTTCTCCCTCGACCCCATATTCCCTTCCCAGCAAGTTGGCGGCCCTCTCCACTTGCCCTTCGTGCAAGAGGGAACGGATTCTGGTGCTGCTGACCACCTCGCCCTCCACATGGAAGGGTCCCACCACGTGAGTCTCGTATCCCAAACTTCGGGCCCGCTCCTGCAAGAACCGGGCGGTCCCCGTCCTTCCCCGCCCAAAGCAAAAGTTAAAACCCACAACAACCTCGCGGGCCCGGATGGTATTAAAGACGATCTTCTCCACAAAATCCTCGGCCTCGATCAGCGAAAACTCTCGGTTGAACGGAACGATGAGGGCTATCTCGATCCCGGCCTCTTCCATCAGGGCGCATTTGGCCGGCGTGTCGGTGAGGTAACGGAAGTGCCGCTCGGGGGCGAAGAACTGGGAGGGGTCCGGCCAGAACGTCATGGCGATAGAGGTTCCAGAACGGCGTCGAGCGATCTCCGCCGCCTGGCGCAAGATTTGCTGATGGCCCAAGTGGACGCCATCGAAGTTCCCGATGGTCAGCGCCGGGTAGGGCAGATCAGGGAAGAATTGGTCGAGGCCTTCGATAATTCTCATCTATGGGGAAGACTTCTCACCTAGGGCAGAGCAGAAGCCTCGGGGAAACCTGACTCGAATCGAATCCGTCATTGACACTGGAAATCACAACCTTAAAATACCCCCAGGTATAGCACCTGCACGGCCTCCCTTCAACCTCAAGACGTAGGTCCCTCTGGGTAATTTGAAGACAAACCCCCGGCCGTCTTCTCGGCCCGGAAGTGGACCCACCAGACGACCCCATAAGAGGCGAGGCGAAAGCGCCTAGATCATGCCCTTTCACCTTTCGGCACAAGACCGGCAAAGGTCTAACTTATGACAAAAAGATGTGACGACCCGGGCGCTTCAAGCCCTCGGCCAAGCCGCAGGCGCCCATGGGACAAATGCAGCCGCCGAGGCCCATCTGGGCCGTTCAGGGCCCTTTTATGGGCTGGCTTTTTTCCCGTCCTGCTGGCCTCGTGGCCGACCGGGGGATCGATGGGCCAGACGCGTCCGGTTTTGACTGTCGCGCCCTCCTTTCAATTGGAGCCCACGGAGCTGGCCCAGCTCCCTCCTGCACTGCGGGAAAGACCCGGAAGAACCGAGCGCGCCGCTCAAGGGGATCTCAAGCCGGCCCCTGAGGGTGCTCAGAGAACGCAGCGGCTTTCCCTGACTGACAGCATCCGCATCGGACTGGGCAGGAACTTCGACATCCACGTCGAGCAGCTGAACCCACGGATCCGGGCGCAGGACATCCAACGCGAAGAGGCGCCGTTTGACCCTTTGGTATTTGCGGAGGGGAACGCGAACCAAACCATCCGCCCGACCTTGTCGGCCCTGGCGCGAACGACCGATAGCAACGTTAGGGACCAGATGGTCCGTACGGGGGTCCGCCAGCGGTTCAAGACCGGGACCTCTTTTGAGTTCTCCGCCGAAGTGGACAGAAGCCAGAACAACGCCGGGTTCATCCAGTTCAACCCGGCTTACACACCCATGGTCAACCTGACGGTCACGCAAAACCTGCTCAAGAACTTCGGGACCGCGGCCAATACCACCGCCATCCGGGTCGCCAGAAACAATGAAAGAACCTCCGCCAGCGCGTTCCGGGATCGCGTGATCAACGTGGTTTCCGATATCGAGAATCTTTACTGGGAGCTCGTCTTCAGCATCCAGGACCTCGAGGTGAAAAAGAAATCCCTGGCCCTGGCCCTGGATCTCCTCCGCCGGAACAAGATTCAGGTCGAGGTGGGGACCATGGCCCCCATTGAGATCGTCCAAGCCGAGGCGAGCGTGGCGAGCCGGGAGGCCGATGTCATCACCAGCGAACAACTGGTTCGGGACAACGAGGACCGGTTAAAGCGGGCGCTGAATCTTCCCAAAGACTTCACTTCCTGGAACATCCGCATCAACCCCACGGATGAGCCGAGGGTCATCCCGCAAGCGCCCGATGTCCAGAGGGCTTTTCGCTCGGCGGTTGAAAACCGGCCGGATTACGCCCAGGCGAAGCTGGACATTGAAAACAAGAACATCCAGGTAAAATTCGCGGAGAACCAGCTCCTTCCCACGCTGGACCTTAGAGCGAGCTTCGGCTTGAACGGATTGGACGACGATCTCACATCCTCCGTCGGAGATTTCAACGGCGATTTCCGCCAATGGCAGGTCGCTCTCACCTTCGAATTCCCCCTGCGGAATCGGGCGGCCAAAAGCGCCCTGACCCAACGCAAGATCGAAACCGCCCAATCCCTTCTGTCCCTCAAAAACCTCGAACAGCAAATCTTCCTGGAAGTCAGAGAAGCCGTGCGGAACATCTTGACGGCCCAGAAACGGGTCGAGGCCACCACCGCCGCAAGGGTGCTCGCCGAGAGACAGCTCGACGCGGAAGAGAAAAAGTTCGCCGTCGGCCTATCGACGAGCTTCCAGGTTCTGGACTTTCAGGAGGACCTGGCCACGGCCCAGAGCGACGAGACCCGATCCATCACGGACCAGATCAAGGCCCTGGTCACCTATCGGCGGGTCATCGCCCAGACCTTGCGCAGCCACCAGATCCGCCTGGAAGATGTCGGGAAGGGGCCCAATGGAAGATAGGCGGAAGTTGCCCGAGAACGCCGGGACGGCGCGAATTCTGGCTGTGGACCTGGGGTCCCGGCGGATTGGACTCGCCATCAGCGACCCCTTGGGAGTCACCGCCCAGCCCCTGCCGACCCTGAAAGCGGAGAATTTCGATGCGAACGTGGAGGCCGTGGCCGCCGTCGCCGCCGAGCACGAAGCGAAGACCATCGTCGTCGGGCTCCCCCTCCGAATGAACGGGACGGCGGGAAAGGAGGCTCGCCAGGCCGAACGCTTCGCCGAGGCCCTTCGTGAGAGGTCCCAACTCCCGGTTCACACCTGGGACGAACGGCTGACCACCGTGGCCTCGGAGAAGAGCCTCATCGCCGCCGGACATCGCCGCAAAAGACGCCGCGCCGTCATTGATTCGGCGGCATCCATCCTGATTCTCCAGGGCTTCCTCGACTCCAGGAAAAGACGAACCCCTACGTGAGGCCGAGATGATTCGGCGGCGCAAATTGGCCCTGTGGGGCGCAATCTTCGGGGCGGCCCCCGCCGCCCTGGGGGCTCTGTGGCTGATTGTCCTCTTCCACGCACCTTTCCGCCTTCGGACCGAACCCAAGGTCGTCGAATTCCCCCGTGGAACCAGCGTCCGCGGCATCAGCGCCAAGCTGGAAGAAGAGGGGCTCATCCGGTCGCGACACCTGTTCGCGCTGTGGGCTTGGCTGCGGGGTCAAACCCGGAACCTCCAAGCGGGAGAGTACCGGCTCAGCGCCTCGATGTCTCCGGTAAAAATCCTGGACATCCTTTTGCGAGGCGAGGTCGTCCAGCATCCGTTCACCATACCGGAGGGATATACGGTCCGGGAGATCGCGGAGGCGGCGGAGCAGGTCGGCATTGGCTCGGCCGGGGAGATCGAACTCCTCTCCCGTGACCCCTCCTTCCTCAGAAAATTCGGCATCCCGGCGGCCAGCGCCGAAGGCTACCTGTTTCCGGAAACGTATCGCTTCCCCCGCCGGGCGACAGCGAGAAAGATCCTGGGCCGGATGATCGCGACGTTCCGCAAGCGTTTCACACCGGAGATGCTCAGGCGGGCCCGCCAACGCAACCTGTCCGTCCACCAAGTCGTGACCCTGGCTTCCATCATCGAGCGGGAGACCGCGCTCCCCCACGAGAGGCCCCTGATTGCCGCGGTGTTTCAGAACCGGCTTCGGCGCGGGATGCGCCTTCAGGCGGACCCGACGGTCCTGTACGCATTGAACCGAACCTCCGGTCCGCTTTCCCGTGAGAACCTGCGCGTCGAGTCCCCTTTCAACACCTATCGCATAAAGGGGTTGCCCCCGGGCCCGATAGCGAATCCAGGACTCGACTCGATGCTTGCAGCCCTCAACCCCGCCCCGGTGGACTACTTGTATTTCGTGGCCCGGGACGACGGCGGCCACGAATTCTCCCGCACCCTGAGAGACCACCTGAAGGCCGTCAGAACCTATCGGCGAAAATCGGTCCGGGATCCGGAGCCCCTCCCTTAATGGCCGGTTCCCATGACCCCTCGACAAAAAAGCCATTGGCCGCGGATCGGAGTATGTGTATACTCTTTTTGCTCTGGCGAGGGGCGAAAGATAAGTTGTGTCCTGTGGCCCATGGGTCAATTAACCGTCAATTTCGAGCGACTATGGGGCAAAGGGGTATCGTTGGCTTTTCGTAGATCGACGGGGGGCTGAATTCTCATGCTTCCCGGAAAGAAAAGGTTCTTCTGATGTTCAAGGCGATCAGACGCCACTTCCGCGCGGTGATCGTAGCGGGACTGTTGGTGATCATCCCCATCTGGCTCACTTTCATGCTCCTTCAGTTCCTGGCCGTGCGGCTCGACAACGTATTGGGCCCGCAAGTTCCCCGCTTCTTTAGCTATCTGGGGTACCAGGTCAAGGATGTTCCGGGGCTGGGAATCATCGTCATGGTCCTGGCCATCTATCTCGTCGGCCTTTTCGCGAGGAACTTGTTCGGGCGTCAGATCGTCCACCTGACGGACCGCATATTGGGCCGCGTGCCCATCGTCCGAACGGTGTACGTCGCGTCCAAGCAGCTTCTGGAGACCGTAGCGCTGCAGCAGAACAACGGCTTCAAGCGCGTGGTCCTTATCGAGTATCCCCGCCGGGGAATTTATTCCATCGGGTTTGTGACCTCCGAGGCGAGAGGGGAGATTCAGTCGCGCACCGGAGAAACGGTCGTCAACGTCTTCGTTCCCACCACGCCCAATCCGACGTCGGGCGTTTTGGTCTTCGCGCCGAAAGAAGAAATCATCGCCCTGGACATGAGCATTGAGGAGGGCATCAAGTATGTGGTTTCCGGAGGATTCGTCGTACCTCCCCATGTCGAGAAGGACAGCGCCCAGGATCCCTCCCTGTCCAACCTTGGGGACCCGCCGACGGGTTTGCCCCCGATTCCCCCAGAAGAGAAGAAGAGGGTTGTGAATGGCGAAGAGTCTTCTCCTCGTCGATGACAGCGTCGCCATTCGGGAAGTTGTTGCGCTGACCTTCGAGAACACCGACCTGACCGTCCGAGCGGCGGCCGACCTGGAAAAGGCCTGGGAGGCTCTCCAAGACGAGCCAGCCGATATCGTCATCGCCGACGGCGAAAAGTCCCAAATCGGCGGTTGGAAGCTTTGCCGGAGGCTCAAAGAAGACCCCGTATTCCGCTCAATCCCGATCATCCTGTTGTTCGGCGAAGACGATGAAGGGCTCCGTCCCCTGGACATTACTCCCGACGCCCTCCTCTCTAAACCCTTCACCTCGGACGATCTGGCGAAAACCGTGGCCGCTCTCATCGGCCTGGACCTTCGTCCTGAGGAGCCCGATGGGGCGGCGGCCAAGGGCGAGTGGATCGAGGCCCCTCCATCGACCAGGCCGGCGGGGGAAGAAAAACCCCCGGTTCCCCCTGGGTCGGGTCACAAGCCGGATGCGGAACCGGCCACCCCCCGGGCGGAGGAATCCCCGCGCCCTCATGGCCGGGCGCAAGCCCTCCCAGAAGCCGACCAGTCGGTGGAAGACATCCGGCCCGCCATCGAGTCGGCCGCCCTGCAATCCATCACCGAGTTGCTCAAGAGCCTGAATGAGGACGAACTTCGCCGGCTCCTGGTGTCTGTCCTCCGCGAGACTCTGACAGATCTGGCCCCCCAGATCACCGCACTGATCGAGCGGGTGGCCCGAGAGGTCGTCCCAGGGGTGGCTGAGGTCTGGATAGAGCGCGAGATTGAGCGGCTGAAGGGAGAGGATTAACCCTCGATGCTGGGCAAGCACTATGAGCCGCAGGCCACCGAAGCGCGGTGGCTCGACCGGTGGCTGGCGAGGGGCGTTTTCCGAGGGGAAGATACTTCTAAGCGCCCCGCATTCTGCATCGTCATCCCTCCGCCCAATGTTACCGGCTCTCTTCATATGGGCCACGCCCTGAACAACACCCTCCAGGACGTCCTGGCTCGGTGGAAGCGGATGGACGGCTACAACACGGCCTGGATACCGGGGACGGACCATGCCGGCATCGCCACACAGAACGTTGTAGAGCGCGCCCTGGCCGAGGAGGGCCTCGACCGGAGGCAAATCGGCCGGGAGGCCTTCGTCCAGAGGGTGTGGAAGTGGCGGGAGGAATACGGCGGCCGCATCCTCCACCAGCTCAAGAGCCTGGGGGCTTCGTGCGACTGGGACCGCGAGCGCTTTACGCTGGATGAGGGCCTCTCCCGCGCCGTCTCGGAAGCCTTCGTCTCACTTTACGAAGAAGGTTTGGTCTACCGCGGCGAGCGATTGGTGAACTGGTGCCCGCGGTGCGGGACCGCCCTCTCCGACGTGGAGGTCCAGCATGAAGACGCGACCGGGCGCCTCTGGCACATCCGATATCCCTCGGCTGAGGACCCGTCGAAAGGTCTCGTCGTCGTGACCACCCGGCCCGAAACGATGCTGGGGGACACGGCCGTCGCGGTTCATCCCGAAGACGAGAGATACGGGCAATGGGTGGGCCGAAACCTGATCATCCCCGGAGTCGGACGGGTCATCCCCGTCATCGCGGACGCCTACGTATCGCGCGAGTTCGGCAGCGGCGCCCTGAAGGTGACCCCCGCGCACGACCCGAACGACTTTGAAATCGGCGAACGCCACGGTCTCCCCCGGATCAAGGCCTTCACGGCGGACGGCCGGATTAGCGAAGGGCTCTCAACCGAGGAAGGGCGCATATCCGAATGGGACCGCGTCCCGGACCTCATCGGCCTTTCGGTCAAGGAAGCCCGAAAGCGGATGCTTCAATTTCTCGAAGAGCTTTCCGTCCTGGAGCGGCAGGAGGCCCATGAACACGCGGTGGGGCACTGTTATCGGTGCAACACCCCCGTGGAACCCTTTCTGACGCCCCAGTGGTTCGTCCGCACCGAGCCCCTGGCCAAGCCCGCGATCCAAGCCGTAGAGGTAGGAAGAATCCGGATCCTCCCTGAAGGGTGGTCGAAGACCTACTTCGAATGGATGCGCAACATCCGGGACTGGTGCATTTCCCGGCAGATCTGGTGGGGCCACCAGATCCCGGCCTGGTATTGCTTGAAGTGCAACGAGGGGCAATACATCGCGGCGGGCGGGGAACAGGGGGAGGCGGTTTCTCCGGCCAAGGGAGGCCAAGTCGAATACGTGTTTCTGCCGGACGCCGTTCCTATCGTCTCGCGCCGGGAGCCCGGATCCTGCCCGGAGTGCGGGGGAACAGACCTCGTCCGGGAAAAGGACGTCCTGGACACCTGGTTCAGCTCGGCGCTTTGGCCCTTCTCCACCCTGGGTTGGCCGGAACCCACCCCGGCCCTCGCGACCTTTTACCCGACAACTGCCCTGGTCACCGCTTTCGACATCCTCTTCTTCTGGGTCGCGCGGATGATCATGATGGGGCTCAAGTTCATGGGCGACGTTCCCTTCCGAGACGTCTACATCCACGCGCTGGTCCGGGACGAACAGGGCCGGAAGATGAGCAAGTCGCTGAAGAACATCATCGACCCCCTAGACGTGATCGAACAATACGGGGCGGACGCGTTTCGCTTCACCTTGACGGCCCTGGCGGCGCAGGGCCGCGAGATCCGTTTTCAGAGCGGCCGGATTCAGGGCTACCGGCATTTCTGCAACAAGCTGTGGAACGCCGCCCGGTACTGTCTGAGCCAACTGGAGCCCGACGCCGAGGCGGGGGAAGAAAAGGCCAGGCGGGAAGCCCTGTCGGCCGTGCGGGAGAAGGCCGGGTTCATCAAACCCGCCGACCGGTGGATCCTGAGCACCCTCAACCGGACCATCGGGAGCGTCCGGGAGGCTTTTTCAACCTACAAGTTCAACGAGGCCGCTCATGAGATCTACCAGTTCGTCTGGCACCGGTTCTGCGACTGGTACCTGGAGGAAACCAAACCCCGCCTGGCCTCGGGATCGGAGGAGGAAAAGCGGTTCGTCCGGGCAATGCTCATCGAGGTGCTGGACGCAGTGGTTCGCCTGCTGCACCCCATCATGCCTTTCCTCACCGAAGAGATCTGGTCTCACCTGCCGCGCCGCGCCGAGGACCCCGGCCTTCTGACTCAGGCCGCGTTCCCCGCCCGGGACACCCGCCTCCTCGACAATCAGGTCGAAGAGGAGATGAATCTACTGACCGAGGCCATCTCTGGGGTCCGGAACATCTTTGGGGAAATGAACCTCCGCCTCGACCGCCCTTATCCCATCCTGGTCAGGTTTCAGGACGGCATGGCCAAAATCGGCGCAAAGGTCCTGGAAGGGGAGAAGGATTTTTTCCTGTGCGCCACGAGGGCCGGCGAGATCCGCGTCGTGTCCGACAGAAAGGCCCGACCGCCGATGTCGGCCGCCTCCGTGACGCGGCTCGGGGAGTTTGTCGTGAACCTGGAGGGGCTTCTGGATATATCGGCGGAACAGGAAAGACTCACTAAGCAGCTCAACGCCGTCCACAAGGACTTAGAGCGGCTGGAGAAGAACCTTTCAAACCCCGGTTTCCGCAAGCGGGCGCCCGCCGAAGTGGTGGCGGAAAATGAAGCCCGCCGCGCTGAGGCGGCCGAGCGGGCCGCCCGGCTCGAGGAACACCTGGCCCGCCTCAGTCAACTGGGGAGCCCCGAATGACGGGATTCGCCGAAGAGGTTCGCCGCCACCGCTTACAGGGGCGGGAGAGCCCCATCTACTGGTACGCCTCGATCGGCTCCACCAACGACGAGGCCTTTCGCCTGGAGGAACGGGAGCGAATTCCCGAGGGAACCGCAGTCATCGCCGACGCTCAAACGCAGGGAAAGGGTCGGAGCGGCCGGAACTGGTTCTCGGCGCCAGGGGCCGGCCTCTATCTCTCGGTCCTTCTGCGCCCCGCGAAGAGGGGTCCCTCCCCTTTCCCGCTGACCCTTGTGGCGGGGGTGGCCGTGGCCACGGCGCTGGAGCGGCAAGTGGGGCGCCCGCCGAGGCTCAAGTGGCCCAATGACCTCCGGTACGAGGGCCTGAAAGTCGGTGGGATTCTGACAGAGGCCCGGGCGAACCCGGATCGAGTCACAAGCGTCGTCGTGGGGATCGGCATCAACCTTTCGCAACTCCCGGAGCACTTCCCCCCCGACCTCCGACAGACGGCCACGTCGGTGGCGGTTGCCACGGGGCGACGGCCGGATCGAGCCGAGCTGGCGGCCAAGGTCCTCGACGAGCTTGACGCCGGATACCGGCTTTGGCTCCAGCGCGGGCTCGGTCCCGTGGCGGAGGCCTGGCGGCGGATGGCTTCGACTCTTGGCCGGAAGGTTCGCGCCGTCAAAAATGGGATCGCGCTGGAAGGACTGGCTGAGGATCTCGCCGAAGACGGTTCCCTCGTGATCCAGACCCCGGCAGGACCGGCCCGGATTCAGTCGGGCGAAGTCACAGAGGTAGAGTTGACAGAATGCTCCTCGTGATCGACGTGGGGAACACGCATACGGTCGCCGGGGTATTCCGGGCTTCTGAGTTGTTGGTCCACTGGCGGGTCACCACCCTCGCGAGCCGGACGGCGGACGAGTTCGGGATCCTGTTGCGGGACCTGTTCGGAACCCAAAACGCCCGGATGGATGAGGTGGACGCCATTGCCGTCTCCTGCGTGGTTCCACCCTTGCTCACGGTCCTGGAAGAAGTTTCCCTTCGTTTTTTCGGCATCCGGCCCCTCGTCGTCGGACCCGGGGTCCGGACAGGACTTTCCATCCTGGCTGACAACCCGAGGGAGGTCGGTGCGGACCGGATCGTGAACGCGGTGGCGGGCATCGCGCGATATGGGTGCCCGCTGATCGTCGTGGATTTCGGCACGGCGACCACCTTTGACGCCATTTCCCGGGAAGGCCATTACGTGGGCGGGGCGATTGCCCCCGGGATCTTGATTTCCCTCGAGGCCCTGTTCGAGCACGCGGCGAAGCTTCCCCGTGTAGAAATCATTCGGCCCGAACACGCCGTCGGCCGGAACACCATCTCCAGCATGCAGTCGGGAATCCTGTTCGGCTATGTGGGGTTGGTGAAGGAAATGGTCAGCCGGATCCGCGAAGAGGTCGGGGGCAACCCGCAAGTCGTGGCCACGGGCGGCGAGGCCGAGCTCATCGCTCGCGAGACGGACATCATCGACACGGTGGACCCCTATCTGACCCTGGAGGGGCTGCGCCTCATCTACGAACGAAATCTGAATCCAGATGGACACGAAAAAAGGTCTTGACGGAGGGCCGAGGACTTAGGCGATCTTTTATCTTCTGCGGGGGGCGTTTTTTGGGCACTGGCGTGCCGGCCGGACTGCGGTTGAAGGCGCGTACGCTTAAGCCAGGCGTCTTTGGCGCGCACCTTTCGATAGATGATTGAACAGGCGCGCCAGTGCGGAAACCTGACGCCGCGCGTCCGCCCCCCCGCCCCCCCAGCAAAACTTTTGTTTCGCGAAAGCTGGCTCGTTGGCCGGATGCTGCGGCTGGCGAAGCCAGACGGGCATCCGGCCAAAGCATCAAGCCACCGAAAGGCAACAGACAACCGGCACAGCCAAATCCACACCCAACCCAAAGCAGGCCCGGCCACGCAGTGCCGGGCCGTCAGAAGTTTTCCGGGGGGTCCCCAGGGGGGCGGCTTACAAAAAGCGCCCCCTGGGAATCCCGGCTGTCATCCCCGCCTACTCGGGCTCAATCTGAAATGCGTTTTGGATATGGCGGATCAGGGGCGTTGCTTTTTTTGAGGGCAGGGTGATGCCCAGGACATCGAAACGGCAATCCACCGCCTCCCCCAGCCCGCCCAAGTAAGCCTGGGCCAGCGCTGAGAGCTTGCGGCGCTTTCTCCCGTCAACCGACAGCTCGGGTGGAGCGAACTCTCCCGACGAACGCGTCTTCACTTCCACAAAGACGAGGACGCCGCGCTGGCGGGCGATCAGGTCAATCTCCCCCAGCCGCGTCCGGACGTTGCGCTCGAGGATTTCATAGCCCAGCTTTCGAAGATACCGGGCGGCTTCTTCTTCCCCCCGTTTTCCCAATGCGTGTCGCGGGTCTTGCGCGCCTTCAAACAGCCCTCGCCAAAATCTCGTCACGAGCGCGCTTCGCTTCGGCGGGATGATTCCGGCTCGGGGCTGAACTCCGGAGGGTCCCCGGGCGGGCCCGGCGGGCTCAGGAGTTCGCGGACGGGCCGAAAGCTTCTCCGGTGAATGGGTGAGAGACCCAATCGGGCCAAAGCCTCCAGGTGGGCCCGCGTGCCGTACCCCTTGTGCCGGGCGAATCCATAGCCCGGGTAGAGGTGGTCGTATTCCGCCATTTCACCGTCCCGGTGGACCTTGGCCAGGACAGAAGCCGCAGCGATGGAAACGCTTTGCCCATCCCCCCGGACGATGGGAAATTGATCCAAGCAGAGGTGCGCGGGAAGGGGAACCGCCTGCGAGCCGTCCACCAGAAGACAATCCGGTTCCGGTTTCAGGAGGCAGACAGCGGTGGCCATCGCCCGAAGGGCGGCCCGGAGGATATTGATGCGGTCGATTACGTCCGGCGTCTCGGACGCCACCGCCCAAGACACCGCCCGCTCGACGATCTGCTGACGGAGAGATTCGCGTTTGCTCGGCTTCAGCCGTTTGGAATCGTCAAGTCCCGGTATCCGACAGCCGGGCGGCAGAATGACCGCGGCCGCGACGACCGGGCCCGCAATCGGTCCCCGGCCGGCCTCGTCCACGCCGGCCACGCGGGAACGGCCTGCGCTCCAACGCCTCCCCTCCCATCTCCAGCCAACGGCCACTATCGAGAACTCGTGCGTTCTGGGATCCGAGCGGCCTTGCCCTTGAGTTTTCGGAGGTAGTAAAGCTTGGCGCGCCGCACTTTTCCCAACCGTATGACCTCGATCTTATCGATCTGAGGCGAATGAAGGGGAAAAATCCGCTCCACGCCCACTCCGTAGGATACCTTCCGAACCGTGAAGGTCTCCCTGGCCCCTCCTCCTTTGCGGCCGATCACCACGCCTTCGAAGACCTGGATCCGTTCCTTGTCCCCCTCGATGATTCGCGAGTGCACCCGGACCGTATCTCCCGGCCGGAAGGAAGGGATGTCCATTCGCATCTGGGTCTTGTCCAATGCATCAATCGCGTTCATGACTGGCCAACCTCCCCTTCAATGATTCCGTATTCGATCGTTCGTCCGGCTTTTCCTCGCGCCACTGGGCAAGCCAGCGTTGTTCCTCTTCGCTCAAGGATTGTTCTCGTATCAGGCCGGCTCTCCTCCGGAGCGTGCGCAACAAGGCCTCCCGCTGGCGCCATCTCCGGATCGCCCGGTGGTCGCCGGAGAGGAGGACCGAGGGCACTTTTCGCCCTTCGAAGACCTCCGGTCGCGTGTAATGCGGGAAATCCAACAGTCCCCTGGTGAAGGAATCCTCCGCCGCCGATTGGGCACAGCCCAGAACACCCGGAATCATCCGCGCGACGGCATCGATGACGACGAGCGCCGGCAACTCCCCACCGCTCAGAACGTAATCGCCGATGGAGAGTTCTTCATCAACATAAATCTCGCGAACCCGCTCATCCACTCCTTCATAGCGGCCGCAAAGGAGGATGAGGCGCTCTTCCTTGGCGAGCGTCCGGGCGCGCTCTTGCGTAAAAAGCCTTCCCTGGGGCGTGAGGAAAATCACCCGGGCGCGGGGTCCGGCAGCCTGTATCGCCTCCACGGCTCGGCCAATGGGCTCCGGGGTCATGACCATCCCACCGCCGCCGCCATAGGGGGAGTCGTCGGTGGAGCGGTTGGGGTCGTCGGTGAAGTCTCTCAGGTCATGCGTCCGAACGGTCAAGAGCCCTTTGTCGATAGCTTTTCGCAGAATCCCCTCGGCCAGAGGCGAATCCGGCATCCGGGGGAAGATTGTGACGACCTCAAAGATCAACACCCTCTCCATTGGATTCCCGAAGGCCCGCGGGGACGGACACCTTCATCCGCCCCCCCTGCAAATCCACCTCGCGGATCACCTCTCGCGTCATCGGCAGGAGGATTTCGTGATCCCCGTCTTGGACGACGATCACTGCATTCTCTCCCCAGGGTCCGGTCGAGAAGACCTCGACCAGCCTTCCCACCAGCCTCCCCGATTCGTCCCTCACCTCCAGGCCGATCAGATCCTCCCACAGGTACTCGTCTTCGCCGAGAGGCGGCAAGTCCTCGCGGTCTACGCGGACCTCGGCCTGAACCAAGGCCTCCGCCCCCGTGCGGTCGGCGATCCCTTCCAGCCGGATCAGCCACCTCTTTCCGTGCGGACGCGCGGTCTCGACCCGTCCTTGCCCGCTCTTTCCCTCCGGCCACTTCAGCCACACGCGCGCGCCCGGAGAGAGCGCCTCCCCTTCGTCCAGCCACGGCTCCACCGCCACCTCGCCACGGATTCCATGAGCCTTGACGATTCGGCCGAGAGTGACAATCCGCGAAACCACGAGCCTTATTCCAGGATTTCGAGGTTGGCCCGCTTGCCTCGGGATGCGCAAACAGCCGAGAGGAGCGTTCGCATGGCCCTGACGGTCCGGCCTTCCCGGCCGATGACTTTCCCCCGGTCCTCGGGGGCCACCCGGAGCCCCAGGGTCGTGTCCTCACCCCGTCCCACTTCCTCCACGCGGACTTGTTCGGGATGGTCGACCAGGTGCCTGGCGATATATTCAATCAGGTCTTTCACCTTCCCCCCTTGGACGGGTCCCTCATCGAGAGAAGGAAGGCCAGCGGGATCAAGACTCTTTGCGGTAAACTCCGACTCGCTGGAAAAGGTTTTGGACTGTGCTGGAAGGCTGCGCCCCGCAGGAGAGCCAGTAACGGGCCCGTTCTTGGTCGATGGCCACGGATGCGGGAACCGCCCCTGGATCGTAGGTTCCGAGGTTTTCAATAATTCGGCCGTCGCGTCGCGAGCGCGAATCGGCCACCACGACCCGATATGAGGGACGCTTCTTGGCACCCATGCGCCAAAGTCGGATGCGAACCACGCGATTACCTCCTCCGATTTCCCCCACCGGTCAACGAAGGGACTCCGGTCCCTCCTCGCCGTCGGTGGTTAGCTCCCAGGAATCCCCGGCATGCCCGGAAGGTTCATGAAAGCCCGCTTTCTTCTCTTGCCTCCCCCTCCGCGGGCAACCCATTTCATCATCTTCTTCATCTGGGAAAATTGCTTGAGCAACTGGTTGACGTCCTGAACCGTGGCGCCACTGCCCGCCGCAATCCGGCGGCGGCGACTTCCGTTGATCAGGGTAGGGTCCTGCCGCTCACCCGGTGTCATGGAGTCAATCATGGCTTCGACCTTGGTGAGGTCCTCCTCCCGGGCCTGAATTCCCTTCATCTTCTTCATCCCGGGAATCATATCCAACAACTCATCCAATGGCCCCATCTTTCTCACCTGCCGCAATTGATCGCGGAAGTCTTCCAGTGTGAAGGAAGCCGTCCGGGCGAGTTCCGCCAGCTCAGCGGCCTTTTCCGCCGAAACGACCGACTCCGCTCGCTCGATGAGGGAAAGCACGTCCCCCATTCCCAGAATCCGAGAGGCCATCCGGGCCGGATGGAAGGTCTCCAGCGCCTCCGGGCGCTCTCCCACGCCCACGAGCTTGATGGGGACGCCCACTTCCGCACGGATGGACAAGGCGGCCCCGCCGCGCGCGTCCCCGTCCATCTTGGTCAGGACGACCCCCGTCAGGTCCACCGATTCATCGAAAGCCTTGGCCAGGGAGACGGCCTGCTGGCCCGTCATCGCGTCGGCCACCAAAAGACGCTCAACCGGCTGAACGCCTTGGCAAATCCGCTGAAGCTCCGCCATCAACTCTGAGTCAATCTGAAGCCGTCCGGCCGAGTCCAGGATCAGGACGTCGGCGCCCTCCCGCCGGGCCGCTTCCAACCCGGCCTCCGACACGGACACCGGATCCCCCTCTCCGGTCGGATCGAAAACGGGCACGTTCAGCGAGCGTCCCAGGGTTGCGAGTTGCTCGACGGCCGCCGGCCGCATCAAATCGCAGGGCACCAGATAAGGCCGTTTCCCCTCCTTCAGGTAGCGATAGGCCAGCTTACCGGCCGTCGTGGTTTTCCCCGACCCGTGCAAACCCGCCAGAAGGACAACCGAGGGGGGCTGCCTGGCGGAGGCCAGCGCGGCCGCCTCCTCTCCCATCAGGGTCACCAGCGCTTCGTGGACGATCTTGACGACCTGCTGGCCCGGCGTGAGACTTTTCATCACTTCGCCGCCGACAGCCCGCTCCTGGACGCCGGCGACGAAATCCTTCACCACTTTGAAGTGAACATCGGCCTCCAGAAGGGCCAAGCGGACCTCGCGGAGGGCCTCCTTGACGTCGGATTCGGTCAATTTCCCCCGGCCGCGAAGTCTCTGGAAGACGGCCTCGAGGCGCTGGCTTAAATTCTCAAACACAACCACCCTTCCCAAGCACAGAAAAGACGATGAAATCGCCAGGTACATTAGGCCCGGCGGGTACCCCCGTCAACCGGGATTCGCCGATGATTGGGATCAAACGCCCTTGCCCGCGGCAGATCGTCGATTCCCCTGCTCCCTGCGGGTCAGTCCTTGCTTCCCCCGTAACCCTCCCGGATCATTGCGATCGCCTCCCTGTAGTCCTTCTGGCCGAAGACCGCGGTCCCCGCCACCAGCATTCGCGCGCCGGCTTCGACGGCCCATCCGGCCGTTGTGGGATCGACGCCGCCGTCCACTTCGAGGATCGGAGGATCGGAAAGGGCGTCCAGGCGCTCCCTGACTCTGCGAATCTTGAGGGGGAGGGACTCGATGAAACGCTGTCCCCCGAAACCCGGGTTCACGGTCATGAGCAGCACCAGGTCAGCCGCCTCCAGGACCTCCCACAACGCCTCCGGGGGTGTGGCCGGGTTGATCGCCACCCCCGAGAGCACCGGCTTGCCTTGCCCTGTGGTCATGGTCCGGATGGTCTCCAGCGTGCGGTGGAGGTGGGGGGACGTTTCGGCGTGCACGGTTAGGACTTCCGCGCCCGCCTGGACAAAGGCCTCCAGGTGGCGCTCGGGCTCCACGATCATCAAATGAACGTCCAGGAGGACATCGGTTCTGTTCTTCCCCCTCGCTCGCCGCACGGCGTCCACAACCAGGGGTCCGATGGTCAGATTGGGAACGAACCGGCCATCCATCACGTCGATATGGATCCAGTCGGCCCCCGCGTCGATCACCTTCCGCACTTCCTCTCCGAGGCGGGCGAAGTCGCACGCCAGAATGGATGGCGCCACACGGACGGCCCCCTTTCCATCCCCCTGCACTATTGGAGCACCCTCTCTTCGGCCAGCTTTCCGTTCAAGTAGATGTGGGCGACGGTCTTGCCTTCGAGCCTGACCAGGAGTCCCACCTCCTCGCCCCCCTTCTTCTTTCCGCGGAAGATCTCCCGAGAGTCCTTGTCGTGGACGAGGACGACGCGGACCATTTTCTCCCCTGCATCCTCCGAAAGCCTGTAGCGGAAAAAGGCGTAAGTCCCGGTGGGCTTGGACTCGGAACGGGCGTCCCGGGCGACAACAATCCTGACGCCGTCGCCGCTTTGAACCCGATACCCGGCCCTCGGCTCATGACGCAAGACGACTCCGACTTTCACACCGGGATATTCTTCTCGAACAACGCTTCCCACCCGGAGCGAGGAGTTCCGCAGGGACCGCATCACGGAGTCCAGGTCCTCACCAACGAGGTCAGGCATCAGAAAAGAAGCTTTCCAGGGCCCCTTGCTCACGAGAAGATTGACCCCTCTGCCCCGCTCCACGACCCGGCCGGGCGAGGGGACCTGGGCGATGATGGTGTTCTCGTTCTGGATCCCTGATTCCACCCAGGAAACCCGACCGACTCGAAAGCCCATCGTCTTCAGGATATTGACCGCACGGCTCCAGCTCTCTCCGCGCAGCTCGGGCACTCTCGCCTCCCGGGGGCCCTTGCTCAGGATCACCGCGACCCTCCGGCCGCCCTTGACCCGGCGGCCCGCCGGGGGGTCCTGCCGGATGACATAATGCTTCTCCAAGACACGGTCAAATTCCTGGCTTCTGATCTCAAGCCCCAGGTCGGACCGGCTCATGATCTCCAGGGCCTCGACGATGTGTTTCCCGGCGACGGAAGGAACCGAGACCTCTCCCCCGCCCAGGACGACCTTCATCGCCACGTAACCGCTCACTGCGCTGGCTCCGACCACCAGGACCAGGAAGAGGAAAAAGCGAAGCAGTTTCAGGAACGCCTTCATTCGCTCCTCCTGCCCTCGCGGGCCGGGCGTCTCCATCGGGCGGCGAAGAAACCGTCCGTGCCGGCGTCACCCGGGCGGACGGAAAAACACCCCCCCGGATCGACCAACCGACCGGCGGAAGACAATCGCCTAGGGAGGTCAAGGGAGAGGTCCTCCCTCTGAAACCTTGCGCCCTCGGCCGATACCTCAAAGGACTGAACGATTTGCCGGGTCTCCTCATCCTCGTTGGAACAAACGCAATAAAGCAGGCGTCCGCCCGCCCGGAGCGCCCGCGAGGCCTCTCTCAAGAGCTTCAGTTCTAACTCGCGCAACCGAAATATGTCTTCTTCGGTTTTGTTCCACTTGGCCTCGGGGTGCCTTCGAAGCACGCCCAGGCCGGAACAGGGCGCATCCACCAGGACGGCGTCGAATCCCTCTTCCCGGACCGCGCCTGCTGTGGCATCGGCGTGGATCGGGCGGACCGAGCGCAAGCCGAGGCGCCGTGCGTTCTCTAACACCCTTGAAAGCCGATGGGCATGGGTGTCCGTCGCCAGGACCAATCCTTCATCTCCCATCAGCTCGGCCATGTGGACGGATTTTCCCCCGGGACCGGCGCAGGCGTCCCACACCCATTCACCGGGACGAACCCCCATCAGGTGGGCCATCAGGGCCGCCGCCTCGTCTTGGACGACGAACCAACCCTCCCGGAAGCCGGGCAACTCCAGGACGGGCGGTCCGCCTCGAAGTCGCAGGACCTCGGGACAAAGCGCGCCTGGTGTCACTTCGACGCCCGCTCCCTGTAGGGCCTCTCTCAGGATCTCCGGCCCGCAGCGGCGCAGGTTCACCCTCACCGTCAATGGGCCGGGCTCGTTGTTCGCCCTGCACACCCGGGCTGCGGCTTCCAGGCCCCACCGGTCCACCCACCGGCGGACCATCCACACCGGATGGGATTCGGCGCCGGCCAGAGTCTGCGCGTCCTCGACGGGCGCGTCCCTCAATCCGGGCGCCCGGAAGCCGGGCTCCCTGGCCAGCGTCCTCAGGACCCCGTTGACCAGGCCCGCCAGGCCGTCGAACCCTCTCCTCCGGGCCTGCCGGACGGCCTCGTCGACCGCCGCCCAAACCGGCACTCGATCCGTAAAGAGGATCTGGTAGGCGCCCAGGCGCAAGATGTTCCTGAGGGCCGGGGGTAGATCGTCCGCGCGCCCGGAGAGATGCCGTGAGAGGGCCTGATCCAGATGGCCGCGCCAACGCAAAGTGCCGTAAACCAGCTCTCGAACGAAAGCGCGATCCCTCGACTCCAGTTCGGCCCTCCTTTCAAATGCCCGCAACTGATCATCCACGCGGGCGCCCGGGCGCTCCGCCTCGCAAATCAGATTCAGTGCCACGTCCCGCGCGCCCGCCTTTCTTGCCGCCCGCCTGCGAAGCGTCCCGCTTCCCAACTTTCAGCCCAAAACGGCGTCGGCGGGCAGCCGATGCCCCTGCCAGAACGCCCTTGCATCCATCCGGCGCCCCCCCTCGGGCTGAACCTCCGTGAGGAGGACCCACCCATCGGCCGCAGCGATGCGGACTCCCTCTTGGCCTAGAGCGTTTTTGCCCAGACCCCCTACGGTCCCCGGCAAAACACCCGGGGGGCCTTCTTCAGACCCGGGCACAGCCATCCATACGCGAATCCAGTCTTCTCCCTCCCCTTTCTCCGTCGGGTCGCGGTCCTCCATCATCCCCCATCGCGTCCGCGCAACGGGCCAAGGACGCAGCCCCCGGACGCGCCGGCAGATGGCAGCCGCCGCCAATCCCCAGTCCAGATAAGCATCTTCTCTTTTGAGTTTGCGCGCATACGTCGCCTTCGATTCTTCCTGCGGCCTGGGCGTCAGAGTTCCTTGCCCCAGCGCCTCGAGGGTTTCCAGGCAAACTTCGGCGGATAGGTCCGCCAGGCGGGCCCAGAGGGTCTCCGCCGTGTCATCCTCTGCGATCGGGCAACCCCTCTGCAACAGGATGTCCCCGGCATCGAGTCTCTCGGCCATGAGCATGGAAGTCACCCCTGTCTCTGTCTCCCCTTCAATGATCGTCCAATTGATGGGAGCGGCCCCCCTGTAGCGGGGCAGGAGCGAAGCGTGAAGGTTGATGCACCCCCGCGCCGGCCATTCCAGAATGTCGGACCGGAGGATCTGCCCGTAGGCGATGACGACGATGAGGTCCGGCCAGAGGTCCGGCCAGAGCTCTCTCTTCGGCTTTTCCGGCTGATGGACGGGGAGGGCGGCCTCAATCGCCCTGCGCTTAACCGGCGGGGGCCTCAGAATTCTCCCCCGACCCGCGGGCGCGTCCAGCTGGGTGACAACACCGATGATTTCATGGGAGGAGGCCAGCAGAGCGTCGAGCGTCGGGATTGCAAAATCGGGAGTCCCCATGAAAAGGATTTTCATCCCTGTTAGTCCCCTCCCTCAGACGCCCCTTCCCTCGGCCGATCAGGCCTCAACGCGCTGGCGTTTCCGGAGCTTTCTCTTGATGAGGTCCCTTTTGATGGGGCTGATGCGATCGAGGATGAGCACGCCATCCAGGTGGTCGATTTCGTGCTGAAGGATTCGGGCCAGCAGACCGTCGATTTCAATCTTCGTGTTCGTCCCGTCCGGCAACAGACCTTCGACACTCACTTTCTCTGCCCGCTTCACCTCTTCCAGGACATCCGGAAGGCTGAGACAACCCTCTTCGGCCGCAGCGCTGCCTTCGGCCGAAACCACCACCGGGTTGATCAAGACCCGCACCGCCTCGGGGTCCTCGCCGGCGGAGGGGTCTACGACGATCACGCGGCGGCTCACGCCCACCTGCGGAGCCGCAAGGCCGACACCGGGAGCCGCACGCATCGTTTCAATCATGTCGGCGACCAGGGTCTTGACCTCCTGGTCCACTTCCCGCACCGGCTCCGCCTTTTTCCTGAGAACCCGATCGGGGAAGATGCGAATCGCTCTTACCGCCATGCGCTGTGCTCTTCTTCTGAGGCGAACCTGCGCAAAACCTGTAACGTCCGAAAGATCAAAGCGCTATGAATATAGTCCAGACCCTTCCCCGGATCAACGGGACGCCCCCGGAGCAGTCTCTCAGTAAAGGTCCACGGGGTCTACGTCCACGCCGAACCGCACCCCGGAAGGAGGGCGTAGCTCTCGACCGGTCCTTCGACACGCCTCCCGAACGACCCGTCCCAACTTCCGGGCGGATGCGCCCTTTAAAACGACCTGCCACCTGTACCTGCCCTGGAGTTTACCGAACACCCCCGGAGCCGGGCCGAGGATTTCCAGGAAGTCGGATTGGTCTCTGCCTTCCCCGTCGCGTTTCACCAGACTCGCCAGGTCCAAGGCCAATCGGCCGGCGAACCTCTCGGCGGCGCCGGCGGAGGCCGCCTCAATTCGAAACCGAGCCATTCTCGTGTAGGGGGGGTAGCTGAGCTCCCGCCGAAAGCGGAGCTCCTCTCGAACGAAACTCCCGTAACCGTGAGAAGCCGCGTGCCGGATGGCGTAATGCTCGGGACGGTACGTCTGGATGATGACCTGCCCCGGAGCAGCCCCGCGTCCGGCCCTGCCTGACACCTGCGTCAGAAGTTGGAACGTCCTTTCCGCAGACCGGAAATCGGGCATATTGATCGTAGCATCCGCCAGGATAACCCCCACGAGCGTAATCCCCGGGTAGTCGTGCCCCTTGGCGACCATCTGTGTGCCCACCAGGATGTCGACCTCTCCGCGGGAGACGGCGCTCAGGATGCGCCCGTGGGCCCCTCGGGTGCGGGTGGTGTCCCGGTCCATCCGTACGATGCGGGCGTCGGGGAACCGGGCCCGGAGGGCATCCTCGACGCGCTGCGTTCCCACCCCTTTCGTATCCAGGTTCGGCCCGGAACACTCCGGACAAACCCTGGGCGAGGGAGCCCGGTGATCGCAATAGTGACAACGAAGACTCCGATCCGGGATGTGAAAGGTTAAGGAGACGTTACATTGAGGGCACTGCGTCACCCAGCCGCAATCGCGACAGAGCAGGCAGGAGGCGAAGCCCCGACGATTGAGAAAAAGCAGCGTCTGTTCTCCGCGCTTCAATCTCAGTGAAAGGGCGTCGGTGAGCGGCTGCGAAAGAATCCCGTCACCCTTCTTGCCCTCCCGGCCGGAACCGTCCTGGGATTTTTTCCGCAAGTCCACGATGCTCACACGGGGAAGGGGCCGGTCCTCGACTCTGGTGGGCAGGTTCAACAGCTCATATTTCCCCGATTTTGCGTTGTAAAAGCTTTCCAGGGACGGGGTGGCGGACCCCAAGAGCGCGCAAGCCCCCGCCTGGCGCGCCCGGACCAGCGCCACATCGCGCGCGTTGTATCGCGGGGTTTCCTCTTGTTTGTAGGAGGCATCGTGCTCCTCATCCACCACAATCAGCCCCAAACGGCGAACGGGAGCAAACACGGCCGATCGGGCGCCGACAACGATAGAAGCCGACCCCTCGGCGGCTCTGCGCCACTGGCGGTGCCGCTCGGAAACCGTGAGTCCGCTGTGGAGTTCGGCCACTCGGTCGCCGAACCGTTCGCGGAACCGTTGCAAAACTTGGGGCGTCAGGGCGATCTCCGGGACCAGGACAATGACATCGCGGCCCGACGACAGCACTCTGTCGATGGCCCTCAAATAGACCTCGGTCTTTCCGCTGCCGGTAACACCCTCTAACAGAAAGGCGTGGAAGCCTCCGGCATTCAGCCCCTCGACAATTGCCCTCAGCGCCGCCTCCTGGTCCGGCGTGAGGATGACCGGCGGTCTGGCGCCGGCGTGCGTCTTTCGTGGCGAATCTTTGGCGGGCAGGGACTCAGATTCCACCTCCCGCACGCATATCCATCCCCGCCCGAGGAGGGCCTTCAGCGGCCCGCCCCGCAAGTTCGGGGGAAGCGAGTTGACGTGGATTCCTCCCCCATCGATGCCGGCAACCCCGTCTTTTGCGCCGGCCTCAACGACGCAGCGGAGAAGCTCCCTCTGCTTCGGAGAACGGCGAAGGGCCCGGTCCAGCTCTTCTTGAGAGGGGAGGTCCCCAACGGCGCAAACGCGTTGCCGGGGGGCCCTCCGGGAGGGCCCCTTCCCGCCGCCCCCACCGGGCAACGCAGCCCGCAACGCCTCGCCCCAACCGGCGCAATAGTAATCCGCCACCCACCTCGTGAGGCGGAGCACATCCTGGCCCACAATGAGGCCGTCGTCCAGGACCGAAAGGATGTCGAGGGTCTTGCGGTCTGCCGGGGAACCGGAGGAGGCCACGACGCAGCCGGTCAAAACCTGTTTTCCGAACGGGACGCGAACTCGCTCCCCTTGCCGTGGGCGACAGCCTTCCCGAATAGGAACCGGAACCCGGTAAGTAAAGGTGCGGTCCACAGGAATGGGGACAGCCACCTCGACGAATTCGGCCGTCATTTCGGAGGGGTGTAGATTCTTCATTTCGACCGGTGGGATGGGTCTCAGTCGTCCCGGAGAGAGTCCGCCGGCTCCATGACGAGACCGCCCCGACACGTCGGGAGCAGCAACCGTCAGGACGCCCCCCAAGAATTCGCCCGCCATCTTATCGGCTCAATGGCCGCTAGGCAATCTCGCCCCTGCGGACTGGTTTCTACATGCAAGATTGAGCGCACGACCTACGGTCCCCAAGAGGGCCTCACCCGATAGGGCCAGTCGCGAAGAGTCTGAGCCGACGGGAAAAAAGGGCAAGGGTCTCCGAAAAATTTCGATTCGAGGAATGCTAGACTCCGGCCGTTTCTTCGGTAGACTATCCCCGCTGCCACGGATTTCGGAGAAACAAAGATGGACATGCGCGCAATCATTTGGGAACCCTCCGAGGATTACCTGACCCACAGCAACGTCGGGCGGTTTATGGACCGACTGGGCATCACCGATCCGAAAGTGCTCGTGCGCCGGTCCGCCCAGGAAATTGAATGGTTCTGGGAAGCGGCCCTCGAGGACATGGGGATCGAGTGGCACCGAAAATATAACCGGCTTCTCGACCTGTCCGGCGGGTTTCCCTGGGCCAAGTGGTTCATCGGGGGCGAGATCAACATCGTCCACAATTGCATCGACCGGCACGCCCGGGGGGGGCGACGGAACCGGACGGCCATCATCTGGGAGGGCGACGACGGAGCGGTCCGCAAGTTCACATACGGGGAAGTGGCGAACGAGGTCGGTCGGCTGGCCAACGCCATGCAGGTCCTGGGACTCGGCCCTGGAGACTCGGCCGGGATCTACATGCCCATGGTCCCCGAGACCGTCTTCGCCATGTTCGCTTGCCTGAAAATCGGCGTGGCGGCCATTCCCATCTTCTCCGCTTTCGGGCCCGGCGCGCTGGCCGCCCGGCTGAAAGACGCGGGAGCCAAGCTGCTTTTCACCGCCGATTATGGACTTCGCCGGGGAAAGGTCGCCCCGATCAAGCCCAGGGCGGACGAGGCCGTGGCGGAATCCGAATGCGTCCAGCTCGTTGTGGTCTGGAGCCGGCAGGGTGAGCCCCTCCACCTGACCGGCGAGCGCGAGGTCTCCTGGGAAGCGTTCGTGTCGGACAAACCGACAACCTGCGAGACCCTTCCCCTTCCCGCCGAATCCACCTCTCTGATCCTTTACACCTCGGGGACCACGGGCCGGCCCAAGGGAACCGTCCACACCCACGCCGGCTGCCTCGCGGAGATGACCAGCAATGTGTACTACTGTTGCGATCTGCGGGACTCCGACCTGTTCTTCTGGTTCACCGACATCGGATGGATGATGGGTCCCTGGGAGATGATCGGCGTTCAGTGCAGGGGGGGCACCTACCTCATATACGAAAGCGTGCCCAATCACCCTCAACCGGACCGGCTTTGGCAGATCCTGGTTCGACACGGCGTTACGACGCTGGGAATTTCCCCCACCGCCATCCGCCTCCTGAAGAACATGGGGGACGAATGGGTCGAGCGGCACGACCTTTCCCGCCTGCGGGTGCTGGGTTCCACCGGGGAGCCCTGGGACCTGGAATCCTACATGTGGTACTTCCAGAAAGTGGGCGGCGGCAGGTGTCCGGTGATCAACTGTTCAGGGGGAACGGAACTCGTGGGCTGTCTGCTCTCCCCTCTGGTCGCCCTTCCTTTGAAGGCGTGTTCCCTGGGCGGCCCCGCTTTGGGCAAGGACGTGGACGTCTTTGACGACGATGGAAAGCCCGTGCGGGGCGGGATCGGCCACCTGGTCTGCAAGAAGCCGTCCCCTTCGATGACCAAAGGGTTCCTGAACGACCCGGACCGCTACCTGGACACCTATTTCTCCCGCTGGCCGGACGTGTGGTACCACGGCGACTGGGCCATGGTGGACGAGGAGGGTTACTGGTATCTGTTCGGACGCTCGGACGATACCATCATGGTGGCCGGAAAGCGCGTCGGCCCGGCCGAGGTCGAAGCCGCCCTGCTCCGCTATCCCGGGGTGGTCGAAGCGGCCGCCATCGGCGTCCCCCACGAAGTGAAAGGCGAGGGGATCATTTGCTTTGCCGTTCTCTCGGCGGACTCGAAACCGACGGATGATCTGCGCGAGGCCCTCATCCAAGAAGTGGTGGGCGACCTGGGGAAATCCCTGGCTCCCGAAGCCGTCCTCTTCGTCGATGCGATCCCCAAGACCCGGTCTGCAAAAATCCTTAGGGGAGCCATTCGCCGAAGATACCTGGGGGAGTCCGTCGGAGATGTCTCCAGCGTCGAAAACCCGGATGCCTTTGAGGCGATCGCGAACGCCCGATGAGGGATTCTACGCCCGCCTTCCGAATTTTCCGTCTCACCGTTTGCGAAGCCCCGCGGGCAACCTATCGTCGGCGTTTTTTGGATTTAATCAACCCCAATTCCCGAAGGTAGGCGTCGCGTTCCGCGCGGTTGGGCAACCTCTCGTAATAATTTCGTTGGCCCGGCGTCATTTTGAGATAGAAATTGACCCGATAGTTCTCCTCCTCTTCGGAAGATATCGGCTCATAATCCACCGGCGTAGAATGGGTGCTACAGCCTCCCAACAGGGCGATGAGGAGAAAACCTAAGACAAACTTCAGCACGTGTCTCATGGACCTTCGATCCTTTTTCCTGCATTGAGTTCTGAATCTCTTCGTAGTATGCGAGGCGGAATTAGACCGCCCGCCCCCAACTGTCGCAGCCGAGGATAGCACGGACGTCAGCCGTCATGCCAGCCCACGCGCCAAACCGCTCAAAGGGAAAGCGCCTCCCCGCGGACCAGGCGCCCTGACTTTCACCCACAATTGCGCTAAAGAGGCGGGAAGGTCGCCTTGAGGGTGACCGGGCGCCTCTGAAATTCCCTGACGAATCGCGCCGTGTTGGTGACGATGGCCTCGTAAATCTTTTCACCCTTTTCCGCTGTCGCCAGCGTCGGAGCGCCCCCGACTCCGGGGACCTTCCGACCCTGGCCATGCTCCTCAAGGGTCGGCGGAAAGGAGACCTTCACGTTCTCTATCCTGTTGACGGCGTGGTCAACCGAGACGAAGCGGTGCTCGAACTCTCCCACTTCGGCCACCCGGTCCACCGCCCTGTCCATTTTGACCGTCCCACCGTACTTGTAGAGCATGAACGAGGTCTCGGATTCACACCCGTGCCCGATGCCGTTAGGCGGGCTCTCGCAAACCGCGCGGATTTCCTTCCCCGCCACCAATGCGAGGTCCACCAAAGCCACGGCCGCACCCGTCAGGTTCCGCACGCGGACGACGGCGATCTCCAGAGGAGGCAGGTTGGCGACGCGATGGCCGTTCAGGATGACGATGTGCTTGAAACCATGGTGGACGAGACTTTGACAAACGTCCTCGACCACCCGCGTTAACGTTTCGGCACAGAGAGAAATCGTGCCTGGAAACGCCAAATGATGGGGCGACCAACCGAACCAGAGCGGGGGCGCGATGAGCGCATCCACCCGCTCCGCGACACCCTCGGCCGTGGCGATGGCCTCCGCCGCGTCCGTCATCAAGGGGCAGTGAGGCCCGTGCTGCTCGGTGGCCCCGACGGGCACCAGGGCCGTGTCAGCCCGCTCCAAATACTCGGCCACATCGGGCCACGTCAACTCCTGAATCCAACGGCTCATGTTTTGCTCTTCCCTCCTCTGCCCTGCGCCCTGGCCGGCTCCCGTCATTGAAGCCGCGTGGCGCTTCTTTTCATCGCTTACAGCTCCCCCGGGCAGCCTCGAACCCCGGAACCCTGAAGAGCCGCGGCGACCCCCTTTCAACGGAGAAACGGTCAGAACGTCCATTGGGCCGAATGAAAATCCTAAACAAGCGAAGGCATCTTAACGGTTCGCGGGACCCTGTCAACGAGAAACGCGGGAAAGGGACGACGCCATGGATTCATCCGCCCGGCGCCGACCACCATTCGAGCCGGTCGAGGCCAGAGACATCCCGGATTCGCCCAGGGGCCGCTAATCCCATAAGAACCAAGGACGTTCGAACTCGCCCCTTTTTCCCATACGTTCCTGACACGTGCCCGGGTTTTGGCGAAACCGCAAAAAACGGCGCCTCTGTCTCAAATTTCCCAAACTCACGGATATTCTTGACAAGGAGAAAAAGGCCCTCTAAAATATATTTTTAACAGACCAAAAAACCTCTTTCGGCGAAGGAAGACATGCTTTCGAAACCCCTGGAAAACTATTTGAAGTCCATCTGGACCCTTCAGCGTGATCACGGTCCGGTCTCCACGTCTCATGTGGCGGAGTCCTTGGAGGTATCTCCCGCCTCGGTGACCAGCATGCTGAAAAAACTGCACGACATGAAGCTGGTGAACTACCTCCCCTACAAGGGGGCGACGTTGACGCCGCGCGGGGAGAAGGTCGCTCTGGAGATCCTCCGTCATCACCGCTTGCTGGAGCTGTACCTGTCGGAGGTGATCGGACTGTCGTGGGACAGGGTTCACGAGGAGGCCGAAGAGCTCGAGCACGCGCTCTCTGAAGAACTGGAGGCCATCCTGTTTGAAAAGCTCGGCAACCCCACGAGGGACCCCCACGGAGATCCGATCCCCACGAAAGACGGGAGGATGGTGACCGATGGGACGAACCTCCTGGACGCCAGGGCGGGAGAATCTTTTGTCGTCATCCGCGTCAGAGACCGGGACCCTGAGATTCTGAGATACCTGGAGAAGCTGGGGCTCTTGCCTGGGGTGGAGATCACGGTGCTGGAAAAGCTGCCGTTTGACGGTCCCCTCCGGGTGCAGGTGGGAGCCGTGGAACACACCCTAGGTCAGAAGGTATCGAAGGAGATTTTCGTCTCAGAGAGCGGTTGAAGCGTCCCTGTACCCCGCAATTCTGAAGGAGAAGCGAGGCCATGGCCAACTTTCGAGTCTCCAGACGTAAGTTTCTGAAGTTTGGCGTGCCGGGACTCGTTGGGCTTGCCGGAACCGGAGCGTTGATGGCCAGGGCGACAAAGCGAGGGCAAGCGCAGACGAGGAATAAACGGGCCAAGGAGTCCGAGTACGCTTCAAGACCCATTGACCCCGCCGTGGGACCCGGAATGGACCCCGGCAAGTTTCTCACGCACTTCGATTACGGCAAGGCGTCGAAGCTTCCAGACGGCCGGACCCTGCGCGAGTATCAGGTGACGGTCATCGACCGGGAGGTCGTCGTCGCCAAGGGGGTCAGCTTTCCCGCTTGGACGTTCAACGGCTACGTACCGGGACCGACGCTCCGTGCGACCCAGGGAGACCGACTCCGGATCCACTTCCGGAATCGGGGGGCCCACTTCCACACCATGCACTTCCACGGCATTCACCCCGCCAACATGGACGGGTTCTTCGAATTGGTTCCGCCCGGAGGCGCGTTCACCTACGAGTTCGACGCCGAGCCTTACGGCGTTCACCTCTATCACTGCCACGTGATGCCCCTGAAGACCCACATCATGAAAGGGCAGTACGGCACGTTCATCATCGACCCCAAGGAGGGCCGGGAGCCGGCCCAGGAGATGGTCATGGTGATGAACGGCTTCGACACCAACCTGGACGGGGAGAACGAGTTCTACACCGTCAACGGCGTGGCCAACTATTACCGGGACAATCCCGTCCGGATCCGGCAGAACAAGCTTGTCCGCATTTACCTGGTCAACATGACCGAGTTCGATGCGATCAACTCCATGCACATCCACGGAAACTTCTTCCGGCTCTACCGGACGGGGACCCGGATGGACCACTACGAGTACACCGACACCGTCATGCTGTGCCAGGGGGAGAGGTGCATCCTGGAGTTTGCTTACACGTATCCGGGCCCGTTCTTGTTTCACGCGCACCAGTCGGAATTTGCGGAGCTGGGCTGGTTGGGCATCTTCGACGTCCAACCGGATAAGCCCCTGGCGTGAAAGGGTCGAACATGGCCAAGACGGACGCAGTCGGCGAGAAACTGTTGCCGGATTCGGGACAAATCCACGTCCGGCGCTCCCGCATGGGTCTTTGGGCGATGGGCTTGTTCCCTCTCGTCATCCTGGGGGTCATCGTTTACGCATTCCTGACGAAAGGCTCTTCCCTCGTGGGCGCTCCGCCCGTCCCGGCGGATGCGCTTTTGAGACTCGGCTTTGAAAGGGTCATCTTCGAGCCGTACCGGATCGTGGCCAAAGTCCGGAACACCGGCCCGACTCAGCTCACCATTGCACAGGTGTTGGTGAACGAGGCCATCTGGGACTTCACCATTTCCCCGGCAGACACCCTCCCTCGGCTCGGCTCGGCCACGCTTTCGGTCTCGTATCCCTGGCTGGAAACAGAGCCCGTCGAATTGACGGTGATCACCTCCAACGGAT
>JBHIBA010000005.1:0-45819 GCA_046758845.1 Nitrospinota bacterium
CGCCCTAGGGTTTTGTTGGACACTCGATTGATCCATGATGCATGGAGAAAGGAGTTTCCAGATGAACGAACTCAAGCGGGAGGGGGCTTTGGCGGAAGGAGCCCGTCGGGCGCGCGGTTTCTTGGTCCTGTTGGAGAAGGTCGGTCGGTGCCGCGACACTCCGGACGAGAGAGCCCCCGATGTGCAAAGCATGTATTGATGCACGGAATCGGATTCGACGATGATCGGATCGCGCTCATTCAGCGACTTGAACCAGACGGCGGCGGTGCTCCTCGTCGTCCTCACATGGAGTGCTTGCTTCGTCGTCATCAAGGCGAGCCAAGCCGACGCTCCGCCATTACTCTACGCAGCGCTGCGAGCGGTTATTGGAGGAATCCCCCTTCTGGCTGTTGCAGCCGGTACGGGACGGCTTTTGCCTCCACCTCGCACTTGGGGCTGGATCGCGCTCCTGGGACTCACGAACACCACACTGGGGCTTGCTGGCATGTTTCTCAGCGTCAGAGGCGCCGGGGCCACGATTCCGGCCATCTTGGCCAACAGTCAAGCGCTGATCGTCGCCCCACTCGCGGCCCTTCTATTCCACGAGACCTTGACCATAAAGCGGAGCTTCGGAGTCATCCTCGGCACGATAGGCGTCGCGTTGACGATGTCTGTTGGAACCGGAGGATCCTGGAGGACAGAAGGGGCCGCAATGGGGCTCATGGCGGCGCTTGGGCTTGCAGTTGGAAGCCTTGTGATCAAGCACCTCGGATCTCGGGTGCATGCATTGACAGCCACGGCTTGGCAATACGCGCTGGGCGCGCTCCCGCTGTTGGGGATGTCCTTGGCGTTGGAAACCGGGGAGACGTTGGTATGGACGCCGAAGTTCGCGGCTGGCTTGGTCTTCCTGGGTATCATCGGCTCGGCAGGAGCTTCGTGGGGCTGGTTCCGTCTCGTCAGCAGGGGCGAGTTGATCCATCTCAACGGGTTGACTCTCTTGACGCCGGTCTTCGCGGTTGCGCTCGCGTTTCTGATCTATCGTGAACCGCTTTCCGCCCGTCAACTGCTGGGCATCGGGGTCACCCTGCTGGGCGTCATCTGGGTTGGCAGACCTGACCGCTCACCCCTGAAATTGGCGACGCCCGACGTAGCAGTCCGTGCGAGAGCGAGGACACCTGCGACCTCGGCTCATGGAGGGCGGCGGACACGGGATGTTCGCCGAACAATAGAGCCTGTTTGACAAATCCCTCTGCCCGAATGTACCCGGAAAATTCCAGCGCGAACTGAGTATCCACCCCGAAACGGAGGACGGGAAAATGGGGAAATCAAGGAAAAGGCGCCGACGAAACAGGCTCCAACCCCGGAAGGTTCCAGCCAAGAGAGAACAGGGGCGATCATGGATGTGGGGCGTCGTGTTCGGACTCGCCGTAGTCGGCTTCGGCGGGGGTTACTCCTACTACCGATTCACCCGGACCATTGAGGTGGACGCTGCCAGGGGACTGCGGGCGGAGGCCCGCGGACCCACCCGAGCCTGGAGGTTTATAGAGCGAAGGCCTGTTCTTCCGGCCAGCCTTTTCGTAGGAAGGGTTCACGAGGCCTATGCAGCGGCCAGCCGAACACCGGAGGTCTTCGATCGGCTCTATTGCTATTGCCGATGCAAAGAGGGCCACGGACACAAGACCCTGCTCACGTGCTTCACGGTCACGCATGCCTCCACGTGAGGGACCTGCGTCAACGAGGCGCTGTATGCGTCCAAACTTCATGAAAAGGGATACTCGCCCGAGGCCATTCAGGAGGCCATCGACCGGAAATTTGGCTGAAAGAGCAGAGGACTCGGGAAAATACGGCAGCTGGGCATCGGACTTCCCACCGCGCGATGGACCCGCGATGTGAATCCAGCCGGCGCGCTCTTGGCGGTCTCGTCCCCGTTTCTCGCCGCGTAAATTCTGCGCAATGGGCGTCCGCATCGCGAAAAATTGAATCGTCCCGGGTGTCATTTCACCATCCCGTCTGGCCCATCTTTTTCTTCCACCCAAAACCAATTGATTTAAGGGAGATTAGGAATTCCAACCAGCATGAGGCGCAGATCCCATTGTGGCACGCCCGGTGCATCTATTCCTGGTTGAAAGATTTCCGAGGCGAAGGTGAGTTCGCTTCCCGAGCTCCCCGAACAGAGGTCAATAGAACCGATGGGTCGGGGGACAGAAGGAGGTGGTCATCGATGGACTGCCGCAGGAAAGGCACCCGACGCAGGTTCCTGAACTCGCTGATGGGAACAGGGCTGGGCTCGCTGTTTGCCACGATACTTTATCCGGTGTTCCGATTCGTCAATCCGCCCAAAGCCCTCGTGGCCCGGGTCACGGAGGTTGTGGCGGCCGAGACGGGGGAGCTGAAACCTAATTCGGGAAAAATCTTCCGGTTCGGAAACCAGCCCGCCATCCTCATCAGGACGCCCTCGGGAGAATTTCGGGCCTTCAGCGCCATCTGCACCCACCTGGCGTGCACGGTCCAATACCGTGAGGACCTTGAGCACATCTGGTGCGCCTGTCACAACGGCCATTACGACCTTTCCGGCAGGAACATCGCCGGTCCGCCCCCGCGCCCTCTTCCCCGCTATGTCGTCGCGAAAAAAGGAGGGAAAGTTTACGTCTCGCGCCCAACCTGACTTGGACCGGGTTCCGGGCGCAGATAACGCTGTTCCGAATAGGGGGGAAGAACTATGACGAGCGATCCATCCGGTGCTCTTCGTGCGCCCAGCAGCGCCCAACGGGGGCCGTAGCCCCGGAAAACTTCTCTTTCCAGGAGGAGTGCGTCGAAGATGGTTGATCAGGCCGACACCGCATCCCTGGACGAGCGGGCTCCGAGCCGCCGTTTCCTCTTGGGTCTGGGCTGGACCTCTTTCCTGGTCTCGCTCATTGGGCCGATCCTGGCGAACGTCCGCTTCCTGTTTCCGAACGTGGTCTATGAAGGACAGGACGTCTTCAAGCTCGACCCGCCTGAGAAGTATCCCGTCGGATCGATTGCCTTCTTCCCGGAAAAGAAGCTCTTTCTCTTTCGGGAGAAGGGCGGGTTTCGGGCCTGCACGGCCATTTGTACGCACCTGCGGTGCGTGATCGGTCCTTTCATGGGCCCGCCGGGGGCGCCGCCTGAGATCCTGCGCTCGCGCTGCCCCTGCCACGGGAGCGTCTTCGACGGGTGGGGGAGGGTTCTCGCTGGGCCTGCGCCCCGGCCGCTCGATTTCTACAAGGTCACGAAGTCGCCGGACGGCCGCGTCGTCGTGGACGCGCGGAAGGTGGTCGGCCCGCACGAACGCTTCGAGGTCTGAGGGGTGACAGACCCATGAATGACCAGCGCCTGCCGGAAGTCGCGGGTCCCTGGGCAAGGAATCAATTCCTCAACGTGGGAGGGTGATGCGCGGCGACCCGAGGGTCTTTTTCCCTTGCGCTTGCTGTATTCATTTTCTTCTACAGGAGCCTGACAGTCCTTTGGGGCGCGAAAAAAGGAAAGGACGAGGAAAAATGAGGAGACTCCGGAAACTCTGCTCCGTTCTTATGGTCGTAGTCCCTCTCGGATCTGCCTGGACGTTTGCCGCTTTCGCACATGAGGGACACAAAGTCGAGCATAACCATCCATATCCTACAAAGAAATTCTCGGTCAAGAATGGCGAAGTGCTTTACAAAAAATACTGTGCATCTTGCCATGGCAAAAATGGGGATGGGAAAGGGCCGGCTGGACCGTCCCTCAAGCCTCGGCCGACTAGCTTTCTTGATCTCAAGTATATGACGATGCGCTCACGAGTTGACCATTATGAGGCGATCGCAAGCGGCAGACCCAATACGGCTATGTCACCGTGGAAAAACACACTTACCGACAGAGAAATTTGGGATGTAATTGCGTACATCGAGCATCTTTATAATCATTCGTGGGATGCGGACTCCAACCGCCGGAACAAGACACCCATTGACGCCACTCCTGAAGAGGGAGGGTGAGCCGTGCCCAGCCTGGGCTCCTTTTCTCTTGCGCTTGCGGCGCTCGCCTCCGCCTACGCGGGCCTGATGGTCCTTTGGGGGGCCAAGGACAAGAAGGCCGAGTGGGTGCGGAGCGGCGAGCGCGCGGTCTGGGCGGTGGGAGGGCTGCTGACCATCGCCTCGATTCTGCTCATTTACGCCTTTCTCAGCCGCGACTTCCGCCTCGAGTATGTCGCTTCCTATTCGAGCCGGGACCTTCCGCTGGCCTACACCCTTTCGGCCTTCTACGCCGGCCAGGACGGCTCGCTCCTGTTTTGGGTCTGGGCGCTTGCCCTTTTCGCCGTGGCGGTGGCGCATCAGAACCGGCGTCGAAACAGAGTCCTCATGCCCTGGGTCGTGGCCATCCTGATGGGGGTCACTCTCTTCTTCCTGGCCGTTCTCCTCTTCCTGGCCAATCCGTTTCGCGAGTCCGATTTTCCTCCGGCCGACGGGCGCGGACTGAACCCGCTCCTTCAGAATCCGGGCATGTTCTTCCACCCGCCGACGCTCTATCTGGGTTACGTCGGGTTCACGATCCCCTTCGCGTTTGCCATCGCGGCCCTCATCACCCGGCGTCTGGACGCCGATTGGATCCGGAGCACGCGACGGTGGACCCTCTTCTCTTGGTTTTTCCTGACCATCGGAAACCTCTTCGGGGCCTGGTGGGCCTACTCGGAACTGGGTTGGGGCGGGTACTGGATGTGGGACCCGGTGGAGAGCGCCTCGTTCATGCCCTGGCTCACGGGAACGGCCTTCCTGCACTCCGTCATGATCCAGGAGAAGAAGGGCATGCTCAAGGTCTGGAACATGTCCCTGATTATCATCACCTTTGCCCTTTCGATATTCGGAACCTTCCTGACCCGCAGCGGTATTCTCTCCTCGGTCCATTCCTTCGCGCAATCGTCGGTGGGGCCTGTCTTTCTGGGTTTTCTGGGCCTGGTCCTTGCGGCCTCCCTTTCTCTGCTTTTCTCGCGGATGGATGGGCTGAGAAGCGCCAACGAGATGGAATCCCTGCTCTCACGGGAGAGCTCTTTTTTCTTCAACAATCTGTTGCTGGTGGGAGCGGCCTTCGCCGTCTTCTGGGGAACCGTCTTTCCCCTCGTTTCGGAAGCCGTCCGCGGTGTGAAAATCACCGTCGGTCCTCCCTTCTACAACCGGGTGACCATCCCCATTTTCCTGGCCCTGCTGCTGCTGACGGGGATCTGCCCGCTTATCGCCTGGCGGAAGGCCTCCTCCAAAAACTTCAGGAAAAACTTTCTTTTGCCCGCAGCCATCGGCATCGCCTCGATCCCCGTGACATTCGTTTTGGGTGTAAGGGATCTCTACGCCTTTGTCTCCTTCACGCTCTCCGTCTTCGTCGCGTCGATCATCTCTCTCGAATTCTACCGGGGGACGCGGGCCCGTGCGGCTATCTCCGAGTCGGGCTACGCCAGGGCCTTCCTCTCCCTCGTCGCAAAAAACAAACGTCGTTACGGGGGATACATCATCCACCTCGGCCTGATCCTGATCTTCGTCGGCGTGTCGGGGCGCGCCTTCACGGTGGAAAAGAAGGCGTTTGTGAACAAGGGGGAATCCATGACCATCCGGGATTACACCCTGACGTACGAGGACTTCGCCTGGTATCGGAGGGGACACATGGATGTAGCGGAGGCGAGCCTCGCTGTCTCTCAGAACGGGAGGTCACTGGGACTGCTCAAGCCCGAGAAGAATTTTCACCGAGGGACCGATCAGCCGACAACCGAGGTCGCTATTCGCTCTACTCTCAAGGAAGACCTGTACGTCGTCCTAGGGGCGTTGGACGCGAAGGGGGCGGCCTCCTTTCAGGTCCTCCTCAATCCCCTGGTCAAGTGGATTTGGATTGGTGGCGGCGTGCTGTCCCTGGGGACTCTCGTCGTGATGTGGCCTGACCGGAAAATCCCCTCCAGGCCGGTCCAACCGAGGGGCCGAAAAGCTGAGTTGGTGGCCCATGCGTAGCGGGAAAAGACGTCGGATGGTGACGATGGCCCTTGCCGTCCTGGCGTTCTTTTGGGTGGCGGGGCGACCGCGAGCCCTTACCCTCGAAGAGGTCGCGCGCGACCTTATCTGTCTCTGCGGTTGCGGAAAGGTGCTGAGCGTCTGCGAGATGGAGGGTTGGGCCGTTCCCGCCAAGAGGCTGATCGAAGAGCAGATTGCTCAGGGAAAAGACAAGGCCGCCATCCTGGCCTATTTCGTGGAGCAGTACGGGGAAAAGGTTCTGGCCGCCCCCACCAAACGGGGCTTCAATCTGTTGGCGTGGATCCTCCCGTTTCTTGCAATTCTCGTGGGAGGGGTCGGCATATTTGCGGTTCTCCGGAGGTGGAAGAGGTCTTTCCCCAGGGAAGAGGCAGAAGAATGTGCCCCGTCGGGACGCCGGTTGGACCCGAGCACGGAGAAGGAATTAGTCGAGCGGCTGGAGAGGGATTTGGCCGAGTCGGGCTGAGGAGGAAAGGGGCGATGGTCTTTTTGTTTGGCGCCTTGATGGTCGCCGCGGTGGTCGGCCTGGTGAGCATACCCCTATTGAAGCCCGATCCTCGCTCGCTCCAGGAGGTTTTCGAGATAGACGAGAACGCCTCCCTCGACCTGGAGAGAAGGAGGGCTGCATTGATCGATGCGATCAAGGATGTGGACTTCGACCTTCAAACGGGAAAGCTCTCGTCGCGGGACCACCGGCTCCTTCGCGCCCGGTTTGAGAAGGAGGTCTTCGCCCTGTACCGAGAAATGGACGAACGAGGGCAAGAGGCATCTCTCTTGGATGAAATCGAACAAGAGGTCAGCAAGCTTCGCGAAGGGACCCGTCCAGCTAAGGGCGAGCCTTTATCCTGCCCCGTTTGCGATGGACGGGTGCCTTCCGGAGCCCGGTACTGCCCGTTCTGCGGCGTGGAGTTGGGCGGATCCAAAAGATGAGAGAAATGGACAAACAAGAGGCCGGACCTCGGGCCCGGGCCTCTGGTCTGACGAAGATTGGACTGGAAGACGCTGGCGCCGCTTCAGCCAAAATGAGACGAGCGGGTCTCATCGCGGCGGTCTCCGTTGTGGCCGCCCTGATCCTGGTTCTCTTCGGGAAGGTGGCCCTGAAAAAGTCCTCGGATTTCCGGCGGACGGAGGAAGGGTACCGCCTCTTTTTCACCATCCCCAAGACCCGAGAGCCAGCACCGGAATTTTCCTTGCCCGCGTTGGATGGGAAACGGGTCCGTCTCTCCGATCTCCGAGGCCGGGTGGTTTTCCTCAGCTTTCGGACCACCTGGTGACGGGCCTGCCTGGTGGAGGGTCCCTCCATCCAGCGGCTCTATGAAGCCCACCGCTCCAACAAAGACTTTGCATTCTTCGCGGTGAACGTGGGCGAGATCAAAGGGGTGGTTGCCCACTCAATGAAGAAAAGGGGTTGGACGTTTCCCGCCCTTCTGGATACCCGCGACGAGGTCAGCCAGGCATACGGGATCACCGGCCACCCGGAAAGCTTTCTCATCGACCGGATCGGCCGCATCGCAGCGTTCGCCGTGGGGCCCCGAAATTGGCAAAGCCCTCAGGCGGAAACGCACATCGACCGACTTCTTGCGGAAAAGGGGACAGGTGTTTCGCGGCAGCCCCTTTGACCCGTGAAGGTCCGGCGCCATCCTGGACGCTTCTCGCGCAGCAACCCGCCCGGCCCAACGACACCGGTGGATCTTCTCGCTCGTCTTTCATCAGATGACAAAGTCATGATGTGTACGAAAGGGAGACGATGAGTCAGAAGATACTTGGCATCCTCTCTTCCAGAGGCTGACGCAGAACCTCCGGGACGGCCCGGGGGAAGTCGGAAAAAAACCCGCCCGGAAAGAAAAGACCGTCTGAATGGGTCCAGATAGATGTGAGACAACCCATGCCAATGAATTCGCCGGAGAACCCTCAGACCGGAACCTCTCTATCCAGTGAGCGGTACTGGATGGCCTCGGCCAGGTGGGCCGTGGTGATCTTCTCCTCCCCCGCCAAATCCGCGATGGTCCGGGCGACTTTGATGATCCGGTGATAGGCCCGGGCGGAAAGCGCAAGACGCTCCATCGCCGTCTCCAGAAGCCCTTTCTCCGATTCGCCCAACTCGCAGTGCTGCTTGATGTGCCTCACCCCCATGTGGGCGTTGCAAAAGACCTTCTTCCCTTTGAACCGCTCCCGCTGAACGGCCCGCGCGCGGTTGACCCGCCCTTTCACCTCCTCGCTCCCTTCCGCGCCGGTCTCCGCCGACAGCTCCCGGTACGGGACGCGGGGAACCTCGATGTGAATGTCGATGCGGTCCAGGAGCGGGCCGGACACCCGTGAGCGGTAGCTGCGGATCTTCAGCGGCGTGCACGTGCAGGGCCGCTCCGAGTCGCCGCAATAACCGCAGGGACACCGCCGCGTTGCCTTTTTGCCATGCCGTCCTCAAAGCCCCAAAACCGCCGCCTCCAGGATACCCTAACTCTTTGAATTCACTAGGCGATCATATCCAAAAAAGGCGTCTTGACCTGGGCCTTTTGCAGCGCGAGGTGGCCGAGGTCCTGGGGGGCAACGCAACCCCGGTTCATGGCTGGGAAAGGGGGCGAACCAACCCTTCCCTTCCGTTTCTGCCCAAAATCGCGGCCTTCCTCGGGTACGTACCCTGGGACGGCCCGTCCCGAAACCTGGGCGAAAAGATCGCCTGGGCACGGAGGTGGCTCGGAATCAGCCAGGAGGCTCTGGCGAGGGGACTCGGGGTGGACCCAGCTACGGTGGCGAGATGGGAGGGGGGGGAAGTACAGCCATCGAAAAAACTGAAGGAACCCTTCAATCTCTCTTTCCATGAATCTAGTGTACAAGAATCTAAAACCTGGTGTGGTGAATCGGGATTGAAACCCTAGCAAGACTTTGGAGCTGGCAAAGGACCACAACATTGGCCTGGACCGCTCGCGACGGTGTGCCTCCGGGGATGGCACAGACTTCCTGTCCTTGGGGCCCTCAAAACCGTAGCCGCCTCTCTTCCAAGTCCCCATTCACCTTGGACGTTCAGTCTGGCCTCCTTGAAAGCGATAGGGCAGATTCTTGAGAAAGTCTCAAGAATGCACCCTCTCCAAACTCGGTCCGCTGGGTTCACCCGCCTTGACTCGAGTATCAATGGTCCATCCGGTCATCACATCCTCTGAGAAGAAATAAGGCGGACGACATCTCCGTGTCGGTGCCTCTGAATTCGTTAAGCAGGCAGGACTGCGAACCCCGCTTCGCTTGGACCGATAAGGGAACTTCTCAATCTCTCACGCCTTCCCTTGACCATGTGGAAAGGTCACGGCGATTTCATCTGGAGACGGATTTCGCCCCTGCGGCGCACGCGACTGCCCGCTTTCTTCGGCGAGCGCTCCGCATCATCCACCTACACATTATGCAAATGGGGACTGAGTGAATCCGGCCGCTTTTGTGAAAACCGCATCGTCACGTTCGCGGCGACGGAGTTCCCGACGTTTCCCTTGAAACGAAATGCTTTCAGGAAGAACCGCTTACGGCGGTGGGAAACTGTTGCGAACCGTCAAACTGATTCAAACCTGTTTCGCCATCTCTTATTCGAGACATGCCTCAGAACGGTCGTCCCGGTGAGCGTTTCCGGGACGACCTCGTTGAAATTTGTTGTTCGCGGGTCCAATATACCTGAGGGATTGGAGCGAAGCCACCGGCGACAGGGAAGTTGGGGCCGATTGCCCAAGACCTTGAGGCCAAGTCGTGTCTTTCTCATCCGCTACGAGTAGCCTGGGGGGGATAAAAGGCCAGCGTCTCTACGTGCCGGTGGTCGGGATCATCCTCTCTGTGCTCATCCTGGTAATCATTCTCGCCATCTTCTCCTACCGGTCCATTCATCGAGAAGGAAATCTGATTGAGCGCTTTCTCAAGCGTGAGGGCATTTCCCTCGTGAATTCCCTGGAGGTGGCTGCCCGGATGGGCCTCAGGTTGGACCCGGGCGAAGGGCAATTTCAAATTCTCGTCCAAGAACTCATTCGACAGGACGACATCTTGTATGTGGCCATCGTGGACGAAGGGGGACGGGTTATTGCCCACAGCGACCCCAGCCAGGTCGGTGGGCTTCTACCTCTTTCTAATAGCGCTTCTGCTTCTAGAGAGATTGCCGATCGGCTCGTTCATCGCAAAGGCAAATCCGTTTATGAGATCAGGAGGGCCTTTCATCCACGGGTCTCGTTGTTGAGCGAACAAAGCCTCCAGAGGGGCAAGAGTGCTGCCGTCATCCCGCCCTTGCCCGCAGAGCGCGTCTGGATGGTTCTCGGGGTGGACCCCCAGGATTACATGGACGCCAAGCGGGAGGACCGCTTCCACGCCATCTTGATGGCGGCTATCCTTTTCGTTGTCGGGGCTGCGTCGCTGTATTTCGTTATTGTTGTCCAGAACTTTTCCACCGTGGATCGTACCCTTCACCGAATGCAGGGCTACGTCCGGCGGATTCTAGAAAGCCTGGAGGAAGGGCTCATCACACTGGATGGGCAAGGCCGTGTCACGACAGTGAATCGCGCGGGGTCACAGCTTTTGGGGGCGACGCCCGATCAGGTGCAGGGGGTGAGCCATGGGGACGTCTTTGCCTCTCGGCAGAACGAAGGACCGGCCTCCTTGATGGGCCTTTCCTCTGCGCGGAATCAAGAGTTCCGGCTCCGCCGCATGGACGGAAAGACGATCCCGGTGAGTGTCACGGGGTCCCCCCTCCTCGAATCCGCGGTTGAAGGAGGCGGAACTGTTCTACTCTTCAGGGACCTTCGTGAGGTCCAACGCCTTCAAGCTGAGGTGACCCGGCACGAACGACTGGCCTCCGTGGGTCGTCTTGCTGCGGGAGTGGCCCACGAGATCCGCAATCCGCTGAGTTCCATCAGGGGCTTTGCTCAGTATTTCCAGTCCAAGTTTCGTCCTGATTCGGACGAACGTGGGTATGCAAAAACGATCGTCGAAGAGGTGGATCGGCTCAACCGCGTGGTGACTGAGTTGCTGGACTTCGCCAGGCCTCTAGAACCCCGGTTTCAGCAGACCGACTTGGAGGAAGTTGTGGGCCATGCCCTGGAGTTGGTAGCGAGCCAGGCTCAGGGCCGTGGCGTCAGGATTGACCTCCAGAACCCGCAGGCTCCGATCCTGCATACGATTGACCCGGACCAGATGGTTCACGCCCTTCTGAACATCTTTCTGAATTCCCTCCAGGCAATGACCCAAGGGGGGACACTGTCGGTCCGTGTCGGGAGGTCGGAGGAGGACGGAGCGACCATCTCGATTTGCGACACGGGGCCCGGCATCCCTGAGGAGGATCTGCCCCGGCTGTTCGACCCCTTCTTCACGACAAAGCCCTCCGGCACCGGCCTGGGTCTTGCTGTGGTCCACCGGGTCATCGAAGCCCATGACGGCGACGTCCAGGTTGAGAGCCGCCCAGGGGAAGGGACAACGGTCCGGGTCACCCTGCCGCCAAGGCCCTGATCTTTCGCAAACTCATCTGCATGGCTCATGGTCCCAAAGATTCTGGTCATAGATGATGAAGCTTCCCACCGAATGATGCTCAAGGCCGTCCTCTCCGACGAGGGCTACGCGGTCAGGCTGGCGGCCACAGGGGAAGATGGCCTTCGGGCGGTGGAAGAGGAGGTCTTCGACCTGATCTTGCTGGACATCCGCATGCCCGGGATCGGGGGAATCGAGACGCTTCGACGGATCAGGGCGATCAGCCCCACCGTCCCCGTTTTGATGATGACGGCCTACGGGACCGTCAACTCGGCCGTGGAGGCCATGAAGCTCGGGGCTTACGACTACCTGGAAAAGCCCTTGGACGTCGAGGTTTTGAAGATCACGCTGCGTAACGTTCTTGAACATCAATCCCTCAAAGTGGAAAACCGTCTCCTTCGGGAACGCCTGGCGAGGGATTTCGATTACGCCAACATCATCGGCAGGAGCCGCGCTCTACGGGAGGTTTTCAAGCAGGTCTCCCTTGTTGCACCCACCGACGCGACCGTCCTGATCACTGGCGAGAGCGGGACCGGGAAGGAACTCATCGCCGGCGCCATCCATCAAAACAGCCGGCGCAAGGACCGCCCCTTCATCAAGGTGACCTGCGCGGCCATTCCCGAAACACTTCTGGAGAGCGAGCTCTTCGGCCATGAGAAAGGAGCCTATACGGGGGCCATCTCCCGCCAGGCAGGGCGCTTTTCCTTGGCGGATGGCGGCACCATCTTCCTGGATGAGATCGCCGAGGTCCCCGCCTCGATCCAGGTGAAGCTTCTCCGTGCTCTCCAAGAGAAGACCTTTGAACCTCTTGGTTCCGGGAAGACCCAAAAAGTGGATGTCCGGATCCTCGCAGCCACAAACCGGGATCTGGAGTCCAGCGTTCAATCCGGAACCTTCCGGGAGGACCTCTTCTACCGCTTGAACGTCTTTCCAATCCGCGTGCCCTCTTTGCGCGAGCGGAGGGAGGACATCCCTCTCCTCGCCGAGCATTTCCTGAAGCGCTTTACTGAGAAAAATGCCCGGCCCATTCGGGGATTCACGCCGCGCGCCATGGACCTGTTGGCTCGATACCCTTGGCCCGGAAACGTCCGCGAACTTGAGAACTGTGTGGAAAGGGCTGTCATTGTCTGCCGAGGGGACCTCATCGAACCCGGCCACCTTCCGCCGGCGGTCCGGGCAGACGCCATTGAAGAAGAGGAAGCTGGGCTGGAGCCAGCGAAAGTCGGATCAGGACGGAAGCTGCGCGATATGGAGCGCGAGCTCATCTTGAGAACCCTCCACGCCAATGATGGGAACCGGACTCGCACAGCTGAGATCCTGGGAATTTCCAGGCGAACTCTTCAGATGAAGGTCAAGCAGTACGAAAGGGAGGGCAAGTTACAGGAAGACTAAAGTCGGTTCCCGCCGCCCCCCGTTATCAATAGCCTGCCGGCAGATTCAGGGTCCCCCTCGTCGTTCTTTCCTTTGGCCCACAAAAGGCGCCGCCATGCAATGCGCAATATCTTCTCACTGCGGCTGTCCCACCGCGCCTCAATCGAGAAAATCCTACGCGCCTTTTCTGCCCGCTGGCCCTTCAGGCAACTCCCCGAGATCTTGAAACCATCAGATATTCAATAAGTTACGACTTTCACCCCTGTAGCCGTGGGATGCGGCATCCGGCTTGCTTTAAGCGAAGGAGAGAGGGGGCACTTTCGTAGCCTCGGTAGAAAAAAACGGATGCAAGAGAACGTTCCGGAAAACCCGGAAGGAGTCAAGCGAATGAAGAGGCTTCTAGGAGTTCTTATCGGGATAACGTTGTCGGCTCTCGTAGCGACCTCTCCTGGTTTCGCTCACGGTGTTGAGGACCGACCTGGCGGGATGGGGCCTGGAATGATGGGTCCGGGCTTTGGCTGGATGCATCCCATGATGCGGGGCAGTTGGGGACCTGCCGGCTTTGGCGTGGGCCACGGGATGATGGGCATGGGCCACGGCATGATGGGCATGGGACGCGGGATGATGGGGCTCGGTTATGGCGTCACTCTAACTGAAGAGCAGCAGAAGAGGCTCACCGCCCTGCGGGTCGGTTTTCTCCAGGACGCAGCCAAGGCCCAGGCGGAGCTTATCCAGGCCCGGGCGTCTCTCCAGGCGCTCCTGCTCGACCCGTCCGCGAAAGATGAGGCCATCGAAGCCCAGGTACAGAAGGCCGCTGCTGCTCACAGCCGGCTCTTCCTTCTCCGGTTCCGTATGGCGCGTCGGGTTGAAGGACTCCTCACGAAGGAGCAGAGAGAGGAGATGAGGCGTCGCTTTTACCGGGAACATAGGCGGATGGGCCCGCGGGAAGGTTCGCGGGGCATGATGAACCCCTGCGGAGCCGGAGCTGGCAGAGGCATGATGAACCGCTAGAGGATACCCCTGGAGTTGCTACCGATGAGCCAGGGGTGAGCGCTCTAGAGCGAAAGACGTCGTTTCGGGGTGTTGCGAAATACAGAAGGGCCCCATGTTGAGGGATCGCATCCAAGGAGAGGATTCGTACCGTGACAGAACTGGCCCATGAAGTCTGGGTTCCGCGGCTCCGAAGAAAGCGGGACTCCTTTCCCCGCAGGCACTTTCTCTCGGTGGCCGCCTGGGGGGGATTCTTCCTCTCCCTGGGGATCGGCGCCCTGGGTGCCCTGCGCTACTTGTTTCCGCGGGTTCTTTTCGAACCCTCCCGAACCTTCAGGGCGGGAAGGCCCGAAGACTACATAGTGGGAGAGGTAAACGAGAGGTTCAAGCTCTCCAAGCGGGCGTGGATTGTGAGGGAGGAGGAAGGCTTTTACGCACTTTTGGCGATTTGTACTCACCTGGGTTGCACGCCTAGATGGCTTCGGAGCGAGCAGAAGTTCAAGTGTCCCTGCCACGGGAGCGGGTTCTACAAGAGCGGGATCAACTTCGAGGGCCCCGCCCCGCGGCCGTTGGAACGGCTGAAGATCGCATTGAATGAAGAGAGACAAATTGTGATCGAGAAAGCTAACTTGGGGTCAAACTTCCGGCAAGAGCGCGGCCAATGGGACGACCCCGGGGCTTATCTGCACCTGAAGGCCTAAGGGATGGGAGGTCCGGGTTGAAGAGGATTTCTATACTCGCGCTGGTCGTAATCCTGCTGACAGTTGTCGTCTTGCCCGCATCGGGGCAGGCAAAGAGTCCGCTCCTGTACATCCCATTAGGGACGGCGAACCGTGTGGCCATCCTGGACACGAAGACATCACGTCTCGTGGGAGAGGTCCCGCTGAGTTCAAACCCCCACGGCGTCGGTGTCACGCCCGATGGGAGAGTCTTGATCGAGGCGAGCCTATCAGGGTCCAAGTCGATAAATCTCATCGATACTGAAACGGGAAAGCTGGTGAAGTCGATCGTCGTAGGCAAGGGAAGCCATCACGTGGCAGTCAGCCCGGACGGCCGTTGGGCCGTGGCGACCGTGGGAAAACCCATGAGTCTTGCGATTATCGATCTCCAAGGGCGTAAGCTTTTCCGTTCCCTCAGGCTTGGCAAGTACCCCAATTATCCCCTTTTCTCCAAAGATGGAAGCCGAGTCTACGTATCAAATTCCGGCGACGGTACGGTTTCCATCGTGGAAGCGGACAAATGGGAAGAAATTGCTCGAGTGCGGACGGGTAAATCGCCGGGACATCTGGCAATGAACCGTGAAGGCAGGCATCTTTACGTGGCGGACCTGGAAAGCGGCGATGTGGCAATCGTGAACCTCGAGTCCTTAGGCATAGAGAAGACCATCCCCGTCAGCAAACAGCTTCATGGCATTGCCGCTTCCCCGGGAAACGGGCGGATCTACGTCTCCGACCCGCAGGAGAAGGCCCTTATCATCCTCGATCCGCAAAAACCCGGTGTGGTTCGGAGGGTGCCGATGGGGGCGGAGCTGGAGCATGTGTCTTTTTCCCCCGCCGGTGACCGACTCTACCTTTTCCTTCCGGAGGCAAAAGAGGTTCGGATCCTCGACCCGGGCGGGATGGAAGTCGTTTCTCGGATCCGTTTGAGCGGCGACCCGCACCAGCCGGCGTTCTCGGGGCGCGGCATGTAAGGGGTCGCGTTGAGGAGGAGAGGCCATGGAAAACCTTCTTTGGTTGCTGGTCATCGGGGCGGTGTTCTACTTCATGCACAGGAGGGGGATGGGATGTTGCGGGGGCCACGGCCATGATGACCATTCCCACGGCGGGGACAAGCAGAAAGGGAACCAGGCCTCTGTTCCAGCATCCGGTTCCGGACATTCTCCGATGGGATGCTGCGGCGGCCACAAACACGGCCATCAGGGCCATTCCCACGCTGGAGACAAGGAGACGGCAGATCAGCCGCCTCTCCCCGAAGCCGACGCCGAAGATTCACGGCCGAACGAGAGGAAAAAGGTCAAGGTCGGATGAGGGAGGGTTTGCGAAGAGGGTCGGATGCAATCCCCAGAACTCCTCCACGTTGGATTCTTGAGCGGCCTCCTTTTGGGAATTCTCGGGGCCTGTTTCCTGGAGCCGAGGGGCTGGAGAGAATGGGCGGTGGCCACGTCTCTCGGCCTTTTCCTGGGCTCTATAGGGGAGGCGTACCTTGGCCTGCTGCTTCGCGGGCCCGAAGGTTGGCCCTGGGACACGGGTCCTTTGCCCTACTCGCCCTCTATTTGGAGAAGCGCGTGGCCGGCGAGGAGTTGGATAGGAACCCTTTTACTCGTCCTCAGTCTGGCGCTCACCTTGGGAGGTCTTGTGCTGCTGGGGCTGCGATGGTCCGCCGTGCAGGCTACCCGGAACACGATGGAGACTGCCGAAGAAAGCCGCAGGCGGCGCCGGCTCCCATGCCTAAGCATTCTGTTGTTGAGCGGCGGTCTCCTGCTCGCCTGGCCGACTTGGCTCACGATTGCGGTGTGGCTTGTGCTGCTTGCTTTTCTGGCCGTCACCCGCTGGCGCTTCCCGTGTCCCTCCAAAGGCTGTTCTGCGGGGGGTCCTGAACCGGAAGGCGTACAAGGCGTCCAATAAAAGGGGGAAATCGAAATGATTCGGCTGCCGAATGTCGCCAAGCGGATGTGGGTGGGCTTCGGTTTATTGGTGGCGTTATTCGCTCTCTCAAGTGGCCGCGTCTACGCAGAAGTGGATGATCTGTTCAGGGCTCTGAGGCTCATCCGGTTTGCAAAGCCGGTGGCCCCGCCGGACTTTTCGCTTCCGGACCTCAACGGGAAACAGGTGAAACTGAGTGACCTTCGGGGAAAGGTGGTCCTGTTGAATTTCTGGACCACGTGGTGACCGTATTGCGCGCGCGAGCGGTCTGCTCTGGAAGCCATTTACCAAGAGTACAAGGATCGCGGTTTCGTGGTCGTGGCAGTGGATATGGGAGAACCCGATCGCCTCGTTAAGGCATACGTGGCACGCAATCGCCTGAGCTTCCTCCATCTGATGGACAAGCGATATCAGATCTCAAGTATGTTTTCCGTCCGAGGAACCCCAACCAACTTTCTCATCAATCGGAGAGGGGAAATCCTGGGAGGGGCCGTCGGATATCGCGACTGGCAGAGCAAAGAGGCGGGCCGGCTCTTCGAACATCTCCTAAAGGAGGATGGATAGGGCTACGCGAAGTCGAAGGCATTTCCGCCTGGATTCCTTAAGCAAATGGCTGCGACCGCCACCTCCTGTACGAACAATACGATCCAGATCATAGACAGCTGACGAGAGCTTCCTACATTTAGACATAGCTCGATTTATACATCCATGCTTAAAAGAGATTTGGGGGGCTAGCGGGGAACTTGGAGGGAGAAGGAGTTTAGAACAGTGGGAAGGTCAAAAAAGCAAGATAGAAAGCCCGGGAAACGACCGAGCGATCCCAGGCCGAAAGTCGGCCGTCGCAGGTTTCTCCTGGGGACCACAGGAATTGTTGTGGCGGGAATTACCGCAGGCTTTGGGGTCTACCGGTTCACGAAGGCTTCAAATCCCCAGGGCCGCGAAAAGTCTTTCACTCCCTTCGATCTAAGTCTGCTCCCGCGCCGCGAGACCAGGGGAACGCTTTCCCCCGCATTGTTCACAGGACGCGTGGCGGCCGCGTACGCCGTCGCCAGGCGGATACCGGCTCTCCTCGACCAGCTCTACTGCTACTGCCGGTGCAAGGAGAACTTCGGTCACAAGAGCCTCCTTTCCTGCTTCGTGGGGCGTCACGCCTCCACGTGAGGTGTCTGCACCGGAGAGGCGCTGTACGCGTCTCAGCTTTTCGATAAGGGGTACGGTCCTCAGCAAATCCAGAAGGCCATTGACCGAAAGTTCGGCTAGTGTGCGCCCGAACCCTTTGGAATTCGACCCGAGGGGGGCCTGGGTCCCGCCGCAGAGACGGAAAAACGACCGAGAGAGGAAACATAAGGCGATAAAAGGAACGGGTATGCGCCTCCTCCCCTGGTTAACCGCCAGTCTGCTGGCAGCATGGGCGCTGTTGCTGGGCGGGAGCGTCCCAGCTCGCGCACACGGAGACCAGGCCATATCGGCGGAGGAGGCCGGGGCTGGCTTTGTCGAAGTCGGTCGATACCAACTCCTCCTTGAGCGGAACACCATACCATTCGCGGTCGGGCGGGAATCCCCCCTGATCGTCCGCATATACGACGCCCGCCTGAGAAAACTCATATCCGGCCGAAAGGTTCTCCTGGCCGTCAAGCTTCCCCAGGTGGTCCTCTCTGAAAGCGTCGAAGGCGCACCCACACCTTCTCCAGGTCTCGAGCGATTAGACTCCAATCCGGTCTATCTGACGAGCCCCTTCCAATGGACGCGGGAGGGTCAGCCGGACCTGTCCGACTTTGAAAAGGCGGTCGAGCTGACTCCCGGCCACTACCGGATCTTCTTCAGACCAACCATCGAAGGGCCGCATTTCCTCAAAATCGCGTTGGTAGGAGGCGGAACGCCGGGGGAAGTAACGCTGACGCAATTCTATTTTCAAGTGACCGCACCCCGGGGCTGGAACGGGCGGTTCGTGGCCGCATCGGGACTTTTCCTTTTGATGGTCGGAGTGGGGGCGGCTGCCGTCGGCCTCAGACGCCGTTTCCCCGACAAGCGTTGGTCAGAGATCAACCTCCTGGACCTCTCCCCGGTCAGACGCTTCTTCCGGTGGAGGTATTTCCAGCCGGTCTTCCAGATTCCTTTTTTGGGGATTCTCGTCCTGATTGTGATCCTGGGTTTTTTCGACACGCAGGACGCGGGAAAGAACCTGGCAACGCGCCTCACGTGGACCATCTGGTGGGCCGGAGTGATCTTCACCTTCGTCCTGGTGGGGCGGGTCTGGTGCCTGATGTGCCCCTACGGCGCCGCCACGGAGTGGACCTCCCGTGCCGTCCGGCCCAAGCGCAGATTTCCCAAGCCCCTCCGCAATCTCTGGCTGGCCAACATACTCTTTCTTGGACTTACTTGGGTCGATGGCTACTTCGGCCTGGTGGGCAGCCCCAGGGCCACGGCCTGGTTCCTCCTGCTGATCCTCCTGCTGGCTGTCGGCGTAGGAGCCCTCTTCCCCAGACGAAGCTTCTGTCGATACGTCTGCCCCATCGGCGGCCTCATCGGCCTGTACTCGATGTTCTCCCCCGTCGAGCTCCGGGCCCGGGACAAGCTGGTCTGCAAGGCGGATAAGGAGTTTGACTGCTACATGGGGAACGAGCGCGGCTACGGATGCCCCATGTTCGAGGACCCCCGCCGGATGGACACGAACCTCTACTGCAGCTTCTGCGGAGAATGCGTCAAGGCCTGCCCCAAGTCCAACATGACCCTACGGCTCCGCCCCTTCGCCCAGGACCTGTGGGCCAAGGTCCGGGGCCGTGCGGACGAGGCGGTCCTGGCCGTCGCCCTGGTAGGCGTAACCCTCATGGCGACGGGCCACATGATTAGCCCGTGGCACCGGTGGATGGACTCCCTCGCGGCTCTCATCCCTTTCCGATCATTCGGAATCGTGGACCACGCCGTGATCGAACGTATCATGTACACGCTGGCCCTCCTGGGGGGGACAGGGGCCATCATCTGCCTGACGTGGCTCGCCGCGAGCATGAGCCGGAAGCTGGCGGGTAACGGGTCCACTCTCTCCAGCGGGGACACGCTGAAGTTTTTTGGGTACATGTTCGTCCCCATCGGACTGGCGGCCCACCTCTCCCATAACCTCCTCCACCTCATGGGGGAGGCCCAGATGGTGGTCCCCGTCTTTCAGAAATCCGTCAACGCCTATACGCCCTTTTTCCTGGGCCGTCCGGACTGGCGCATCCCGCCCCTGATGGGGCTCGACGCCATCTACTGGCTTCAAATGGGGAGTTTTCTGGTGTTCTTTGGCTATGCCCTGTTTATAGGATACCGCATCTCCCGGCAGGTCTACGCTGATGGAACTATGGCCCTGCGCGCCCTTTCGCCGATGGTCCTCCTGGCGCTGACATTCGCCATCTTGAACATTTTCTTCCTGAGCCAGGGAATGAACCCCCGCCACGCCCACTAACCTACACCAGAGTCCCAGAGCTGGTTCGCTGCTCGACACCTAAACCCGTGACGATCATTCACAGTGGTTCCAAGGAAAACGTGAAAGAATTTCGCACCCGGAAATCTTCTGAATTGTTTCCCTGCCTGCAGTCCAGATAAGACTTGTAAATTCAATAGGTTGCAAGCCATAAAATCTTTTGCGATCCATGACCCCCTTGGCATGCTCAATGCTCATAAATGAGGACAGGAAAAGTGAGACGAGAGACCCGTCTTCTCCCATGAGACCGCGGGGGAACACGGAAATCTGAAGAAATAGGGAGAGCAGCAGATGCAGGTGCCACTAGGACGCTGGACGGCTGTGAGTTTGATGGTGATGTGGTTGGTGCTCCTTCGGGGTCTCTCCACAGTGGTCGCCGAAGAAGGTCTCCGGAGAACCCACCAAGGTGGGGGAGTGACAATAGACGTCGCCTTCCTTGCCCCCGAAGGCGATTCAAAACACCTCCGCTTCAACCTCAGGATGAACACCCACAGCGTCCCCCTGGATGATTACGACATGAGGAAGCTGAGTGTCTTACGCGACGGGCGGGGCCGCGTCTTTTCGGCCATGGCTTGGTCCGATCCAAGGGGCGGAGGTCACCATCGAGCGGGGGTTCTGGTGTTTCCCGCGAAGGATCAGGATGGAAATTTAATCGTCAACCAGGAGTCCAAGGTCATCGAGGTCATCATCAAGGGTGTGGCGGGAGTCCCCGAACGGGTGTTCCATTGGGATCTGCCACTAATTGCGAATTCTCGTTGATCGAATCAAGGGGGAACGGAGGTTTTGGCATGAACTTCAACTCGCGCTTTCAAGCCAACCGTTTCTTGCCCCTTCTCCTAATGGGTTTTCTCTTTGTTTTGTTCTTGGTGCAGGGCGCTTCAGCCGGGGGCCCGCTGGCATACGTGGCCAACGAGGAGGGAACGATCTCCGTCATCGACCTGGCCGCCCTGAAGGTCGTGAAAACCCTCCGGGTGGGGAAGTTGGCCTCCCACGGGCTCGTGTTGAGTCCAGACGGCAAGCGCCTCTACACGGGAAACCTCGATCTGGGAAGTCTCATCGTCCTGAACGCGGACACGCTCAAGAAGGAAGCCGAAGTCGAGATCGGCGCGCGCGTACATGGGATCGACCTGAGCCCGGACGGCCGCTGGCTCTTCGCCGTCGGGGGCGCGGACCCGTTACACGTCACAGTGGTGGACACGGCTTCGCTCAAGGTGGACAAGCAAATCCCCTACCGAGGTGTGGGGCCGAGTCATATGGACTTCACGCCGAACGGCCGGAGGGCGTACGTCGCGAATCTTCGGTCGGATGACATCACAATGATCGACGTGGCGCGCCGAAAGGTCGTGGCGACCATCCCCGTCGGGATCGGGCCCAACGAGCTGCGGATCAGTCCCGACGGCCGCTACGCGTATGTGGCAAACGTATTGTCGAGTGAGCTCACGGTTGTTGATCTGGCTTTCAACAAGGTCGTCGCCCATCTGCCGGCCGGCAAAGGGGCTCACGGGGTCGCCATCACGCCGGATGGGAAGGAAGCCTTCGTAGCGAACCGGGCAGGTGGGGACGTGTGGGTCTTTGACACAAAATCGAACAAGGTGGTTTCGAAAATCCCGACGGGCAAAGGTGCGAACCACGTGGCGATCACCCGGTATGGGAAGAGAGTGCTGGTCTCCAACGAGGCGGCCAACACCGTTTCGGTGATTGATACAGCCACCCAGCAAGTGGTGAAAACCATCCCGGTCGGAAAGAGTCCCCACGTCATCGCCATCGGTGATTTTTCAACCGTCCCGGCCCGAGTGGGGAAAGTCCTTCAGGAGGGCCGGAGGTGAAGGACTCAGGGGCTCCTTCCGGTCCCCGGATCCTTCCATGATTAGGTGAACGGAGGAAAGGAAATGAGCGTTCAGCGGGTCGGCAATTCGGTCGGTCTGTTCCTCGCGGTGAGCTACATCCTTTGCGTAGGGACGGACCTTTTGTGGCCTGGGGTCTTCCAGATGTATCGCGTATGGGCGCCGCTGTTACCGGGCTTCACCTGGATAAGCTGGGGGGCATTCTTCCTCGGCCTGGTCGAGAGCTTTCTCTACGGCTGGTACGTCGCCTTGGTCTTTGTTCCGATCTACCGGCTGGTTGGCGGGAAGGCGCAGATGGCCGCGTGAGGCCGTGCGGATCGCCGCATCCCTCTTGGGCCCATCCTTGATGCCTATTCCCCATGAAAGGAGTTGAGAGCCATGATTGTTCCTAGACGCCCGATCGGATATTTCACCTTGGCCGTTGGAATCCTGGTTCTGGGATGGCTTTGGGCCGGCAACCGGCTGACTCCGAGTCCCGAAAGCCAGACGGCCGTCGCAGCCTCCGCTGAAACGGCGGTTTCCCCACCCAGAAGGGCAGTCGTTCCCTCCAATCGCGGCTCCTTTGCGCCCCTTGTGAAAGGGATGAAGCCTGCGGTGGTGAACATCAGCACCATCGGGCAAAGCCAGGCAGTGCCCCGGGGTGTGAAGGAGCCTTTTGAAGAGTTCTTCGAAAGATTCTTCGGCGGAAGACCTGAGGAGTTGCCTCCTCAGCGCTCCCTCGGCTCCGGATTCATCCTGGACAAGAATGGCTACATCCTGACCAACAACCACGTGGTTGAGAATGCCCAGCAGATTCTCGTCCGCCTCTCGGACGAACGGGAATTCGAGGCCAGGTTGATCGGTCGCGACCCACAGACGGATTTGGCACTCATCAAGATTCCCGCAAAGCGGGACATTCCCGCTGTCCGGCTTGGAGATTCGGACGCCATCGAGGTCGGCGATTGGGTCATCGCCATTGGGAATCCGTTCGGCCTGGACCAGACGGTGACCGCCGGAATCGTGAGCGCCAAGGGCAGGGTTATCGGGGCGGGTCCCTACGACGACTTCATCCAGACCGACGCCTCGATCAACCCGGGAAACTCCGGCGGTCCTCTCTTCAATACCCAGGGCGAAGTGATCGGCATCAACACGGCCATCGCAAGCCGAACGGGCGGCTCGGTCGGGATCGGCTTCGCGATCCCCGTCAACATGGCCAAGAAGGTGATCGCCCAGTTGAAAGGCAAAGGGCGGGTCATCCGTGGATGGCTCGGGGTTTCCTTTCAGCCGCTGACGCCGGCCCTAAGAAGACAACTCGGCCTTCGCAACCTGCGCGGCGCTTTGGTGGCTCAGGTCATTCCGGATAGTCCCGCCGACCGCGGGGGTTTTCGCTCCGGTGACGTAATCGTCCGCGTCGAGGAGAACCCCGTCATTCGGCCGGGCGACCTGCCTCGCCTTGTTGCAGACCTTCCAATCGGCAAGGACGAGGCCTTTCGGGTGATTCGAAACGGCCGTGAACTGACGCTGACAGCCAAAATCGGTGAGCAGCCGCGGATGCCGCGAAATTAAGAGGGGACATAGCTATGGAGAAGCGCGCCCATTTTTCAGTCTGGTATTTCGTGGCAGCGTTTTTTCTCATGGTGCTGATTCAGAACTACTGGACGGCGCCCCATGTCGAAACCCTGACCTACAGCGAGTTCAAGAAGCTGGTTGGGGCAGGGAAGGTAAACGAGGCGGTCATCGGAACGGAGAGGATCGTTGGAAAAATCCAGGCTGAGGGCCTGGAAGCTCTTCTGCCGGCAATGAGGGTTTCCGAGATCCGAAAGTCTGCGCCCAAGCCTCACCCCTTTGTGACCCTACGAGTGGATGATCCCAAGCTGGTGGAGGACCTTCAGAAGGCCAATGTGTCCTTCTCAGCCCGGTACGAAAGCAAATGGTTCTCGACCCTCCTCTCGTGGATTCTCCCAGCACTCATCTTCGTGGTTGTCTGGAGCTTCCTCTTCAAGAGAATGGGCGCCGGCGCAAGGATGATGACCCTCGGTAAGAGCAAAGCCAAGGTTTACGTCCAGGAGGACATCGGCGTGACTTTCCGGGACGTGGCCGGCGTGGAAGAGGCCAAAGAGGAGTTGGTTGAGGTCGTGGACTACCTGAAGCACCCGGAAAAACTCGCGCGCCTTGGAGCCAAGATTCCGAAAGGCGTTCTTCTCGTCGGGCCTCCGGGAACGGGGAAGACCCTTCTGGCGAAGGCCGTGGCGGGTGAAGCGGGCGTACCCTTCTTCAGCCTGAGCGGTTCGGACTTCGTCGAGATGTTCGTCGGTCTCGGCGCCGCCCGGGTGCGCGACCTCTTTCAGCAGGCGGAGCAGAAGGCGCCCTGCATCATCTTCATCGACGAACTGGACGCATTGGGCAAGGCGCGGGGGGTGAATACCCTCGGGGGCCATGATGAGCGCGAGCAGACGCTGAACCAGCTCCTCTCTGAGATGGACGGATTTGACACCAAGAAGGGGGTCATCCTCCTGGCCGCCACGAACCGACCGGAGACCTTGGACCCGGCGCTCCTTCGTCCGGGACGCTTTGACCGACAGGTGGTTGTCGACTGTCCTGACGTTCGAGGCCGCCTTGCCATCCTCCGCGTCCATGCAAAGCGCGTCCGCCTGGCCCCTGACGTAGACCTGGAAGTCGTGGCGGCGCGCACACCAGGCTTCGCAGGGGCGGATCTGGCGAACCTGGTGAACGAGGCGGCTCTCCTGGCCGCCCGTCGCGGCAAGGAAACCGTCGGGCCCCAGGAATTCGACGACGCCATCGACCGGGTGATAGCGGGTCTGGAGAAGAAGAGCCGAGTCATGAAACCCGAGGAAAAGCGCCGCGTTGCCTACCACGAGGCCGGCCACGCCATCGTGGCCGAACTTACGCGCGGGGCGGACCGGGTCCACAAGGTTTCCATCATTCCGCGAGGGGTCGCCGCGTTGGGGTACACCCAACAACTTCCGGAAAACGACCGCTACCTCCTGACCGAGTCCGAGCTCAAAGGCCGAATCCAGGTGCTTCTCGGGGGCCGGGCGGGCGAAGAGGTAGTCTTTGGAGAAGTAAGCACCGGTGCCCAGAACGACCTCCAGCGGGCAACAGACCTGGCCCTGCGCATGGTCAAAGAGTTCGGCATGAGCAGGACGCTCGGACTGCGGAGCTTCGAACCGGAACGAAAACCCATCTTCCTGAACGTGGGCGTGCCCTCGTCGAAAGATTACAGCGAGACAACGGCGGGAATAATCGATGACGAGGTCCGCGCGGTTATCGATGAGGCCTACGCCGAAGCGCGGACCAAGCTGTCCGAGCGGGGAGAAGCCCTCGAGCGCGTAGCCGATCGGCTCCTTTCCGAAGAGGTCCTGGACGGCAAAGAGCTTCGGGCCATGCTGGTTTCGACAATGGATGGAGAATCTGACGGAAAAGCGAAAACTCCTCCGGATCTCGAAAAAATCGGTTCGCCGGCTTCCCATCCATCCAACGGCAGTTCCATCCGAATTCCAGAAAACGTTGCAACGTGAAATTGTGTGAGGTGAAGGATGCTTGCAAACAGACGAACCTTCAAACGAATCAACAAGAAGTTGAATCTTTCCGCCTTATGCGTTGCCATCGCATCCACCGCACAAGGGGCAGCGAAATTTTCCCGAAGCGTCCTCCTGTTTTTCGGAATCTTCGCTTTCCAAACGTTCCCGGCGGGAGCTGCGCTCGACTATCCCAGAGCCGACCTCTTGGCGGAGCCGGCCTGGCTCATTGCCAACCTCAACAATCCGAACATTCGCATTGTGGACCTCCGGTCGGAGCGGGAATACCGCCGCGGGCACATTCCCGGCGCGACCCGGCTGAGCCTCAACGAGATCCGCGCCACGAGGGACGGCATCCGCAAGATGGTGGCGCCGCTCTCGGACATTGAAGGGGTCATGGGAAGGTTGGGAATCGACGCCGGAACCACGGTTGTGGCCTACGACGACTCCGGTGGCCTGCACGCGGCTCGCCTGTATTGGACCCTGGAGTACATGGGACACCCGTCGGTCAAGGTCCTCAATGGCGGCTTCGGCGCCTGGGTCTCGGCCGGCGGGAAACTGAGCCGAGAAATACCGGAGGTGGAGCCAAAAACGTTCCGAGCGAAACTGAACCCAAGCGTCTTTGTAGACGCCCAAGGCGTGCTGGAGCGCCTCGGTAAAAAGGACGCAGCCTTGGTGGACGCCCGCTCGCCCGCGGAGTACAGCGGGGAGAAAAGCGGCAGCCGGCGCGCCGGCCGCATCCCCGGAGCGGTCAACATCGACTGGATCGAAGAGGTTCGCTTGAAAGGCGACCGGAAGTGGAAGAGCCCCGAGGAGCTGCGCGCCCTTTTTGAATCAAAAGGTGTGACACCGGACAAAGAAGTGGTGGTCTACTGCCAGACTCTGCACCGGGCGTCCCACACCTTCTTCACGTTGCGACTCCTGGGCTACGACAAGGTCCTGGGGTACGACGGGTCCTGGCAGGATTGGGGGAACCGAGAGGATTTGCCCATCGAGCGATAACCCGTGCCCCCGCAACGGCGCCCCGAGTCAGACGTAGGGGTCGGGAACGGATCGCGGAGAAAGGAGCTTTCTCATGAGAAAAGACCTGGTCTGCGGAATGGACGTGGACGAGAGCAGCACCCCCTACAAGGTGACGAAAGAAAAAGAGACGTACTACTTCTGCTCGCAATCCTGCCAGGCTTCTTTCGCGGAAGATGTCGGGCGATATCTGAAGGAGACGAATGGAAGTCCGTCCGCAACGGGCGAGGACGGCCATGATTCCTGGGCTACGCAAGGCAATGGTTATATTGCGGAAGCCGTGGCGGAGAACTCAACTGTCGCGTCGGGGCTTGAAAGGGCCAGGGTTGACCTCCCGATTACGGGGATGAGTTGCGCGAGCTGCGCGTCGAAGATCGAAAAGGGACTCGGCCGGATCGAAGGTGTCGCACAAGCGACGGTCAACTTTGCGGCTGAAAAGGCAACGCTGCTCTACGACCCGAACCGGGCAAAGGTTTCCGATTTCGCCGGGGCCGTCCGCCATCTGGGCTACGAGGTCGAGACCCGGCAGACGCGTTTTCCCATTGAGGGGATGTCCTGCGCTTCTTGCGTCAACAAGATCCAGAAGGCGCTCGGTTCACAGCCGGGAGTAACGGAGGCGACTGTAAACTTCGCCACCGAAACGGCCGTCGTGGAATTCCTGCCGGGTGTCGTGGAACCCCGAGAGCTTCACCGGGTCGTTGAGGATCTGGGCTACAAGGTCGTTGTCCCGGACGAGGCGAGGGGCGGTGAGGAGGTCGATCACCAGCGGCAGGCCCACCTGCGTCTGATGAGGACGCTGCGGTGGAAGATCGCCTTCGGCGCGATCCTCAGCATCCCCGTCTTCTTCGGAAGCTATCCGAGCCTGTTCCCCTGGGTGCCGGGCATCCTCCAGAACTTCCTCGTCTTGTGGCTGCTCACCACTCCGGTGCAGTTCTGGGTCGGCTGGCAGTTCTACGTGGGGACATGGAAGGCCCTGAAGAACAAGACCAGCGATATGAACACCCTCATCGCCGTCGGGACTTCGGCGGCCTACCTCTACAGCGTGTTGCTCATCTTCTTTCCCGGCTTCTTTGAGGCCCAGGGCATCGCTCGGGAGGTGTACTTCGACACCTCCACCATCATCATCACGCTGATCCTCCTGGGACGATACCTGGAGGCCATGGCACGGGGAAGGACCTCCGAGGCCATCAAGAAGCTCATGGGCCTTCGGGCCAAGACCGCCCGGGTGATCCGAGACGGCGAGGAACAAGACATTCCGGTGGACCAGGTCCAGGTCGGCGACTTTGTGCTCGTCCGGCCGGGCGAGAAGGTCCCTGTGGACGGGGTCATCACCGAAGGGTCTTCCAGCCTCGACGAATCGATGATCACCGGCGAGAGCATTCCGGTGGACAAGACGGACGGGGACGAGGTCATCGGCGCCACCCTGAACAAGACCGGGGCCTTCCAGTTTCGGGCGACGAAAGTGGGCAAGGAGACCATGCTCTCCCAGATCATCCGCCTTGTGGAGGAGGCCCAGGGAAGCAAGGCCCCCATCCAGCGGCTGGTGGACAAAGTCACCAGCTACTTCGTTCCGGCAGTGATCTCCATTGCCGTGATTACCCTGGTCATCTGGTACTTCTTCGGACCGGCTCCGGCGCTGACCTATGCTCTACTCAACTTCGTGGCCGTCCTGATCATCGCCTGCCCCTGCGCCCTGGGGCTCGCGACCCCTACCTCCATCATGGTGGGGACGGGAAGGGGGGCGGAGAACGGCGTTCTCATCCGGAGTGCGGAGGCCCTGGAGACCGCCCACAAGATCGGGTTCATCATCTTTGACAAGACCGGGACCCTCACCCGGGGGGAGCCGGCCCTGACTGACGTCGTGTCGGTGAACGGCTTTCCCGAAGCCCAGGTCCTCCAGATGGCGGCCAGCACCGAAAGGGGGTCCGAACATTCCCTGGGAGAGGCCATCGTCCGCGGGGCCAAGGAACGGGGTCTTGAGCTCTATGAGCCCAAGGAATTCCGGGCGGTGCCCGGCCACGGCGTGAGCGCCTTGGTGGACGGGACCCGCGTTGACCTCGGTAACCGCAAATACATGGAAGGCCTGGGGGTGGAGGTGGGGTCCGCCGAACAGAGCGTGCTGGACCTGGCCGGCGGGGGCAAGACCCCCATGTACGTCGCAGTGGACCGAAAGCCCGCCGGCGTCGTGGCCGTTGCCGACACCCTCAAGCCCAACTCCCTCCAGGCCGTCCGGACGCTCCATGACATGGGCGTCAAGGTCGCCATGCTCACCGGGGACAACCAGAGGACCGCGGAGGCGATTGCTTTGGAGGTCGGGATCGACCGTGTTCTCGCCGAGGTGCTGCCGGAGGACAAGGCCGACAAAGTGAAGAAGCTCCAGGATGAAGGCTATCGCGTTGCGATGGTCGGAGACGGGATCAACGACGCCCCGGCGCTGGCCCAGGCAGACGTGGGCATCGCCATCGGAACGGGGACAGACGTGGCCATGGAGGCCGCCCAGATCACCTTGATCTCGGGCGACCTGCGAGGCGTGGTCACGGCCATCGCCCTTTCCAAGGCCACGATGCGGAACATCAAGCAAAACCTCTTCTGGGCCTATGCCTACAACACCTCGCTCATTCCGGTGGCGGCCGGGGTTTTATTCCCCTGGTTCGGCATCCTGCTCTCCCCCATCCTGGCTGCGGTGGCGATGGCCACCAGCTCCGTCTCGGTGGTGAGCAACGCCCTGAGGCTGAAGAGGTTCAAGGCGCCCTTGGACGCTGCTGCCGCCCCTGTTCGCGGAGAATGAAGGACCAGCTCAGACGACAACCGGGGGGCAGGAGGAAAGACCTTGGAGCGGCTATGGATCTGGACGCTGGTTATTGGCCTCTGGCTGGTGGTCTCACCCTGGGTGCTCAAGGTGAGCGGTGGTCCTCCACTCGCAGTGGTCAATGACGCCGTCGTGGGCGCTTTGATCGCCGGCATGGCCCTTCGCGGCATCCGCGCCGCGCGATGGGAAAAGCAAATGGGCCGGTTCTGGCGCCTGGTGCGAGAGCAAAACGGAGGCTACGACGCCCCCTTAAGCTCCCACAACGGCGGCAGGACGATCCCTCAGCGCAGTTCGGGTCTTGGAAAGGCGCGAAAGTGACGTATGACGTGATTGTCGTGGGGATGGGCCCGGGCGGCTCGTCGGCGGCGCACTCGCTGGCCGAGGGGGGAGCCAGCGTGCTCGGGATTGAGCGGCAGGCGTTTCCGCGAACCAAACCGTGCGGGGGGGCCCTATCGGTCAAGATCGACCGCCTCCTGGACCCGGACTTTCGGCCCGTAGTGGAGCGCGAGGTTTACGGGGTGCGGATTACCTGCAACGGAGAGGCCTGGTCCTCCCACCGATCTCCCTCTCCCATCGTCTACATGGTGATGCGCCCCTCCTTTGACCTGTATCTCCTAGAGAAGGCGCGCGCCGCCGGGGCCGAGATCCGCGAGGGCGAATCGGTTGTTTCCGTGGAAGAAGAAGGTGCGGGGGTCGTCGTGAGGACCCCCCACCAGACCTACCGCGCGAGGTACCTGGTCGCTGCGGATGGGGCCGCCAGCATCGTGGCCAGATCCCTGCGGATCCACCGGGAGTTGATCAAGGGGGTCGCCATCGAAGCCGAGGTCATGGTTCCTTCCGAAATCCTGGCCGATATGGACGAAGAGGGGTGGATCGACTTTGGGACCGTCCCGTATGGCTACGGCTGGATCTTTCCCAAGAGGGACCATCTCTCCGCCGGCGTCGCCGGATGGGAATCGAAGGTCGGAAACATCAAGCGGGTATTTGAGCGGTTTCTTTCCTCTCAACGCCTTCTAAACAAGACCTTCGATCTGCGAAAACAAGGTTACTGGATCCCCGCCCGAAGAGGTTCCCGGGGCTGCCTCTCCACCGGGCGGTGTATGTTCGTGGGGGATGCGGCGGGCCTGGCGGACCCTTTGCTGGGAGAAGGGATCTACTACGCCGCCTGGAGCGGGCAGGTCGCGGCGGAGTGCCTCCAGGAGTCCCTGGCGAGGGGAGAAAGCCGCATCAGCCGGTATGACGAAAGGGTGGATGCCGAGATCTACCCCGAATTTTGGCCTGCTTGGCGGCTGGCGAACTTCCTCTACCGTTTTCCCTCGGTGGGTCTTCAGCTCCTTGCCGATTCCGAGATCATGGAGGTCTTCTTCCAGATCCTGCGAGGAGAGGAAGGGTATGGTCGCCTCTGGCAGGAGGCGAAACACCGGACCGGAGTGGAGGCCTTGGGGTTTTTCGGTCTGCTCAGCGTCCGGGGGAACACGGTCGCGGAGCGGTACGACAGGATCGCCCACAGGTACGACAGCCTGGTCCGGGTCTGGCGAAAGTGGGCGGGACATTCGGGGTGGGAGCAACTGGAGGGACTCATTTCGAGGCACGTCCCGAAGGGAGGGGTGGTCCTGGATGCAGGGAGTGGAACGGGCCAAGTCGCGGATAGCCTCCTGCGCAGGGCGGAGCCGTCCAGAGTCATCGGCCTCGACCTTTCGGCTGGAATGCTGGACCGGGCGCAACTGAAGATCGCAGACCGCAGAGTGAGTTGGATACGGGGAGACCTGAACCACCTCCCCCTTGCGGATCGTTCCGTCGATGTGGTCGTCAGCGCATGGGCCCTTGAGCACCTGGATGACCCCAAGGCGGGCGTGAGGGAATTTCTGAGGGTGATCAAGGATGACGGTTTCGTGATCTATGCCTTCTCCTCGATCCCGGCGGAACTGAAGGGGCGCTATTACGCCCTGCTTCTCAACCATCTGGCGAAATGGCCCTTCATCCCCTCGAGCGAACGCCCCTTTCATGATTGTCCTCATTCGCAGATCGTTTCTTTCTGGCACGGTCTCATGACGGTGGTGGTGTTGAGGAAGTGCTGCAACGTGGACGACCAGACCGCCCCCTGCGCCATGAAAGTGGGGCAACTCGAAAAAGTTGAAAAAGAAACGCAAAGAACCGCTCGAACGAGAGAAGAGGGAATTCTTCAACCAACAGGAGCCGCCCCATGAAGGAAAAGCCTCCGCTTTGGATGATTCTCTGCTGCGCGGCTCCCGTGGGGCTCGGGCTGGGACTTTATTTCGCAGGATGGATCTCCGGACTCTGGGTATTCCTGCTCATCATGTTGGCCTGTCCAGTTCTCCATCTCCTGATGATGAGGGGGCACGGTCACGGATAAGGAGATCCGGCTGGGATCGACCCACGGAGGGTGGGTACGCAACTCTACAACGAGAATGTTTCGCGGGAGGAAGGCTATGGCGACAGATCCGGTGTGTGGAATGGAAGTGGATGAGGACACGGCACAATACCGCTACGAGTACGAAGGCCGCATGTACTATTTCTGCGCGGAGGGCTGCATGAAGGCCTTCGCGGCCGACCCGGAGAAATACCTGGCTGCGGACGATTGATAGCCGCCGGGGGATTGAGTTCGGCGCCGGACCTTGCAGGCAGGCTATGGGAACCGCCCGCACCACGCCGATGATGGTTTCAGGGCGGCAGGGATGGTGTCTTAACCGCTTGACGCAGTGAGTCCGCCGGATTTGCCCCGGCAGAGGAGTCTCTTGAGAGCACAGGGAGGAGCGCCTTTCATGTGTCACATTGTCCTGGCCATGCCAATTCTGGGCCTCGTTCTTTTCCCGTTGTTCCCCCTCCGTTTGGCCCTGCCTCTTTATTCAATCGTGCTCCTCCTGTCCGCGGGCCTTTACTTCTTGGTATTCCGGGCAATGACTGCGAGGGTTGTGACCGGAAAGGAGGGGATGATCGGGAAGACCTGCCGTACGTTGACGGCGCTCGATCAGGAAGGGAAAGTCAAGTACGGCAACGAGGTCTGGTTTGCCAGGAGTGATGTGCCTGTCGAACCCGGAGAGGAGGTCCTAATCGTTGGATTCCGCGACCTTGTCCTGGTCGTTGAGCCGGCTTCCCGTGCGTTGGATATCACCGGCTAGAAGATGATTGGCCACTAGACGGTTCGGTCCTCAGCCTGCCACTCCCAATAGGAAGGAAAAGGGAAGGCCAGAGAAAATCATGGAGACCGGAATACCTGCCGGGGGCGCGTGGGGACTCACGGCGGTGATGGTCGTTATCGTGTCGTGGGTCCTCTACCGCTACGTGGCGCCGAAGGGCTGGAAGGAATGGACGCGGGCGGGCTTGATCCAATCCTTTATCATTGCACTGTATGCGGAGATGTATGGATTTCCCCTGACGATCTATCTGCTCACCGGCTGGCTTGGCCTGGAGATCCCGTGGCTGCACCGGAGCGGCCATCTCTGGGCAACGCTCTTTGGATGGGGAGACCTGGGGGCCATGGTTGAGATGCTGGTGGGATACACCCTCGTGTTCTTGGGCTTTTCCCTCCTTGTGGAAGGTTGGAGGGAGGTTTATCTGGCCAGCAAGGAGGGGCGGCTTGCCACGGAGGGTCTCTATGCCCTGGTCCGCCATCCCCAATACACTGGCATCTTCCTGGCGATTTTCGGCCAATTGATCCATTGGCCGACGATCCCCACTGTGATCCTGTTTCCGGTCATCGCGTGGGCTTATTACCGGCTTGCGAAGAAGGAAGAGGGACAAATGCTCGAAGAATTCGGAAATCAATATCGAGTTTACCGTGCAGATGTCCCTATGTTCTTCCCCAAGTGGGAAGACTGGAACCAGTTGTTATCTCACCGGAAATTCGAGGAAAAGACGGATTAGACTTCCCCCGCCCTAGGGTTTTGTTGGACACTCGATTGATCCATGATGCATGGAGAAAGGAGTTTCCAGATGAACGAACTCAAGCGGGAGGGGGCTTTGGCGGAAGGAGCCCGTCGGGCGCGCGGTTTCTTGGTCCTGTTGGAGAAGGTCGGTCGGTGCCGCGACACTCCGGACGAGAGAGCCCCCGATGTGCAAAGCATGTATTGATGCACGGAATCGGATTCGACGATGATCGGATCGCGCTCATTCAGCGACTTGAACCAGACGGCGGCGGTGCTCCTCGTCGTCCTCACATGGAGTGCTTGCTTCGTCGTCATCAAGGCGAGCCAAGCCGACGCTCCGCCATTACTCTACGCAGCGCTGCGAGCGGTTATTGGAGGAATCCCCCTTCTGGCTGTTGCAGCCGGTACGGGACGGCTTTTGCCTCCACCTCGCACTTGGGGCTGGATCGCGCTCCTGGGACTCACGAACACCACACTGGGGCTTGCTGGCATGTTTCTCAGCGTCAGAGGCGCCGGGGCCACGATTCCGGCCATCTTGGCCAACAGTCAAGCGCTGATCGTCGCCCCACTCGCGGCCCTTCTATTCCACGAGACCTTGACCATAAAGCGGAGCTTCGGAGTCATCCTCGGCACGATAGGCGTCGCGTTGACGATGTCTGTTGGAACCGGAGGATCCTGGAGGACAGAAGGGGCCGCAATGGGGCTCATGGCGGCGCTTGGGCTTGCAGTTGGAAGCCTTGTGATCAAGCACCTCGGATCTCGGGTGCATGCATTGACAGCCACGGCTTGGCAATACGCGCTGGGCGCGCTCCCGCTGTTGGGGATGTCCTTGGCGTTGGAAACCGGGGAGACGTTGGTATGGACGCCGAAGTTCGCGGCTGGCTTGGTCTTCCTGGGTATCATCGGCTCGGCAGGAGCTTCGTGGGGCTGGTTCCGTCTCGTCAGCAGGGGCGAGTTGATCCATCTCAACGGGTTGACTCTCTTGACGCCGGTCTTCGCGGTTGCGCTCGCGTTTCTGATCTATCGTGAACCGCTTTCCGCCCGTCAACTGCTGGGCATCGGGGTCACCCTGCTGGGCGTCATCTGGGTTGGCAGACCTGACCGCTCACCCCTGAAATTGGCGACGCCCGACGTAGCAGTCCGTGCGAGAGCGAGGACACCTGCGACCTCGGCTCATGGAGGGCGGCGGACACGGGATGTTCGCCGAACAATAGAGCCTGTTTGACAAATCCCTCTGCCCGAATGTACCCGGAAAATTCCAGCGCGAACTGAGTATCCACCCCGAAACGGAGGACGGGAAAATGGGGAAATCAAGGAAAAGGCGCCGACGAAACAGGCTCCAACCCCGGAAGGTTCCAGCCAAGAGAGAACAGGGGCGATCATGGATGTGGGGCGTCGTGTTCGGACTCGCCGTAGTCGGCTTCGGCGGGGGTTACTCCTACTACCGATTCACCCGGACCATTGAGGTGGACGCTGCCAGGGGACTGCGGGCGGAGGCCCGCGGACCCACCCGAGCCTGGAGGTTTATAGAGCGAAGGCCTGTTCTTCCGGCCAGCCTTTTCGTAGGAAGGGTTCACGAGGCCTATGCAGCGGCCAGCCGAACACCGGAGGTCTTCGATCGGCTCTATTGCTATTGCCGATGCAAAGAGGGCCACGGACACAAGACCCTGCTCACGTGCTTCACGGTCACGCATGCCTCCACGTGAGGGACCTGCGTCAACGAGGCGCTGTATGCGTCCAAACTTCATGAAAAGGGATACTCGCCCGAGGCCATTCAGGAGGCCATCGACCGGAAATTTGGCTGAAAGAGCAGAGGACTCGGGAAAATACGGCAGCTGGGCATCGGACTTCCCACCGCGCGATGGACCCGCGATGTGAATCCAGCCGGCGCGCTCTTGGCGGTCTCGTCCCCGTTTCTCGCCGCGTAAATTCTGCGCAATGGGCGTCCGCATCGCGAAAAATTGAATCGTCCCGGGTGTCATTTCACCATCCCGTCTGGCCCATCTTTTTCTTCCACCCAAAACCAATTGATTTAAGGGAGATTAGGAATTCCAACCAGCATGAGGCGCAGATCCCATTGTGGCACGCCCGGTGCATCTATTCCTGGTTGAAAGATTTCCGAGGCGAAGGTGAGTTCGCTTCCCGAGCTCCCCGAACAGAGGTCAATAGAACCGATGGGTCGGGGGACAGAAGGAGGTGGTCATCGATGGACTGCCGCAGGAAAGGCACCCGACGCAGGTTCCTGAACTCGCTGATGGGAACAGGGCTGGGCTCGCTGTTTGCCACGATACTTTATCCGGTGTTCCGATTCGTCAATCCGCCCAAAGCCCTCGTGGCCCGGGTCACGGAGGTTGTGGCGGCCGAGACGGGGGAGCTGAAACCTAATTCGGGAAAAATCTTCCGGTTCGGAAACCAGCCCGCCATCCTCATCAGGACGCCCTCGGGAGAATTTCGGGCCTTCAGCGCCATCTGCACCCACCTGGCGTGCACGGTCCAATACCGTGAGGACCTTGAGCACATCTGGTGCGCCTGTCACAACGGCCATTACGACCTTTCCGGCAGGAACATCGCCGGTCCGCCCCCGCGCCCTCTTCCCCGCTATGTCGTCGCGAAAAAAGGAGGGAAAGTTTACGTCTCGCGCCCAACCTGACTTGGACCGGGTTCCGGGCGCAGATAACGCTGTTCCGAATAGGGGGGAAGAACTATGACGAGCGATCCATCCGGTGCTCTTCGTGCGCCCAGCAGCGCCCAACGGGGGCCGTAGCCCCGGAAAACTTCTCTTTCCAGGAGGAGTGCGTCGAAGATGGTTGATCAGGCCGACACCGCATCCCTGGACGAGCGGGCTCCGAGCCGCCGTTTCCTCTTGGGTCTGGGCTGGACCTCTTTCCTGGTCTCGCTCATTGGGCCGATCCTGGCGAACGTCCGCTTCCTGTTTCCGAACGTGGTCTATGAAGGACAGGACGTCTTCAAGCTCGACCCGCCTGAGAAGTATCCCGTCGGATCGATTGCCTTCTTCCCGGAAAAGAAGCTCTTTCTCTTTCGGGAGAAGGGCGGGTTTCGGGCCTGCACGGCCATTTGTACGCACCTGCGGTGCGTGATCGGTCCTTTCATGGGCCCGCCGGGGGCGCCGCCTGAGATCCTGCGCTCGCGCTGCCCCTGCCACGGGAGCGTCTTCGACGGGTGGGGGAGGGTTCTCGCTGGGCCTGCGCCCCGGCCGCTCGATTTCTACAAGGTCACGAAGTCGCCGGACGGCCGCGTCGTCGTGGACGCGCGGAAGGTGGTCGGCCCGCACGAACGCTTCGAGGTCTGAGGGGTGACAGACCCATGAATGACCAGCGCCTGCCGGAAGTCGCGGGTCCCTGGGCAAGGAATCAATTCCTCAACGTGGGAGGGTGATGCGCGGCGACCCGAGGGTCTTTTTCCCTTGCGCTTGCTGTATTCATTTTCTTCTACAGGAGCCTGACAGTCCTTTGGGGCGCGAAAAAAGGAAAGGACGAGGAAAAATGAGGAGACTCCGGAAACTCTGCTCCGTTCTTATGGTCGTAGTCCCTCTCGGATCTGCCTGGACGTTTGCCGCTTTCGCACATGAGGGACACAAAGTCGAGCATAACCATCCATATCCTACAAAGAAATTCTCGGTCAAGAATGGCGAAGTGCTTTACAAAAAATACTGTGCATCTTGCCATGGCAAAAATGGGGATGGGAAAGGGCCGGCTGGACCGTCCCTCAAGCCTCGGCCGACTAGCTTTCTTGATCTCAAGTATATGACGATGCGCTCACGAGTTGACCATTATGAGGCGATCGCAAGCGGCAGACCCAATACGGCTATGTCACCGTGGAAAAACACACTTACCGACAGAGAAATTTGGGATGTAATTGCGTACATCGAGCATCTTTATAATCATTCGTGGGATGCGGACTCCAACCGCCGGAACAAGACACCCATTGACGCCACTCCTGAAGAGGGAGGGTGAGCCGTGCCCAGCCTGGGCTCCTTTTCTCTTGCGCTTGCGGCGCTCGCCTCCGCCTACGCGGGCCTGATGGTCCTTTGGGGGGCCAAGGACAAGAAGGCCGAGTGGGTGCGGAGCGGCGAGCGCGCGGTCTGGGCGGTGGGAGGGCTGCTGACCATCGCCTCGATTCTGCTCATTTACGCCTTTCTCAGCCGCGACTTCCGCCTCGAGTATGTCGCTTCCTATTCGAGCCGGGACCTTCCGCTGGCCTACACCCTTTCGGCCTTCTACGCCGGCCAGGACGGCTCGCTCCTGTTTTGGGTCTGGGCGCTTGCCCTTTTCGCCGTGGCGGTGGCGCATCAGAACCGGCGTCGAAACAGAGTCCTCATGCCCTGGGTCGTGGCCATCCTGATGGGGGTCACTCTCTTCTTCCTGGCCGTTCTCCTCTTCCTGGCCAATCCGTTTCGCGAGTCCGATTTTCCTCCGGCCGACGGGCGCGGACTGAACCCGCTCCTTCAGAATCCGGGCATGTTCTTCCACCCGCCGACGCTCTATCTGGGTTACGTCGGGTTCACGATCCCCTTCGCGTTTGCCATCGCGGCCCTCATCACCCGGCGTCTGGACGCCGATTGGATCCGGAGCACGCGACGGTGGACCCTCTTCTCTTGGTTTTTCCTGACCATCGGAAACCTCTTCGGGGCCTGGTGGGCCTACTCGGAACTGGGTTGGGGCGGGTACTGGATGTGGGACCCGGTGGAGAGCGCCTCGTTCATGCCCTGGCTCACGGGAACGGCCTTCCTGCACTCCGTCATGATCCAGGAGAAGAAGGGCATGCTCAAGGTCTGGAACATGTCCCTGATTATCATCACCTTTGCCCTTTCGATATTCGGAACCTTCCTGACCCGCAGCGGTATTCTCTCCTCGGTCCATTCCTTCGCGCAATCGTCGGTGGGGCCTGTCTTTCTGGGTTTTCTGGGCCTGGTCCTTGCGGCCTCCCTTTCTCTGCTTTTCTCGCGGATGGATGGGCTGAGAAGCGCCAACGAGATGGAATCCCTGCTCTCACGGGAGAGCTCTTTTTTCTTCAACAATCTGTTGCTGGTGGGAGCGGCCTTCGCCGTCTTCTGGGGAACCGTCTTTCCCCTCGTTTCGGAAGCCGTCCGCGGTGTGAAAATCACCGTCGGTCCTCCCTTCTACAACCGGGTGACCATCCCCATTTTCCTGGCCCTGCTGCTGCTGACGGGGATCTGCCCGCTTATCGCCTGGCGGAAGGCCTCCTCCAAAAACTTCAGGAAAAACTTTCTTTTGCCCGCAGCCATCGGCATCGCCTCGATCCCCGTGACATTCGTTTTGGGTGTAAGGGATCTCTACGCCTTTGTCTCCTTCACGCTCTCCGTCTTCGTCGCGTCGATCATCTCTCTCGAATTCTACCGGGGGACGCGGGCCCGTGCGGCTATCTCCGAGTCGGGCTACGCCAGGGCCTTCCTCTCCCTCGTCGCAAAAAACAAACGTCGTTACGGGGGATACATCATCCACCTCGGCCTGATCCTGATCTTCGTCGGCGTGTCGGGGCGCGCCTTCACGGTGGAAAAGAAGGCGTTTGTGAACAAGGGGGAATCCATGACCATCCGGGATTACACCCTGACGTACGAGGACTTCGCCTGGTATCGGAGGGGACACATGGATGTAGCGGAGGCGAGCCTCGCTGTCTCTCAGAACGGGAGGTCACTGGGACTGCTCAAGCCCGAGAAGAATTTTCACCGAGGGACCGATCAGCCGACAACCGAGGTCGCTATTCGCTCTACTCTCAAGGAAGACCTGTACGTCGTCCTAGGGGCGTTGGACGCGAAGGGGGCGGCCTCCTTTCAGGTCCTCCTCAATCCCCTGGTCAAGTGGATTTGGATTGGTGGCGGCGTGCTGTCCCTGGGGACTCTCGTCGTGATGTGGCCTGACCGGAAAATCCCCTCCAGGCCGGTCCAACCGAGGGGCCGAAAAGCTGAGTTGGTGGCCCATGCGTAGCGGGAAAAGACGTCGGATGGTGACGATGGCCCTTGCCGTCCTGGCGTTCTTTTGGGTGGCGGGGCGACCGCGAGCCCTTACCCTCGAAGAGGTCGCGCGCGACCTTATCTGTCTCTGCGGTTGCGGAAAGGTGCTGAGCGTCTGCGAGATGGAGGGTTGGGCCGTTCCCGCCAAGAGGCTGATCGAAGAGCAGATTGCTCAGGGAAAAGACAAGGCCGCCATCCTGGCCTATTTCGTGGAGCAGTACGGGGAAAAGGTTCTGGCCGCCCCCACCAAACGGGGCTTCAATCTGTTGGCGTGGATCCTCCCGTTTCTTGCAATTCTCGTGGGAGGGGTCGGCATATTTGCGGTTCTCCGGAGGTGGAAGAGGTCTTTCCCCAGGGAAGAGGCAGAAGAATGTGCCCCGTCGGGACGCCGGTTGGACCCGAGCACGGAGAAGGAATTAGTCGAGCGGCTGGAGAGGGATTTGGCCGAGTCGGGCTGAGGAGGAAAGGGGCGATGGTCTTTTTGTTTGGCGCCTTGATGGTCGCCGCGGTGGTCGGCCTGGTGAGCATACCCCTATTGAAGCCCGATCCTCGCTCGCTCCAGGAGGTTTTCGAGATAGACGAGAACGCCTCCCTCGACCTGGAGAGAAGGAGGGCTGCATTGATCGATGCGATCAAGGATGTGGACTTCGACCTTCAAACGGGAAAGCTCTCGTCGCGGGACCACCGGCTCCTTCGCGCCCGGTTTGAGAAGGAGGTCTTCGCCCTGTACCGAGAAATGGACGAACGAGGGCAAGAGGCATCTCTCTTGGATGAAATCGAACAAGAGGTCAGCAAGCTTCGCGAAGGGACCCGTCCAGCTAAGGGCGAGCCTTTATCCTGCCCCGTTTGCGATGGACGGGTGCCTTCCGGAGCCCGGTACTGCCCGTTCTGCGGCGTGGAGTTGGGCGGATCCAAAAGATGAGAGAAATGGACAAACAAGAGGCCGGACCTCGGGCCCGGGCCTCTGGTCTGACGAAGATTGGACTGGAAGACGCTGGCGCCGCTTCAGCCAAAATGAGACGAGCGGGTCTCATCGCGGCGGTCTCCGTTGTGGCCGCCCTGATCCTGGTTCTCTTCGGGAAGGTGGCCCTGAAAAAGTCCTCGGATTTCCGGCGGACGGAGGAAGGGTACCGCCTCTTTTTCACCATCCCCAAGACCCGAGAGCCAGCACCGGAATTTTCCTTGCCCGCGTTGGATGGGAAACGGGTCCGTCTCTCCGATCTCCGAGGCCGGGTGGTTTTCCTCAGCTTTCGGACCACCTGGTGACGGGCCTGCCTGGTGGAGGGTCCCTCCATCCAGCGGCTCTATGAAGCCCACCGCTCCAACAAAGACTTTGCATTCTTCGCGGTGAACGTGGGCGAGATCAAAGGGGTGGTTGCCCACTCAATGAAGAAAAGGGGTTGGACGTTTCCCGCCCTTCTGGATACCCGCGACGAGGTCAGCCAGGCATACGGGATCACCGGCCACCCGGAAAGCTTTCTCATCGACCGGATCGGCCGCATCGCAGCGTTCGCCGTGGGGCCCCGAAATTGGCAAAGCCCTCAGGCGGAAACGCACATCGACCGACTTCTTGCGGAAAAGGGGACAGGTGTTTCGCGGCAGCCCCTTTGACCCGTGAAGGTCCGGCGCCATCCTGGACGCTTCTCGCGCAGCAACCCGCCCGGCCCAACGACACCGGTGGATCTTCTCGCTCGTCTTTCATCAGATGACAAAGTCATGATGTGTACGAAAGGGAGACGATGAGTCAGAAGATACTTGGCATCCTCTCTTCCAGAGGCTGACGCAGAACCTCCGGGACGGCCCGGGGGAAGTCGGAAAAAAACCCGCCCGGAAAGAAAAGACCGTCTGAATGGGTCCAGATAGATGTGAGACAACCCATGCCAATGAATTCGCCGGAGAACCCTCAGACCGGAACCTCTCTATCCAGTGAGCGGTACTGGATGGCCTCGGCCAGGTGGGCCGTGGTGATCTTCTCCTCCCCCGCCAAATCCGCGATGGTCCGGGCGACTTTGATGATCCGGTGATAGGCCCGGGCGGAAAGCGCAAGACGCTCCATCGCCGTCTCCAGAAGCCCTTTCTCCGATTCGCCCAACTCGCAGTGCTGCTTGATGTGCCTCACCCCCATGTGGGCGTTGCAAAAGACCTTCTTCCCTTTGAACCGCTCCCGCTGAACGGCCCGCGCGCGGTTGACCCGCCCTTTCACCTCCTCGCTCCCTTCCGCGCCGGTCTCCGCCGACAGCTCCCGGTACGGGACGCGGGGAACCTCGATGTGAATGTCGATGCGGTCCAGGAGCGGGCCGGACACCCGTGAGCGGTAGCTGCGGATCTTCAGCGGCGTGCACGTGCAGGGCCGCTCCGAGTCGCCGCAATAACCGCAGGGACAGGGATTCATGGCCGCAGCCAGCATGAACCGGGCCGGATACGAGACCGAAGCCGTGGCCCGGGAGATGGTCACCACGCCCTCCTCCAACGGCTGCCTCAGGACCTCCAGGACGTTGCGCCGGAACTCGGGAAGCTCGTCCAGGAACAAGACCCCGTTGTGCGCCAGGGACACCTCGCCGGGCATGGGGAAGCTGCCCCCTCCGATGAGGCCCGCGTCGGAGATGGTGTGATGGGGCGACCGGTAAGGCCGCGTGGAGACCAGAGGCGCGCCATCGCCCATGAGGCCCATAACGGAGTGGATCTTGCTCGTCCCGATGGACTCCTCCAGCGTCAATTCCGGCAAAATCGTCGGGATGCGCTGGGCCAGCATGGATTTGCCCGCCCCCGGGGGGCCGATCATCAGGATGTTATGTCCGCCTGCGCACGCTACTTCCATCGCCCGCTTGGCGTGCTGCTGTCCCCGGATCTCGGACAGGTCCACGTCGTACCTTCGGGTCGCGCCGAAGGCCGCCTCGGGGTCCACGTCGACCCGGTCCAGGTCCTGCTCTTCGTTCAGATATCCGATCACCTGGGGGAGCGTGTCGGCCGCCAGGACGGGGAGGTCGCCCGCCACCGCGGCGGCCTCGGGCGCATTCTTTCGGGGAAGGATCAGGGCGGTGGCGCCTTTATCGGCCCGAAGGCCCGCGGCGATGGGAAGCGCCCCCTTAACGGCCTTGACCCGTCCATCCAGGGAGAGCTCTCCCACAAGGACGGCGCCGCTCAGGCGCCCGCCCGACACAACGCCCGAGGCGCGCAAGATGCCCACGGCGATGGGCAAGTCAAAGGCCGACCCTTCTTTCCGGACGTTGGCGGGGGCGAGGTTGACGGTGATCTTCTTCAGGGGGAACTGAAAGCCGGTGTTTTTGATGGCGGCGGCCACACGGTCGCGGGATTCCTTGACCGCCGCATCGGGAAGGCCGACCGTCGTGAAGGCCGGGAGGCCCGGGGAGAGGTCTACCTCGACCTCCACCTCGTACGCATCGATGCCGAGTACGGCCGCCGATAAGACCTTCGCCAGCAACCCGCCGATCCCTTATTCCAACGACTTGGACATCATATGAATCTCGATCCAGCGGAATCTTTCCATATCTCTCTTTGTTCTTGTAAATTATAGCCGCCGAAGAGGAGAAGAGCGATCCCAAGGGATTTCGGTCGCTTGAGTAATCTTCACTCATAGGGGGCCAGGACAATGAATGCAAGGGTGACAAGAACAAACCCCATCTCTCGACGCCATTTCCTTATGTCCACAGGCGCGATCCTTGCAGGGGCGGTCGGCTTGCCAGCCAATGTCCTGGGCGCCACAAAGTTGCGGCCCACGCCGCCCCAGGGCGAGGGTCCTTTCTATCCTGACGTTTTGCCTTTGGACAAGGACAACGATCTGGTCTCCGTTGAGGGACGATCGGAATTGGCCCTGGGACGGATCACGCACATTTTCGGCCGAATCAGGGACGTTGACGGCCGGCCGGTGCGCAGCGCCCGCATCGAGATCTGGCAATGCGACTCCCTCGGCCGTTACATCCATTCGCTGGATCCGGGCCGCGGGCCTCGTGACCCGAATTTTCAGGGCTATGGCCGGACCGTGACGGACGATAAAGGCCGCTACCGCTTTCGGGCGATCAAGCCCGTCCCCTATCCCGGACGGACGCCGCATATCCACTTCGCCGTCAGCGCAAAGGGCTCCCGTCGGCTGACCACGCAGATGTACGTCGAGGGGGAACCCTTAAACAAAACCGATTTCCTCCTGAACCGCGTTGGTAACGCGGAGGCCCGCCGTTCGCTGATCGCGGCCTTAAAGCCTCTGCCAAACCACGAGAAAGAGGCCCTCATCGGGCAATTCGACATCGTCCTGGGCGACGGATGGAGGATGTTCCGATAAAGACGGTCTTGGATTTATCGGCAAAGGCATCACTCCGATTCCCGCGAATGTAAACTGGCGAGGAAAGAGAAATGGCGAAGGCGACATGGAAGGGAAAACTTCTGGCCGAGAGCGGCGACACCGTCGTCGTCGAGAAAAACCATTATTTCCCGCCGGAATCCGTGAGGCGCGAGCACTTCAAGCCGAGCGACCACACGACTGTCTGCCCCTGGAAGGGCACGGCGAGCTACTACCACGTGGATGTGGACGGGGAAGTCAATGAGAACGCCGCCTGGTATTACCCTGAACCCAAGGAGAAAGCAGCCCATATCAAGGATCGGGTCGCGTTCTGGCGGGGCGTCGAGGTCGAGGCGTAGCGCGCGCCGTTCGGTCGGGGCGCCTCTGCGCAAACGCAAAACCATCGCACAGCCCGGCGGGACCCGGAACGTCTTGACGTGAGGTCGTCCGGTCGCGTAGAGTTGCTATCCGCTCCCGAAGACCGCTGAACTTACCGAAGGGAAGTCTGGCAAGAAGGCGTCCATTGGTTCGCAAGGGGTGCAGTCAGATTTGGGTTGTCTTCTCGTGTCGCCGGGCCCTGGCAAAGGTATCGGTCGGCAAACCATCCATTGAGGAGGAATGAGGATGAAGCGTATTTTTCAACTCGCGATATCCATCCCGGCCTTCGTCGGCCTGCTGGCCGTTCCGACGTCGGCGCGGGCCGAGAAGATCAGCATGGCCATGGACTGGATCCTCAACGGCAAGCATTCGCCGTTCTTCATGGGGATCGACAAAGGCTTCTACAAGAAGGCCGGCATCGAAGTGAGCATCAACCGCGGCTTTGGGTCCTCGACGACGGTGAAGGACGTGGCGGCGGGATCGACGGACTACGGGTTCGCCGACTCGGGGTCGGTCATCATCGGCAAAGGCCGCGGCGCGAAGGTGAAGTTACTGGCGGTCATCCACGACAAACTGCCCCACGTCATCTACTCTCTGTCGAAGAGCCGCATCACCAAGCCCGCGGACCTCAAGGGCAAGAAGATCGGCGCTCCCGTCGGCGACGCCATCCGGACGATCTTCCCGGCGTTCGCCCGGGCCAACAAACTGGACCCGGACAAGGACATCATCTGGGTGACCATCACCCCCGCCGCCAAGCCGCCGAGTCTGCTTTCCGGAAATGTGGACGCCATCACCAACTACGTCACCGACGGCCCCCCGCTCTTCGACAAGGCCGCCAAGCTGGGAAAGAAGATCAACGCCATCGCTTTCCCCGACTGGGGCGTGGACATCTACTCCAACGGCTTTGCGACGCAGGACACCCGAATCAAGAACAATCCCGATCAGGTGAGACGCGTAGTGGCGGCCATGATCAAGGCCTGGGCCTGGTCGGTGGAGAATCCGTCCGAAACCATCAAACTCTACCGCAAGTACGTTCCCGCCATCAGCCCCGATCTGGCCCGCAGGCAACTGGACATCGCCATTGACCTGCTGATGACAGAGAACGCCAAAAAACACGGCATCGGCTTCATCGTGAAGGAGAAGATGGAGAAGACCCTCAACATCATCGCCAAGTATATGGGCGATAAGCTCAAATCCCGCCCCAGGGCGGAAGACTTGTACACGAACGAGTTCCTGCCGAAGCTCTTCCCCAAGCGGGGGATTTAACCCGCAGGTTCAGACAACCGGCCGTGGGGGCATCCCACGGGGCGTCTCCCACGGGCCGGGCGTCCGATGGAGCAGAGATCTGAACGTGCTGCTCCTTATTTGAAAGATTCCATTCGACGCGGAAAACGACTGCCCGCTCTCGAGTCGCCAGGATCCCCCGCCTCCCTCACCTCCAGAACCGCCCGGCCAGGAGCCGCCGGAGCGCCATGGTCCGGGAAAGGAGGAACGGGGCGCGCTCGCCATCCCCGTCGGTGAAGGGCAGTGTTCCCCTTCGGGCGCGCAACCCCGGTGGAGGGCGCGGGCCTTTCCAGTCCAGCCGTCTGGAAAGGGGTTGCCGTGGGCAACCTGGACCCGGCTCCGTGCCCGCTGGACTCGGGCAAGGACTTTACTTTGCCGCCGTCGGGCAGCCGTCAACCGCGTTCACCGCCTTGCCAGCCTCCTCAGTCTCATCCCCGGCGCCGTCAAGGTGCTGAACCAAGATGCTGTTCTGCAGGTAATGCAGGTCGACGGGTTTGGTAATGTAATCGTCGGCTCCTGTCTGAATCGCGTGCTGGACGTTCTCAATGCTGTCGACAGCCGTGACCATGATGACTCGAACGTCCGGGTTCAGCTGCTTCATTTGCTCAAGGGCCTCCATGCCATTTATGCCCGGCATCCGAACGTCGAGGAGGACGAGCTGGGGCCGGAAGGTCTTGAGCTTGTCCAGCGCCTCCCCGCCGCTCCTGGCGGTCTTCACCTCGTGCCCTTTTGCGGTCAGGAAGGCTGTGAGATGTTTGCGAGCCTTCGTCTCGTCATCGACTACAAGAATTCTTGCCATTTGGCTCCTCCTTAGCGGGGATGTCCACGAGAAAAGTCGTGCCTTCACCCTGCACGCTTTCCACACTGA
>JBHIBA010000006.1:0-45558 GCA_046758845.1 Nitrospinota bacterium
CCCCGGAAAACTTTTGACGGCCCGGCACTGCGTGGCCGGGCCTGCTTTGGGTTGGATGTGGGGTTGGGTGGGTCGGTTGTCTGTGCGCCTTCGGTGGCCGATGTTTTTGGCCAGATGCCCGTCTGCCTTCGGCAGCCGCAGCATCCGGCCAATACGCCAGTCTTAGGCGATAGAGTGCCACCCCAAAAGGGGCGGCACTCTATCGCGAAATGAAAGTTTTGCGGGGGGGGTGTGGGGGGGCGCCTTTCAAAAAGCGCCCTCCGCTTGAGGCCTCCAGCGCTACAGGGGTATGTCGCCGATGAGTTCGGCCAGCTCTACGGGCCGTCCTTCGCGGGCCGACCGGATGGTCGCGTGGACGAACCCAGAGGCTCGAACGCCCTCGGCGACACCCGTCTCGGGGGCTTTCCCGGTGCGGATACAATCGGCGAACTCATCCATCTCCTCGTACGCCATATCCCCCAGCTTCAGCTCGACGGGGATACGATCCGGACTGCCCTTTTCCTGGAGGTAGATCTCGGTTGCCCGGTCGAGCTCCTCGGTCTTTGCAGGGTCCGTCCGGTCCGTCGCCATGTAGAGGTTCGCTTTGGTGCCGAACAGGTTGAAGGTGTAAACGAGGGGGGTAGCGAAGCTGCACCCCATGTATCCCAGGGCGCCGGACTCGAACTCCACCAGCGACATGTGGACGTCATCTACTTCAGCCGGCGTGTCCAGCTTGCTGAACACTCCGCTCACCCGGCGGATGGGCCCGAGAAGGTAGGCCAGGGTGTCGGCGTGATGGATCCCGATCTGCGTCAGGGGACCCCCCGGGCACTCCGCGTCGAAGTAGCGCCACTTGTCGGGGGTGAGGCTGGCGCCGACGCCGACGCTGAAGTTGCACTCGGCCATGATGAGCTTTCCCAGCCGGCCCTCGTCCGCCAGCCGGCGCGCGGCCCGGTGACCGGCTGCCCTCCGGTAGCAGTGGCCTGTCATGAGGGTTAGCCCTGAGCCTTTGTGAGCCGCCGCCACCTCCTTTGCCTCGGAGATGGTGTTGGTGAGGGGTTTTTCTACGAAGACGTGCTTTCCGGCTTCCAGGGCCTGCAGGGTCTGCTGGCCGTGGCCCGAGTTCGGCGTGGTCAGAATAACCCCCTCCACCTCGGGGTTCCCGACGACTGCCTCGTAGCTCTCCGACTGCCCGCAGCCGTAGGTCTCGCCAAATGCCTTCCGCTTCTCCGGGCTTCGGGTAAAGCAGGTGGCCAGGCGAAACTTGGGGTTCTCGTGGACGGCCCGGGCGATGGGGGTCGACCACCATCCGATTCCAACAACCGCTACGGCGACGGGTTTTTTCGCCATCCCCTCTCCTCCTGTGGGTTCCCTGGATGATGCTTCGCCATAAGCTCAGCGCGTTCTTCTCCCCCTCGAGTCGCGAATTCCTCAGCGCGTACGGCGGCGAGGATACCTCCCGGCCTCGCTTGCCCCGCAACATCCAACCGGAACGGTCTTTGGCCGTCCCGGTCAGGTTTTGGGGGCGGCCGCCTGCCGATCGCTGAACAGAACCCCTCCGGTCGCCCAGTCGTCCTGGGTGACATCGTGGAAGATGACAATGATCCCCTGCTTGGGGGCTCCGCCGTGCTTGGAGATACTCTCGGCAACCTCGTCGGCAATCTTGGCCTTGGCCTCCTTGGGACGGCCTTCGAGCAAAGTGATGTGGGCGACTGGCATGGACATCTCCTCCCTGGGCTTGAGAAAAGACTTTCCCCCGGCGCAAGAACAGAAGGCTCGGTGGAATGGAAAATTGGGACGATTATAACGCGAAACGGTCTCTGAAAAAGGCCCAGATTGTGAACGCACACGTGAAGGGAGGTGGGAATCGCGCAATCACGTTGTCCTCCTCTCAGCCCCTCCGGCTGAGTATTCCCTCCCTGTCAAGGGTCTCAGGTTCAACTCCCTGTCCACGAACCTCCAGGACCTGGCCTCCCTTTGCGCCAATCCGATTCCTTACGAGACTTTCTCCATGGCCTTTCGCTTGGTTGCGGCGTCGAGGGTCTCGAGGAGAGTTTCCGAAGTGGCGACCCAGCCGAAGACGTGCTCGAAGTTCCAAAGCGTCGCCTGGCGGTTGAAGTCCGGTCCCGAGTTGTTCATGGCGTCCTCGACGAGGATGGGCCAGAACTCCCCGAAGAAGGCGTCCCGGGCCGTGCTTTCGACGCAGACGTTGGTCGCAACGCCTGTGAACAGGAGGTAACGGATGTCCGCTGCGCGGAGATGTGTGTCGAGGAGGGTTCCGCAGAATCCGCTGTAGCGGGATTTTTGTATGACGAGGTCTCCGGGTTCGGGGGCCAGCTCATCTACGACCTGCCAGTCCCATGTGCCTTCGATCAGGAGCTTTCCCTGGAGTTCGGGTCGGTTCCGCATCATGATGAGCCCGAGCTCTTTGTGATAATTGGGCGAGAGGGGACCGCCGCCGTCGCTGAGGTCCGGCTTGTAGGTCATCTGGAGGTAGATGACTTTGACCCCGGCCTCTCGAGCGGCCGGCAGAATCCGGCGGTTCACCTCGATGATTGGAGCCGCGCCGGAGATGTCGAATTCGGCCAGGTCGAACATCCCCCCCTTCTTGGCGAAGGCATTTTGTATGTCGACGACGATGAGGGCCGTCTTCTCAAGATCTATCGTGACGGCTTCCGGCCTTGCCGCTAGCCTGACCATAGCGAACCTCCTTGAGATGAGCGGGGGTCCCCGAAGCTCCCCCGCGAGCGTTTCGGGAGGGGCCTTTTGGATTCGGGCAACGGAAGGGCGGGGGACATTTCCCCGCGCCCCCCGTCAAAAAACACCATACGCCCCTATGGGTATAGAATAACAGATTCCCGGGACGTCGCTCTTCCGGCCATCCGCAACTTGAGGGAACGCACGGTGCACTCAGAGGGAGGAGAGCGCGTGCGCAGAGGCTTACGACACGCAGCCTATCCGGCCAATCTGCGGTTCTTCCTCAGGAGATTGTCAGCGCGAGTGTAGCGACGATTTGAGCGAGGGTCACCCACCCACGCGGAAATCGCGGCCCGTATGGCCCGCCCCGATCTCCGCTACGGGCTGAGGCCCGCGGGTTCCGCAACCCTCGCTCAGATCGGGGCTACGATGTTACGCAAATTTTGGAACCCAAACACCGGCCAATCCCTGGTCTTCCTCAGGAGGTATTCAGTCATGGAATTTCGAGAGGTGCTCTATGAGGCCCACGCCCCGTTCGTTACGCTGACGCTCAACCGGCCCCAATCCGAGAACAAGATGACCCCAACCCTGGCCCGGGAGCTTACGCAGGCTCTGGTCGCCTTGCGCGAAGACGACGACGTCCGGGCCGTCATCCTCACGGGGGCGGAGGAACATTTCTCCACAGGGGCGGACGTGGCCCTCCTCTCCGAGCTGGGTCCAAAGGGGTTCATCGACTTCGCCGGTCTGTGGATCACCTTCCTGAAGACCATCCCCACGCTGGGCAAGCCTCTCATCGCCGGCGTCAACGGAGACGCGCTGGCCGGGGGCGCTGCCATCGTCGTGGCCTGCGACCTGGCCATAGCGGCCGACACGGCCCGCATCGGCAATAATGAAGCAACTTTTGGCCTTTGGCCCATGACGTCCAAGATCCCCGTGCTCCGCCAACTCGGGCAGAAGCGGGCGCTGGAGCACTTTTACACCGGGCGGCCCTTCACAGCGGAGGAGGCGAAGGTCCTCGGCCTCGTCAACCGGGTGGTCCGCAAGGCCGACCTGAAAGCCTCTCTCAGGGCCTATGCCGAGGAGGTCACGGTGATCCCCGCGCCCGCTCTCAAGATGGGCCGGGAGGCCTACTTCCAGATGGTGGACTTGGACTACGCCAGCGCCCTCGACCTGGGCCGTCTGGCGTTCATCACCATGCTGGCCACGCGGGAGAAGTGATCCGAGTTGCCTTCGAGCAGCCGGGCGGAAATGCCCCCCGCTCCCGCTGCTTTCTGCGCTTCGGGGCCCGGTGAATCGCTAAGCAGGCTCAGTGTCCCTGAGACCTGCCCTGGGTCGGCGGCTGAACACCTGGACGCCGGGCCATGATCACCCTCCGGTCGCCTCATTTCAGGTGGTCCGCCAGCCAATCGAACTTCAAGCGGACGGCGTTGGGGATGTTGTCCTGCTGGCAGTGGTGTTCGCCCAGGGTCTCGGGCGTCCAGAAGTGGAGGGTCTTGTCCTTGACGGTCAACTCCTCGTAAGTCCTTTTGGCGGCCTCCGGGCGGACGATCTTGTCTTCGGCCCCGTGGGTGATGAGCACCGGGCAGCGGATCTTCTCGACCACGCCCTCCAGGTTGAAGGCCTCGAGCTTCTCCCGGCAGTCGGCGTCGTCCTTGGAGCCCGTCAGGTATTGGATCTGCCTTTGGATGGCCGGGTAGTAGTCGTAGATGTCGTCCAGAACGTTGTAGCAGGCCCCCCAGATGACCAGGGCCTTGACCCTGTGCTCGAAGCCCGCCGCGCGCGTGCCGTAGTAGCCCCCGAAGCTGCACCCCAGAAGGCCGATGTTGTCCGGGTCTACGTCCGGGCGGGCCGAGAGGAAGTCCACGCACGCCGAGATGGGGACCTCGTAGTCATGCCGGCTGAAGATGTTGCGCAGGCGCAACGCGGCCCCCTGGCCCGGGCCATCGATGAGCATGAGGTGGATCCCCCGTGCCAACACTTCCTGGCCGCCCAGGAAGTACATCTCCTCGCCTACCGAATCCGCCCCGCCCGGCATGATGAAAGCGGGGCCCTTTCCCTCCTTGGCCTTGATGAACCACCCGGGCAGGCTGGACCCCTCGTAAGGCACCTCAATCTGCTCGAAGGGCGGGTCGAACAGCTTGGCGGCCTTCTCGAACTGCTCGGCGCATATCTTGTAGGTGGGGATCTTTCGCTCATCGCCCAAAAGGAAGAACTCGGCCGTCCGGTAGTAGTTGAAGGCCCGCAGGTAGGCGGAGCGGGCGGTCAGGCGATGGCCTCTCTTGAGCTCGCTATCGCCGACCTTCTCCACCTCCTCGCCCAGGCCGTGCCACTCCCGCCACCAGGCCTCCATGTCGCCGTCGGGAATCTTCCGACCCGCTTTGTGCATCTCGTGGAAGTCGCCCCCCTCGTAGTGGGCCTCGGAGAGCAGCCGCAGGAACTGGTAGGACATGGTCCAATGCTTGGGATAAAATTCGAACATCGGCATGAGGGCACCTCCCCAAGAAAGTGAGACAGCCAGGGGTTTGATTGGGCCTTGCGCAGACGTGCGCACGACCCTTTCGGCAGCGGATAGCCAGCCGAACCCAACCGGAGAGAGATACCCCGGCCCGGTTCGGGCGAAAAGGGACGCCCCGCCTCCAACCGCCAACGTAAACAACCACGGTGAACAACCGTTGACAACACCCTGGGAATTGTGCATCATTCCAACACTGATCACTCAAATTTGCAAGACCGCAAAAAGGCGGAGGCGGCGCGCCCGGAGGAGGGCGTCATCTCTTCTCGTTTTCTTGGCTCAGCAGTTACTTTCGGCTCAGAGCCCGAGGCCCTGGTTTCGGGGAAAGCTCTGGTTTTCGATCGGTTGCTGAAGGGGTTCCCTCAGAGGCGGAAGGAGACAGGGGACCCGGAGAGGGTGTGAGGTCACCCTCGGGTGTGGGGTCCGGCCGGACCCTGATGTTCGGAGCAAAGGAGGAGGGAGAAATGGCTGAGCGTAAGCGCCGGAAAGGCCGAGAAATCGATCGCCGTACGTTCCTGAAGGCGAGTGGCGCCGTCGGGACCGCCGCGCTGGGCGGCCTGTCCATCCCCCCGTTCCTGACGTATGCCGCGGGGGACACCGTTGAGTCCCGGGCGGTGGAGGCGGGGAAGGCCCTGGCGAAGGGAAGGTCCATCGACCTGACCTTCATGATCTGGTCCGCCTACGGCCGGGGACAGATCACCAAGCTGGCCAAGAAGTACAAAGGGCTCACGGGAATCGGTATCGCTAAGGCCATCGATGTGAACGTCTTCGTGATGCCGCCTCGCGCCATGCAGGAGGCCGTGGCCAAGACGGGGAAGATCGATGTCTTCCATCTGGGCGGCGAGATGATCCCCAGCCTGGCCAACGCCGGGTTGGCCAGGCCCCTGGACCGGCTGATGGAAAAGGGAGGGCACAAGATCGAGACCGTCGGGCCTGCCGCGAACATCATGAAGTACCGGGGCCAGCAATACGGCCTCCTCACCGACGGGAACGTTCACGTGACCTTCATGCGTAAGGACGTCATCGACAAGCGGGCCAAGGAGTACGAGGACAAGTTCGGCAAGTCCTGGAGCTGGCCCCAGACCTGGAAGGATTACAACGCCCAGATGAAGTTCTTCGGGACCACCCCGAACCTGGTCAAGTCCACCGAGCCCTTCTACGGCTCGGGAAATCTCAGAGCCCGGCGGACGGGAGGCCCTTACTGGTGGTTCATGATCTACTACTCCAAGGGGGGCTTTCCTTTCACCGACGAAGCCGAGCCCAATCTCGACACCGACGCCGCCGTGGAGGCGACCGAAGAGTACCTGGCCACCAAGGAGTCATCCCCGCCGGAGATCACCGACTGGGGGTCCCCGCAGATGATCCCCTACTACTCCTCGGGGCACGTTTTCTCCGTTACTTACTGGGACGGGGGCTACCAGGCGGCCGAAGGTGCGAAGAGCGCGACCCGGGGGAAATGGGTCATCGGCCAGGTGCCGGGTTCCATGCAGGGCGGAACCCTGGTCAAGCGTTCCATCACGTCGTTGCCGAGCAGCTTCATCATCAACCGGCACAGCAAGAAGGCCGAGGCCGCTTACTGGCTCTGCCAGTACCTCACCGGACCGGAGAACAGCACGCGGATCGTCGGGGACTCCGAGAACGTCTTCCACGACCCGTGGCATCCGCGTCACTTCAAGGACCCGGCCGTCATCAAGGCCTACACGCCGGAGGGCATGAAGGCCATCCGGCAGAACCTCCAGGTCACGACAGTGTCGCTTCTGGTCACCGGCGGGCCGCTGCAGTTCTTCGACCACCTGGACAAGAACCTGGCGGAGGCCATGCTCGGCAAACACAACGCCAAGCAGGCCATGAAGAAGACCCAGGAGACCTGGGCGAGGGTAGTCAGGAAGATCGGCAAGAAGATCATCAAGGCGGATCTCCAAGGGTATCGGGACGCCATATCCAAGATCAACGTGCCCACGTAGGCCACCACCGGCCGCCGTCCGCGCTCTGCAAGGGGGCGTGGACGGCGGTCACCTGGCGCCGTCTTCAGTCAAGGTTCAGCCTCATCCTGCGAAGGGGGGGGTCGCGTAATGGCTGCAAAAGGGGCAGGATTGTACAGATGGGGAGCATTGAGTCCCCTCATTCTCCTCTTGGCCTTCCTGGCGCCCGTCCTGCTCTTCCAGGTCTACGGGAGCTTCCGATCGTTCAACCCCTTTAATCCGGCCGCCAGCGGGTTCGTGTGGTTCGAGAACTACGCCGAAGTCTTCGGGGACGGCCGGTTCTGGTGGTCGATTGCGCGCTCGCTCATCTTTGCCGGCTCCTCGACCTTCCTATCTTTCCTAATTGGCTTTGGCCTGGCCTTGTTGATGAAGGAGAAGTTCGCCGGACGGGGGATCTTCTACATGCTCTTCATCATCCCGATGCTGATGGTCCCCGTCGTCATCGGCTACACCTTCGAGATGCTCCTGGTCTCGAAGGGGCCTCTCAACACCATCCTGAGCTACCTGTGGCCGGGGGAGGTCATGGTCACCTGGCTCGCGCAGGAAGTCCCGGCATCGCTGTCGCTCATCTTCATCGAGGTCTGGAACTGGACGCCCTTCGTCTTCATCATTCTGCTGGCGGGTCTCACGGGGGTTTCCAAGGAGCCCATCGAGGCCGCCCAGGTGATGGGGGCCTCCCGATTTCGCATCTTCCGGGAGATCGAGATGCCCTTGTTGCGGCCGGTTATCATTCTGGTCCTGATCCTCCGTTTCTTGGAGGCCCTCGCCGAGTTTCCCAAGAACCAGGCGCTCACCCAGGGAGGGCCGGGAACGGCCACCGAAACGGTCCCTGTCCTCCTGTATCTCACAAGCTGGGAGTACAACGACCTGGGCAAGGGCTTCGCCATGTCCTATGCGCTCCTCGTCATGGTCGTGGCCATCGTCTATGTGGCCATCCGCGTCCTGATGAAAGAAAAACGCGCCCTGGATGAGATCTACGCCCAATGAGGACGGGGAGCCGCAAGCGCCTGTTCGGGACTTTTCGTTACGCCATCCTGCTGGTGTGGGCGCTCATTTCCATCTTTCCCGTCTTCTGGATGGCGTCCACCTCCCTGAAGCCCAATGAGGAGTGGTTCGCCTGGCCGGCCCACTTCGTCCCCCAGAGGCCTACCCTCAACAATTACCGCATCGTGTGGAACCCCTTTGGGCAGGAGGAGGGATTCGGGCGGGAGAAACTGCAAACTTCCCAGGTCGGTAGCCCGTTGTCAGCCTTCGGCAATTCCGTCATCATCGCCTTCACCTCCACGGTGCTCTCTGTGGCCGTCGGTTTCTTGCTGGCCTACGGCGTCTCGCGCTATCGGGTCATGCCGGAGCAGAGGCTGTTCAATCTGCTCATTCTGCGGATGGTGCCGCCCATCGCTATCGCCTTGCCCATCCTGATTTACTACCGGTGGTGGGAGCAAGGGGTGGGCCTGAGATTCCTGGACACTTACCACGGCCTCATCATTCTCTACGTCGTGACGACGTTGCCTTATTCCACCTGGATGCTGAAAAGCTTTATCGATGAGGTGCCGATTGAGGTGGAGCAGGCGGCGGCCCTGATGGGGGCCAGCAGGCTGCGGACGATGGGGGAGGTGGTCTTCCCGCTGGTGCGCTCGGGCATCGTGGCCACGCTGCTGTTCGTCCTCATCCTGACATGGAGCGAATACCTGCTGGCCCTGACGCTTGGGTTCGGCGACATCTCGACCCTGCCCATCGCCATGAGCCGCTACGAAGGAGCCACCGAGGGGCGCATCTATGGGCATCAGGCGGCTTTGTCGGTGGGCGTCACGATCCCCCTGGTTATCATCGGTTTGCTCATCCACAAGCACTTGGTCCGGGGCTTCAGCTTCGGGATGATGAAGCGGTAGGCCTCTTCGCCACCCGCTCGTTGGTTTCAAAGGGGTCCCTTTTAGGGCAGGGTCGGCCCGAGCGTTCAGAAAGGGCGTTTTGAGATGGACGAGGCCCGCGCGCTGAATATGCGTCTGGTGGGGTATCACGATTTAGAAAAGCGGCCCGCCTTCAAGCTGGCCCTCCAGGTGGTGGACGGTCGTTGGTACCTTTACACCTCACAATTCTGGTGCTCGGGGTGGAGCATCCTGGATGTGACCGACCCCTCCCGGCCCGAGTTTGTGAAGTTCGTCGAGGGACCCGAGAACACCTGGACCCTCCAAGTCCAGGTGGCCGAGGGGAAGATGATCACCTCCCTGGAGAGGATCTTTTCCGAGGAGTGGGGGCACGACCCGACCAAACCATTTTTCGAAGGGATCTATACTTGGGACGTCTCCGAGCCCAGGGAGCCTAGGCGCCTTTCACAATTCAAGACCGGCCACCTGGGCACGCACCGCAACTACTACGACGGGGGTGGGTACGTCCACTGCGCCGCGGCAGCCCGGGGATACGGGGGGCTGATCTACCGGATCGTGGACATCCAGGACCCGGAGCGCCCCGTGGAGGCGGGGCGCTGGGCGCTGCCCGAGCAGTGGACGGCGGGGGGCGGCAAGCCGAGCGGGCCCTATGTCTCCCTGCACGGTCCCCCTTACGTAGAAGGGGACCGGGCCTACCTCTCCTACGGCTCGGCCGGGATGGTCATCCTGGACATCTCCGACCTGTCCGTCCCGAAACTGGTGAGCCGGCTGGACGTGGGGCCGGCCCTGGGGAGCTGGCTGGGCTGCCACACGGTGGTGCCTTATCCCAGCCGCAAGCTGGCGGTGATCAACGGCGAGGCCATCAACGAGGACTGCGACGAACCCGTGAACTACACCTGCGTGGTGGACCTTTCCAATGAGGCGAACCCCAGGGTCATCTCCCTGTTTCCTATCCCGGTCCCGCCTGAGGGTGCCCCTTACCGCAACTTCTGCCAGAAGGGGGGACGCTTCGGCCCCCACAATCAGCACCATCCCCAGCATCATCCCGACCTGGAAAGCCGCGACGACCGGATCTACCTCACCTACTTCAACGCCGGCCTGCGCGTCTACGACTTGACCGACCCTTACCTACCGCGGGAGATCGGCTGGTACGTTCCCCCCGACCCCAAAGAGCGCCTGGGGCTTCTGCCCAAGAAGCTGGTCTGTCAGACGGAGGACGTCCTCGTGGACCGGCGCGGCTACATCTACATCACCGACAAGAACTGGGGCATCCATATTTTAGAATTCACCGGGGACGGGGGAAGGTAACACACCTCTGGGAAGCCGGGACGGCGCATGACCGTCGTGGCCGGCCTTTTACCCGGAATAAGAAGGAGAAGAGAAATATGGTCCGCAACAGAGGGACACAGCAAAGCTGGGTCATGGACGCCTTCCTGGCATCCGGGGGTGGATGGAGCATCTTGCACCCTGAGGCCGAGGGCATCTTCGAGGAGCTGGGATACAACCACACAGACATCGTCCGGGTGGTCTCCCGCACCAAGGCGGCCAAGATGTTCCCCAAGGCGTGGAGCCTGACGGCGGCAGAGGTGGCGCGCAAGGCCAACAACTACGAGGAGCGGGGGTTTTGCCTCGCCGCCCGCGACCTTTACCGGCGCGCCGCCCAGCTCTACGGCCGCGCCCAGTATGGCTATTTCTTCGACCACCCCCTGAAGACCCACTTTCACGTGCAGATGGTCCAGTGCTATGAGAAGTGCGCCCGATTCAACCCCACACCGGTGGAGCGGGTGCAGTTCCTGGCCGAGGGAAAGACCGTTTACGCCGTCTACCACGGCACGGGGAGTTCGGGAAAGTCGCCGGCCTGTCTCCTCTTCCCCGGCATGGACATGTTCAAAGAGGACTGGCACACCATGGCCCAGAACTACCTCGTGCCGCGGGGGATCGCCTGCCTGGCCATGGATGGGCCCGGCCAGGGAGAGACCCTCCTGCACGGCTACAAGGTGAACGCCACCAACTACGCCCACGCCATACGGGCCGGGCTGGACTGGCTTCAAGGGCGCCCCGAGGTGGACGGAGATAAGCTTGCGGGCTACGGGCTCAGCATGGGCAGCTACTGGGGGACCCTCGCCGCCGCCACCGACGACCGTCTCAAGGCCGTGGCCACCACGCTGGGTTGTTATGGGGACATGGAGGTCATCTTCAATCAGTCTCAGCCCAACTTTAAGGCGAACTTCATGTGGATGGCCGGGTACTCCGACGAGAAGAAATTCGATGAGGAGGTGGCCTCCAAGATGCATTCTCGGGAGACGGCTCCCAAGATCAAGTGTCCCTTCCTGATGGCCCACGGCGAGTTCGACGAGCTCACGCCCCTGGTCGATGCCCTCAAGACCTACAACCTCTTGAAGTGCCCGAAGGAGATCTGGATCTTCGACAACGAGTTCCACCCCCTGGGCGGCGTGGCCAACGAGCTCCTCGGCGGGGTGGGTGACTGGCTGCTCAAGATGCTTAAGGGAGACTATGCGTCCGACATGGACAACCGGCTGTGGATCGGGCGCGACGGAAACGTTGTCATGGGCGACTGTCAGCCGGCCTGGTGGGACGGGGCCTTTTCGATCTAAGGCGCCAGGGTAAAAAAACCAGGGGGGCATTTTTGTAAAACCGCCCCCCTGGACCCCCCGAAAAACTTTTCACGGCCGAGCTTGCAGCTCGGCCTGCACGCGGCGTCCGCGAAACAGCTGACCGTCTGTGTGTCCTGCGCGGGCGTTCACTCTTCTTGCCAAAGAGGGCGGCCCTTCAGGGCCGCCCTCTTTGGCGAAGCAGAAGTTTTGCTGGGGGGGGCGGTCCTCATTGCTTCCTGTCTACGCGGGCGCCTTGGGGGTCAAAAAGATAGATGTGGTTCGGGCTGAGGTCGAACGTGACGGAGTCTTTTTCCGCGATTTCCGAGCCCCCTTCAACGACTGACGTGAGCAACCGGGAGCCGCCGTAATCCAGGTAGAGCAAGGTGTCCTTTCCCAGCGGTTCCAACAAGGCCACCTTCGCCCGGTGGGCGCCGCCCGAAGGCTTCACTCTCACTTGCTCGGGCCGGACCCCTACGGTGATCCGTCCCCTGTATTGAGCGCGGAGGTTGCCCAGCGTCAACCGAAGACCCGGACACGCAAACACCCCCCTGCCGGATTCGTCGTGCAGTTCTCCCTCAAGATGGTTCATTGTGGGGGACCCGAAGAAACCGGCCACGAAGCGGTTGACAGGGTTGTGATAGAGATCCAGGGCGCCCCCGACCTGTTCGATGTCTCCGTCGCGCATCACCACGATCCGGTCCGCCAGTGTCATGGCCTCTTCCTGGTCGTGGGTCACGTAAACGAAGGTCTTTCGCAGTTCCGAATGGAGGCGGTCAATCTCGACCCGCATTTCTTTGCGCAACTGGGCGTCCAGGTTGGAGAGCGGCTCGTCTAAAAGGAAGGCCGTGGGCTCCGTCACCAGGGTTCGGGCCAGCGCTACTCGCTGGGCTTCGCCGCCGGAGAGCTTGCCGGGAAGCTTGTCCAGGTGCTCGTGGATATGAACCAGGGAGGCGACCTCCTCCACTTTTTTCCGGATGACATCGGCGGGGAGCTTCTTCACCCGGAGACCGAACGCAATGTTCCCGAAGACGGTCTTGTGGGGGAAAAGGGCCAGATTCTGAAATACCATGCCCAGGTTGCGCCGGCCGGGTTCCACGTCGGTGGCACGGGACCCATCGATGTAGACGTCCCCGGAGGACGGCTCCTCCAGCCCCGCGATCATCCTGAGAGTCGTGGTCTTCCCGCAACCGGAGGGACCTACAAAGACCAGGAACTCGCCCTCGTGGACCTCGAGGTTCGTGTCCTTGACAGCGACCTTGGGGCCGAATTCCTTCCGGAGGTTTTCCAGCCGGATTTGACCCATACCCCCATCCCCTCATTCAGTTGCGCCAGCACGTCGCGGCAAAGGCTGAGCGCAACCTGACACTCAAGCATCGGGCGGTCACGACGGATTTAAAGAGGCCCTGAAAGACCCGGCTGCAGATTAGACTTTTTATAGCACACCCGGGTCTGGGATGGGAATCTCATACCGGTGGCTTCGAGCTCCGCTGCGTTCCGGGCGCGCCCTGGCCCCCCTCAGTCTGCGGGCCTTGGGGGCCCGTGGCCGCCTCATAGGAAGGCGATTTTCCCGCTTTTAGCAGGTAGCGGTTGCCCGCCCCGCTGTGTATCTGTTAAATTGATGGGCGGTTTCACTCACACTTGCCATACGGAATTCCTGCATGATTTTCGAGGCGGGAACCTTCTCTTCGTTCTCCGCAAGACTTCGCCCGTTCCGGCCGAAGCCCGGAGGGATGCGCCGTGAAGATTGATGTCCAGTGCCACTTTTTCCCCGATGACCTCGTCAAGAAGCTGGAGAAGCGAGCGAGCCCGCCCAACGCCGTGCGCAAAGACGGCCGGACGATGGTGTTCGTCAGCCGGCGCACGGGTTTTCCCCTTCCCCCTTCTATCATTGACCTGGAGGAGAAACTGCGGGCCATGGACTCGTCGGGGGTGGACGTGCAGGTCCTCAGCCTCAACGTCCCTGGGCCTGAGCTGGCAGGGGGAGAGGAGGCCGACGACCTGGCCGAGCTCGCCCACGACTGCCTGGCAGAGATCAAACAAAAGCACCCCGACAAGTTCTGGGGGATTGCCACCCTGGGGCTGGGGGACATGGACCGCTCCCTGCGGGAGCTGGACCGCTGTGTGAGTGACCTGGGGTTCAAGGCCGTCCAACTCTTCTCCAACGTGCGGGCGAGGCCGCTTGACGACCCATTCCTTCATCCTCTGTACGAGCGGTGCGAGCAGCTGAACCTCCCCATCTTCCTGCATCCCACGGCCCCTATGCTTGAGGAGGCGATGGCCGATTACAACCTCATCCCGATGGTGGGGTTCCTCTTCGACACAACGCTGGCCGCGCTGCGGCTCATCCTGAGCGGGACCCTGAAGAAATTCCCGGGCGTCAAGTTCGTTCTCCCTCACGTAGGGAGCACCATTCCCTATCTGCTGGGACGCATCGACTACCAGTCGTCCATCATGCCCGGCGGCCGGGAGAACATCGATGGCCCCCCGAGCGAGTATTTCCGGCATTTTTACTTTGATACTGTTTCCTCCTACCAGCCGGCCATCGATTACTTCTTCGGGCTCTTCGGCTCGGAGCGACTCCTGTTCGGAAGCGACTACCCCTGGGTGGGGATGGACATGGCCGTTGATTTGGTGGAAGGGCTTCCGGCCCAGGAGGCCGACCGGGAGCGGATCTATTCCAAGAACGCCCTCGAGCTGCTTCGCCGGTAGCCTTGTCCTTCTGCGAGCGGACGGGGCGGGGCCGGCCCCACAGGCCGCGATTTCCGCTGGTGGGGCGGGCATTTGGGTTGGTGACCCCTTGCCCGCCGCCGGGCCCACCGGGCTGGAAGCCCGGCCCACTACACCCCCGGCCGACCAAATCGCGGCTACTCCGGGGGTCAGAGAGAAATCGTGCACCCACACTTGAGAACCCAGGCGCTCGTTAGCCTGGGCGGCGGGTTCGCGCCGCCGTTCAGGTTGTGCAGTTCATCATAGCAAGGTGACGAAGGGAGGGAGCGATGGACGGATCGCAGATGGACGCCGTGACGCAACGCCTGGACCGCTTGGAGCGGGAGAATGGGCGATGGAAGGCCGTCGGCATCATCGCCGTGGCCGTCTTCGCTCTCGTCGTGTCCCTGGGGGCCACGGGGGGTGGGGGAGCGAAGGTCGCCGAAGAGATCCGGGCAAAGAAATTCGCCGTCGTAGACGAGGATGGAAGAGAACGCGGAGTTTTCGCCGTCACGGAAATGGGATCAGGTCTTCAACTGAAAGACGTTGAAGGTAGAGTTCGAGCGGTACTGATGCTGGACGCGAAGGGTCCCGGCCTGGAACTTCGGGACGCGAAAGGAAGGGCACGGACCCGACTGGGCCTAACGAGGGACGGCCAGAGGGTTGTCCGGGGAAACGTGTCTCGGTCGATCTTCCGCTCTAGTCGCTAGTGCAGACCGAGGTCTGTAGTTGAATATCTCCTGCTTTTGGAAATTTTTGGGAAACCCAGCCCCCCTCCCCGGAAAGAAGGATGGGTACCTTTGCGCATAGGGATGGGGGCCGGGCTTCTATTTGTCGATTCAGTTCCCTTTTGCTTGAGCCAGTCCCAGATGTCGATCCGCAAGTCTGGGCTTTGCAGAAGAACTAATCCACCTGATCGAAGCATCCATCGATGCATAAGAGGAAGGCGTCTCTACAATCGGCCTTGGCCGTTCGAAACTCTCCGAGCGCAGTTCGAACGCACGCTAGGCGTCCAAGGCGAGGACCTTCTCTACAAACAGCTAAATCGTCCCGGAGATCATCCGCCGCCTCCCTCTTGCATGCTCCGAGGCTTTGCGCACACGCCGCTATGCACTCTCCAGTGCTTCCGTCCTGAGCAGGTGCAACTCCAGGGAGCAGAATGAGCCCACCAAGGGTTAGACCAAGGATGAGATTGAGTCCAGCTTTCCTCATGGGTTTCTCCTCTTTTTGAAGTAGTGAACCAACATTTCCTCGAAGGACCAGCTCGTTCCTTCAAGGTTACCACAAAACGGCGGGTTCGGTTTACAGACTTGCTCCGACCTTTGAAAACCAAGTGAACTTCGTGGTTTCACTAAGCCTCCGTGGCAAGGAAGAGGGGCCAGCCGTGACCGCGGGGGACCCGAGGGCGTTTTCGCCAAGGGGGCCAGCCCCGACGCCGTCATCTCTTGTGAGAGTCTGGAGTTTGACTCGCTCGGCAGCGTCTAACCGGTAAGCCCGAAATTCTCGCCGGCAAGTTGACTTGGGGTAGAATCGGGCGTTGGCTCGACAGGGCCGGCTCGCGGTGAAATCGGGTCCAGCCTTACCCTTCCTTCTGGTGAGGAGCCCCGGTTGGCGCCGGACCTTTCTCATCGTCGGCCCAAGAAGGACGGGAGAAAACCTGGCCATCGATGTTCCTCATCGCGCGGCGAGGTCAAACCCTTCTGTGAATGGGCATGCGGATTCGAAAAAGCGCCCCCAGGTCTACGGAGATCATCCCCGTGGACCTTAACACAAGTCAAGGGGAGAGAGCCGATGGATGCCGATCATGAGAAATTCATGGCCATCGCCATTGAAGAGGCGCGCCGTGGACAGGAAGAGGGTGAGCAACCTTTCGGAGCCGTGGTGGTCCGCGACGGGGAAGTCATCAGTAGAACCCACAGCCTGAAAGTCTCCACCTCCAACGCGACGGACCATGCGGAAACCCTGGCGGTCGGAAAGGCGACGCAGGCCATGAAGAGCCCCCTTCTGACAGGGTGCACGTTCTATGCCACTTGTGAACCCTGCCCGATGTGCTGCGGAGCGATCCTTAACACCGGCGTCTCCACTCTCGTCATCGGCGTGCGGCACGCCACCCTGCGAAAGATGTCCAGCGAAAAGTTCAGCCAGGGCAAGTACAAAGGAGGGACGTTCAACTTCAAGAACTACACGGCCGAGGCCCTCGCGGAGATGGTTGGATCGGGCCTTCAGGTAATCAGCGGCGTCTTAGGGGAAGAGTGCGAAGCTCTTTACCGAAGCACGCGGGTCGAAATCACTCGATGAGAAATGACCGCGCCGGGCGCACCGGAAATCGAGTGGAATTGCCAACGGGTTACGCTCGGGTTCTCTCACTTTGCGCGGAAGTCGCGGAGACGTTCATCGCGGCTGAGTCACAACATCCACGAGGGCCAGGGTCTTTTCTTTTTTGACGACCTCGATGGCCTTCTCCAGGGCCCCTGCGATCTCATCCGGCTCCTCGATGGGTCCCAGGCCGAAGAGCCCATAAGCCTCGGCCAGCCGGGCGAAATTGACGGGCGGCTCGTCCAGCCGGGTTCCGATCCCCGCGCGTTCCTCTGGACGGCGCCGGTGCCGGGCCAAAACCTGAGCGTGCTCCTCTGAGTTGTAATACGTTCGGTTGTTCACCACCACGCTCAACAGGGGGATCTTGTAATGTGCCGCTGTCCAGAGGGCGGACGGCGTATACAAGAGGTCGCCGTCCGCTTGGAGATTGACGCAAAGGCGCGATCCATCCCGGTAGGCGAGGGCCGCACCGATAGCCGCCCCCATCCCATAACCTAGGCCGGCCCCCCCGCTTCCCCCCAGAAACTGGTCGGGCGAGGTAAGGTCCCACAGCTTGCGTTCCCACCCGGACAGCGTTCCGTTGACCAAAACCCAGTCCTCTCTTTGCAAGAAGCGCCAGAGCTCCATGGCGAGGCGGGCCAGGGAGATCGGTTTCGAATCCCGGCATTGGCGGGCTTCTTGCGTCCACCGGGCCCGCAAGGCCAAGTGCCGTTCCCGAAGCTCCTCATAGCGTCGTCGCGCGGCCGCCTTGCGGTCTGCATCCTTCGCCAGTCGGTCGCGGACGAGGACAACCAGCCTGGGAAGGGCCAGTTCGGTGCTTCCGGCCAAAGGCAGGTCCACCGGGGGCAAGCGATGATAGTCCGCGGCCCAGGACCGGATCATCAGATCGAACATCGAGATATGAGCGATGCGGCATCCCGGCGCCAGTCGGAAGGCGGACTCTCGCGACGATTTGTCCACGGTTGCCACCGCCCGAAACAGATCCGGGACATCCAGGGCCAGGAGGACGTCCGCCCGGGGCAGAATATCCCCGGCGGCGCCGGTGGAATCCATCGGGTGGGTGGTCGGAAAATTGAACCGGCTGGGATGATCCATGACGGGGGCGCCCAGCGTCTCGGCCAGTTCCGTCAGGGCCGGGATGGCCCCGTGATTTCGCCCCACGTATTCGGCCACGATGACGGGAAATTCGGCCTCGACCAGCCAATTTGCCACCTCTTCCAGTTTTTCCTCCGGCGGGACAGGGGGTTGGGGAGGGCCGTACCGAGCCGGGTCGGGTAGGGCGGGCATCCCCGAAAGGGACTCCTCCTGCAAAGCCGCGTCAAAACAGACATAGACGGGGCCGGGCGGTTCCGTTTGGGCGATCCGGTAGGCTCGCAGCAAGGACTCCGGCACGCTCGCCACACCCGTCGGCTGGTCATCCCATTTCACGTAATCCCGAACCAGGGAACCCTGAACCTGGGCGGTGTGGATCCAATCGATCCACGGCCGGCGCTTGGTCAGATCCATCGGTCCCGTGCCCCCAAGGACCAGCACCGGCGCCCGATCGCACCAGGCATTGAAAATGGCCATGCTGGCGTGCTGGAGACCCACGATGTCGTGGACCAGGGCGGCCATGGGTTTTCCCGCCGCCTTGGCGTAGCCGTGGGCGAGGGCCACGGAGATCTCCTCGTGGCAGCACTCGATCACCTCGGGGTGGCCATTGTCCGCGTAGTTCACCAGGGAATCCTGGATGCCCCGGAAGGTGGCCCCCGGATTGAAGGCCGCGTACTCGACACCCAGCCGCCGAAGGATCTCCACAATGACATCGGAACCGTACAGCTTCTGGCTCATCCCGCCATCGCCCCCGTCGCTCGGGAAAAAGGGACCCGCCGAAAAACACCCCGTGCGCCTCGGCCTTGCGAATCTGCGCTCAGATTCCCTCGGGCAAGGGAGTCCGGTGGAAGCGCAAATCGCCTCTGGAAGGCGAGGGCTCTGCCGCAGGGATCGGGCCTCTCAGCGGGGCGTCACATCTTCGGTCGCTTTGGGAAGCGCCACTCCCGAGGGGTCGCCTTGACGTACTCGTTCGTATAGGTCAGTTGCGGATCCAAGGAGCCTTTCAACCCAAGGTACTTATCGACCAGGGCGACCGCCTGCTTCATCTTGTTCGGATCGGCATAGCCCAATCCGTTTTTCTCGAAAAGCTTGTCGAAGGTGAGTTTCAACACGAACCGCCACTCCCCCTTGATAACCTCCCGCGCCCGCCCCACGTTGTACTTCATCCAGGCGTCGATCCCCTCCTCTGGATGTTCAATGGCGTACGTGAACCCCCGCATGGCGGCCCGCGTGTACCGGCGGACCAAGTCAGACTCTGACTCGATGAGTTTGTCGGAGGCAATGACCACCGACCCGTAGAGCTGCAGACCATAGTCCGCCCACAGGAAGTATCCCACCTTGCCCTGTAAGCCCGCCTGGTTTGCCGCCTTTTCGTAAGCCGGCAGGTTCACCAGCCAAGCCGACGTGGCGTCAACTTTTCCCGCGATCAGGCTCGGGACGTAGGCGGCGCCTCCCATGTAGATGTTGATAATTTTGGAATGATCGAACCCGCCGACCTTGCCATAGGCTGGCCACAACTTCGTGCTGGATGCCCCTGCCGTCTGGGCGACTTTGCGTCCCTCCAGGTCCTTGGGCCGTGAGATCCCTTTCCCTTTCAGGAAGGCGGTGGCGTAAGGCCCCTTGTGAAAGGTGACGAAGATGATCTTGACCTTGGCCCCCGCCGCCCGGCCCGAGATCACCGACTCGGCCGCCGAGCGGGAGATCTTCGTCGCCCCGGCGGCAACGCGCTTCACCGCGTCCGACGACCCGTAGCCTCGGGTAACCTTGACCTTGAGTCCTTCGGCCTCGTAGAAGCCCTTGGCCAGGGCGGTGAAATCGCCGATGTGCTCACCCCCCAAGACCCAGTTCTCTGTGACGTGAAGCTCGGTCAATTCCGCGCGAACTGGAACGGCAGCGAAAAGAAGGATGCCCAGTCCGAGGATGGCCGTGCCGAATATCGTGTTTCTATGACCGGTCATCTTTGCCCCTCCTCTGAGTGCGGATCCTCGGGGAGGATGAATCTGAGATTCCTCCCCACGAAGGCGTCAATGTCAACTCCGGCCTCCACCCCGAGGCCGAACGGTTCCGCTGCGATGACTGCCTTCTTTGGACTTTGATTCAGCGTAACAATAAGGTCAAAGGCTGTCAAAAGTGGGTAGTGCGTCAGTTTGCTTAATGACCCCTGTCTTTCTCCGTTGTAGCCGCGATTTGAGCGAGGGTCGCCGACCGGCGCGGGAATCGCGGGCGGGCGCGCCCCGATCTCCGCTCGAACCCAGGTCCTCGCTCAGATCGGCGCTACACCAGATGGTGAAAGAGTCGTGGGCAAAGCCGCATGCGGGGCTTCATCCGTTCCAAACTGACGCACTGCCCAAAAGTGCGCTTGGCGATTTTTCTCACCAAAGCGGACGTCAAAGACGGTCCCGTGAAGGCGCACTTGATACAGGAGGACGGCCTCAGCCGTAAGGGAAGATGAAGGGGTATTCGGGGATGATCGGCTCGCGGGTCTTTTGGGACTCCTCTCCTCGCAGGGACTGCCCACCGGGAGGGAGTTGAGGTTGAAAGACCCTTTAATCAACTCCCTCTGCAATCAGATCTCGGCCTTCAGGCCCTGGGCCATGCGGATTTCGTGCCCGTGGTTCACGGTCCAGGCGATCCGGTGGGTGACTGCGTCGATCAAGGCGCTGGCGGAGGGCATTCCGGTCCCGCTTTTCTTGACTCCCCCGAAGGGCAAGTGCACTTCAGCTCCGATCGACGGCAGGTTGTGGTATCCGAGGCCGAACTCGCACTCCTGTAGGACCTCTCGGGCCTTGCGGAAGTCCTCGGTGATCACGGAGCAGGCGAGGCCATACTCCGTGTCGTTGTACACCCTCACGGCTTCTTCCATGTCGCGGAAGGGGACCAGGGCCACATGCGGCCCGAAGACCTCCTCCCGGAGGACGCGGCTTTTGCCGTTGGGCTTCATGACGCAGACGAAAGGCGACATGAACCACCCGCGAGAGAGTCCATTTCCTCCGAGCCGGCCGCCTTTCAGCAACACCTCCGCCCCTTCCTCCTCGGCCAGGGCGTTGTAGTGCTCCACCTTCTTGAGCCCCGCCTCGTTGATGAGGGGCCCCATGAACGTGGCCTCATCCAAGGGGTCTCCCACGCGGACGCGCTGGGCCATGGGGACGAAGTGCTCGGCGTACTTGTCGAGAAGGGACTCGTGGATGAGGATTCGCCCGGCCGAAACGCACCGCTGTCCCGTGGTCTTGAAGGAGCTGAGGATGCCCGCGTTCAACGCCAGTTCGAACTCGGCGTCCTCGCAGACGATGAGGGCGTTCTTCCCGCCCATCTCGCAGACGGCCATCTTATGGGGGTGCTCGGCGCACACCCGACGGATCTCCCCTCCCGCCTGAGCAGAGCCCGTGAAGAGGACCGCGTCGATGGCCGGATGGCGGACGAGGGGGGCGCCCGCTCCCTCTCCGTCGCCGTGGATCACATTCAGCACCCCCGGGGGAAAACCGGCCTCGTGAAACAGTTCCGCCAAGCGGTGGCCGATGAGGGGGGTGTCCTCCGACGGCTTGAAGACGGCGGTGTTCCCCTCCACCAGAGAAGGACCCAGCAGCCAGAGGGGGATGGCAAAGGGGAAGTTCCACGGGGTGATCACCGCCATCACCCCTTTAGGCCTCCGAAGCATGTAGGCGTCTTTCTCGCGGATCTCGGAGGAGATGACGTTGCCGTGGGGCATCCGCGTGCTCCCGAATACGTACTGGGCCATGTGGATGCCTTCGGTCACGTCGGCGCGCGCCTCATTGATGGCCTTGCCGCACTCCCAGGCGATCTCGCGGGCCAGGTCATCAGTCCGAGCCTTGGTCAGTTCGACGAATCGTTCGAAGAGCTCCCCTCGTTTGATCCGCGACCAGCGCTTCCATTCGGGGAAGGCCCGTCTTGCGGCCGTGACGGCCTCGGCCACTTCCCTCTCCCCCGATTGGGGAAAGACCCCCACCACCTCGTCCCAGTCGGCGGGGTTTCGGCTCTCAAATACCCCTTCGGCCTCCCGCCACTCGCCGTCGATGTAGTTCTTTCCAGTCGCTTTCATTTGAGTGCTCTCCTTCTGTTCCCCCGATCTTTGGTCACTCTCGCCTCTCACAGGGGCGATGGCCTCAGCTCGGGAACGCCTGCGCTGCCCTGTGCTCCGGCAAAGCGCTTCCGTCCAAACTCTCAGAGCGCGGCCGGCCTCTGTCCTCTTCAATTTCCATCAAAGCCTCGCCCAGGATTCCCTGGGCGATTTCGATTTCCCGCTCCCAAACGTTCAGCGGGGGGAGCAGCCGGACCGTCCGTTCTCCGCAGCCCAAGGTCAGCAGTCCCCGCCGAAATGCGGCCTGCACAAGGGCATCGCGCATTTCTCTGGATTCCAAGTCGAGGGCCGCAAGCAGGCCGAGGGCGCGTACGGCCGTCACTGCGGGATGTGTTTCGGCCAGGGTTTCCAGTCCTTCCAGGAGGAACCTTCCCATGTTGGCCGTGTTCTCCAGCAGGTTCTCCTCCTCAATCACGCCAATGGTTCGGGCCCCTACAGCACACGCGATCGGCCCGCCGCCCCAAGTGGAAGACAAGCCACCCGGCTTCTCGGGAAACACTTCGCGTTTGCCCATCACCGCTCCGACGCGAAGGGCCTTCGCGGAGGTAATCAAGTCGGGAATGACGTCGAATCGTTGGCAGGCCCACCAGCTTCCCACCCGGCCGAGGCCTGTCTGTACCTCGTCGGCGATGAACAGCGCACCGTTCGACCGGGCAAACCCGGCCAGTTTGGCCAGGAAATCCCCTTCCGGGAAGACGTATCCCCCTTCCCCCTGAATAGGCTCCACAATGACGAAAGCCAGAAGTTCACGTGGAATCTTTCTTTCCTCGAAGACCACTTTGGCGAGGCGATCGGTCTCGAGGAGGAAATCGAGAGACTCGTGCGTCATGAGGGCCTCGATCTCCTGAAGGGGCGCGTTGTAACGAAAGTGGCGGGTCCACCGAAGGGTTGGAAATCCCTCTTTCTGCGTCGGCCTGCTGTGCGTAGAAGTGAGAACGCCCAGGGTCCGGCCGTGGAACCCGTTATGGGCTGCGAGGCCGAAGAACGGATAGTCCTCGTAAATCCCTTTCCAGTGTCCGTCCTCCCGGATGCCCAGCTGCCGGCAGAGTTTCCGGTACCTTCCCAGCCCGAGGTTTGCGCGCACCTGACGAAACTTTCGATAGGTCGCGATCTTGACGGCGTTCTCGTTGGCCTCCGCGCCGGAATTGACGAAGAAGACGCAGTCGAAGCTGAGCCCTCGGGCGGTGGCCAAAAGACGTTCTTGTAGATGTCCCGGGGTTAGAAAGCGGGCGGCTTCGCCGGCAGACCTCAAGGGCAAGGGCCGATCGGGATCAGGACCCGCCGCCAGGTATGAATCGTGGTCGGCGGTCTTGATCGGCTCGAAGGGAACCCCGCAGTCGCGCAGGATTTTCGGATGGTTGTAGCCCAGGGGAGCGGACGCCACATGGGCGTAGAAGTCGAGGAATACGTTCCGGTCCGGGTCGCTGCAGAAAGGGCCTTCCGCCGGGCCCGCGAGGTCCCAGACGAAAGGATAAACGTAGGTCGATGGGGCCGCGAATCGGTCGTAATGTTCGATCCACTTCTGAGCCCGGGGCCCGGGCAGGTCCGTCTTGAGAAAAACTTCCGCTTGCTCCCTCCAACCGCCGGTGAGCAGGTCTTCGGATGTGTGTCGAATGGCCTTCGTCTTCACGCACGTTCCCCCCGTCTCGTCATCCAAATAGAGTTTCTACCTAAATAATCTATGTATTTTTCTGAGATATTCAATATAAATTAGGAAAAAAGTGGAAAATACTTAAGAAATAGCTGCCGGCTGGCTATTGACCTTGGAAGAAAGGAGTTCTGCCAGGGCGAAAAGGAGTAGATAACCTGTCCGAGCCGATTGGGCGCACTCGCGCCAAGGGCCTCCAAATCTGGAGCCCAAGCGGACGGAGGAACGCTCTTTGGGAATAGACGTGCGTTCGTGACGTAATGGGGAGCCAGGAATTTATGTAACACATTGAACATATAGAGATAACACTCATTAGACAGAGGGCATGGAGGTCCCCGCCGACCATTGCTGGCTTGACTTGGGGAGACTCCACTGCTCAAGTAGTCTCTGAGGAGGGGAAAACATGCGAAGGGTTTCGGTCATCGGGGCGGGGGTCGCGCGGTTCGGCGTCCGGCGAGAGGGGCTCTCGGCGCTCGTGGCCGAGGCGGGCCGCCTGGCACTGGCCGACGCGGGTGTGTCGCCGGGGGAGATCGGGGCCTTCTATCTGGGCAATTACGCGGGCGACGCCTTCGTCCGGCAGAACCACCTCGCCCCGTGGTGCGCTGGCGCGCTCGGGTTAGACGGCGTCCCTTGCACACGAATCGAGGGGGCCTGCGCCTCGAGCGGGCTCGCGTTCCTCCAGGGGGTTCAGGCGGTCGCCTCGGGGCTGTACGATGTCGTCATGGTGGCCGGGGGCGAGAAGATGACCGCAACGCCCCTGGCCGAGACGACGGAGCACCTTTCCGCGGCCGGGGAGTGGGAGGAGGAGGTCCTAGCGGGGGCGACGTTTCCGGCCCTTTTTGCGCTTGTGGCCAGGCGTCACATGCATCAGTACGGGACCTCTCGGGAAGCGATGGCCGAGGTGGCCGTCAAGAACCACGCAAACGCTCTCCACAATCCCAACGCCCACTTCCACAAGCGGATCACCCGGGAAGACGTCCTGAACGCAAAACCGATTGCCGAGCCCCTGGGCCTCTATGATTGCTCGCCCGTGAGCGACGGGGCGGCCGCGCTGATCCTCTGCCCCGCCGACCGGGCGGCTGATTCCAAGGAAGCGCCCGTCGAAATCCTGGGTTACGGCCAGGCCTCGGACCACTTGGCGCTTTACGCGAAGGCCGACATCACGCGGTTCTCCGCGACGGAAAGAGCGGCCCGCGCGGCCTTCTCGATGGCGGGTCTGAGCCCCGAAGCCGTGGACGTCATCGAGGTCCACGATTGCTTTACGATTGCCGAGATCACGGCGATCGAGGATATCGATTTTGTGGAAAAGGGCGAAGGCGGCCCCGCAACCCTCGAGGGCTACACCGCCCTGGGCGGGCCGAAGCCCGTCAACGCCAGCGGCAGTCTCAAGGCCAAGGGGCACCCCGTGGGCGCGACCGGCGCCGCGCAGATCGCCGAGGTTGTGACGCAGCTTCGCGGATTGGCGGAGGGCCGGCAGGTCGCGGGCGCCGAGGTCGGCCTTGTCCACAACCTGGGCGGCTCTGGCGCCACGTGCGCCGTGACAATCTTGGGAAAACGGCCGTGAGCATGAGTGCGCGCGCTTGCAGGATGTGCGGCGATTTCCGCCTCCCTTCCGGAGAGGGCGGGGAGAAATGTCCTGTGTGCGGCTCCGCCGACGTTCAGGCGCTCTCTCTCTCCGGCAAAGGGAGGCTCTACTCGTATACGCGGGTCCACGTTCCGACGAGCCTTTTCCAAGAAGACGCCCCGTATTGGTTGGCTTTGGTGGATCTCGACGAGGGCCACCGAGTCATGGGAAGGCTGATCGGGACGCCCTCGGCGCAGCCTGTCATCGAGGCTCCCGTCGAGATTCATTCGATCGACGAAAGGGGAGCTCTCTTCCGCCTCGTTGGCTAAAACTGGAAGGGGCTGACGCTTGGCAGGGAGCCGGGGGGACCTATGAGACGGCGGGGTTCAGTTCCGTAAAGTCGAAGTTTTCCAGCCGCTCGCAGACGGCGCGGGTGAATCGGGCGGCCACCCATCCGTCCACGATCCTGTGGTCTGAGGTCAGGGAGAGCCCCATCCGCTCACGGATGGCCGTCGAGCCATCATCGAGGGCAACCACCTGCTTTTGGATCGTCCCCACCCCCAATATGGCCGCCTCCGGGGGGTTGATGAGGGGAGTGGCGAACAGGCTCCCCGCCGCGCCGACGTTGGTGATGGTGAAGGTTCCCCCCGCCGCCTCCTCGGGCTTCAGCGTTCCCTGCCGGGCCCGGTCCGCCAAAAGCTGGATGGTCCTGCAAAGATCCAGGAAGCCCAGCTTCTCCGCCTCTCGGATGACGGTAACAATCAGGCCATCCTCCAGGGCCACTGCGATGCCGAGGTGAACGGATTTGAAGTGGAAAATGGCGTCCTCGGACCACCGACTGTTCAGGGCCTTGAACTCGAGTTCCGAAAGGGCCGAGATGACGGCCCGGGCGATGAAGGGCGTATAAGTCAGGTGCACCCCGGTCTTCGCAAAGAATCTCTCCCCGTTCTCCCGCCGCCAGGCGACGGTCGCGGAAACATCGGCCGCGTCGAAGGTGGTGTACTGGGGGATGGTCCTGACGCTTTCGGCCAGCCGCCGGGCGATCTCCCGGCGCATCCGGCTCAAGGGGATGCGTTCGGCCTCCGTGAGGGAGGGTTCAACGGCGGGCGGCTCCTTCTCCACATATTTCTTGAGATCTCCCTCGGTGACTCGTCCCCCCGAGCCCGTGCCCTGGATCTTCGAGAGGTCCTCCGGCCCCAGGCCGGCATCGGCGGCAAGGCGTTTCACGCGCGGGGAGAGAAACACCCGCCTTTCATCAGCGCCCGTTTTCTTCTCAGCCTGGGGTGTCGTCTCCTTTGCGGGTTCCTCTTCCTCGGCCGGGACCGCCTCTTGGGTCTCGATCAGGGCGAGGGCCTCTCCCACCGGGACCGTCGCGTCAGCCGCCACCAGGACCTCGGCGAGACGGCCGGGATAGGGGGCCTCGATCTCGAAGTCCACCTTCTCGCTCTGGGCCACGAGAAGGGCTTCTCCCTTTTGGACCTCGTCCCCCTGTTCCTTCAGCCACTCGATGACGGTGCCCTCATGGACGCTCGTCCCCATTCGTGGCATCAAGACCCGGGCGATAGGCATGGCAGCTACCCTCTCCGGAACCCGTATCGCTCGCGATCCAGGCGGGCGATGAGGAGCTTCTGTATCTCCGAAGTCCCTTCGCCAATGGACATCAGAAGGGCATCTCGAACGTGTCGGTGCACGTCGGTTTCATCGGCGTAGCCGACTCCTCCGTGGATCTGGATGGCCTCCAGAGAGACCTGCTGGGAGACCTCTGCGGCGAGGAGCTTGGCCTGAGAGGCCTCCAAGGCAAAATCCTCGGTCCGATCCTTCAGCGTTGCGGCATGGTAAGTGAGCTTTCTCGCGGCCGCAATCCGGGTGCTCAGAGTCGCCAGCTTGTCCTGGGTCATTTGAAATTCATAGAGCGGGCGGCCAAACTGTCTGCGCTCCAAGCTATAGCGGAAGGATTTCTCGAAGGCCGCTTCGGCGATGCCCACGCTGATGGCCGCGACGGTGACGCGGCCGGTGTTCAGCATCGCCTTGAGGTAGCGGTCCCCCTCACCCTCTTCTCCCACGAGGCGCTCCTTGGGCACCCGGCAGCCGTCAAAGTAAAGGAGACCCGTCGGGGAGCCCCGCACCCCCAGCTTTTCGATCAGACCCCCCACCTGAAACCCCTCATCCCCCTTGTGGACCAGGAAGGCGCTGATGCCCTTGTCGGTCCGGGCGAAGACGAAGTAGAGGTCGGCCACGCCGGCGTTGGAAATGAAGCTCTTTGAGCCTTCCAGGCGGTAAGAGCAGTCGGCGTAGTGAGCCCTGGTCTTCAGGGCCGCAGCGTCGCTTCCGCTCCCGGGCTCAGTGAGCGCAAAGGCCGAGACGAACTCGCCGGTCACCATCGCCTTCAAGAAGTTTTCTTTCAGCGTCTCGTTCCCATAATCCAGGACGCCTTGGGTGGCCGTGTTGTGGATGGCCGCCGAGAGCGCCGTCGCTGCGCAGCCCTTGGCCAGGAGTTCGAGGGCGCCGACGTAGACGACGAAAGGAAGCCCGAGGCCCTCCGCCCACTCGGGGAAAGGCATCGCGAAGAATCCCTGCTCCCTCAACCGCTGCCAGCTCTGCCGGGGAAACTCATGCGTCGTGTCGAGGCGCGGCGCCAGGGGAAGGATCGTCTTCTCAACGAAAACGCCGAACTCTCGGAGCACCTGATGATAGGGGCAGTCTCCTCCAAAGAGGGCATCGAGAGTCCGACACTGGTCTTCGGTATAGAATGACATCGTCTCGACTGACTTTCCCAGGCTCCGGCAGCAACGGGCCTGGTGTTGTCGTGCGCAAGTTCAGACCATCAGGTCTCTCCTGCGGGGACAAAATACACATCCGTTGGATCGAACTTGGAGTTCCGGCGGAACTTCGCCTGCACTTTCATGCCGGTCCGCATGTCTTCTTGCCCGACTCCCACGAGGCGGGAGAGCAAAAGGGTATCCACGCCGTCAAACTCGACCAGGATGAGGTTGAAGGGAGTCTCGGGTAAGAATGCCTCACTCCCGAAGTGACAGGTCGTCCACGTGTGCACCCGACCCTCCAGGGGCAGATCGAACCACTCCGTCCTCGTCCCACAGTGCATGCAGTGGCCTCTGGGCGTGGCGTAGTTGTAGTGGCAGTTGGGGCATCGAGTGCCGAGGAGCCTTCCGTTGGCGAGGCCGGCGAAAAACGGGGAATCCTGGGCGTAGCTGTGGATGTAGTCGATCTGGTAGGGCCACTTGACGGTGATGGGCGGCAGGTCGTTGAAGCTCGAGGGGTCCCGAGGGAGAGGGACATTGAAAAGAACCGTTCCCTCCTCCGTCTCGGGTAGCTTCTGGGATTGGCCCTGGTCCTTTTGGGTCACCCCTTTCTTCTTCTGCGCCATTTCTCCTTCCTTTGAAAAGACCAGGTTCCCTCTCAGGCGGATTGCTGCGGGTTACACGGCCTCCAGGATGGTCGCCGTAACGTATGTCCCCGTCCCGGCGTGGCTGTGGATGAGACCCCGTTTTGCGCCGGGGACCTGCAAGGCTTCGTCACGGAATTTCTCGCCGATCCGTCCCTGGAGCTGCCACAAGGCGAAGACGGCTTGCATCAGGCCCGTGGCCCCGACCGGGTGACCGCAGGCCAGGAGCCCCCCGCTGGGGTTGACGTAGACTCCCTTTTCCCCCCCGAGGATAGGATTTGCTCGGGAGAGCTTCCCCGAGGTCGGGTCCAGGGGCAGGGAGTCGATGAAAGCCCCGCCCTCTCCATACCGGCAGAGGCCGAGGTCCTCATAAGTCTGGATCTCGGAGGACGTGTAGGCGTCGTGAAGCTCGATGAAGTCCATCTCTTTGAGCGGCTCCGCGATCTCCGCCATTTCGTAAGCCTGCTTGGCCGCCATCCTGCCCGCCCGGAAGGAGTGAACCCCCGGGTATTTGAGGGCCGGATAATCTTTCGGGTCCTCGTGGGGCAGGAGGATCACCTCCCCGTGGGGACGGTCCGCCATTCGCATGGCGTCGGTCCCGGTCCCCACGCCTGTGATGAGGGCCGGGCGGTCGGTGATCTTGAAGGCCGTCTTTTCCTCCGCCAGAAGGGCCACCGCAGCGCCGTCGCTCATGGTGCAAATGTCGAGCATCGTGAGGGGATAGGCCACCATGGGGGAGCTGCGGACGTCCTCGATGGTCAGGTCCATCGGGCTTTGGGCGTAAGCGTTGTGGCAGGCGTTCTTGTGGTTCTTCATGGAGACCTTGGCCATCTGCTCGGCCGTCGTCCCGAATTCGTGCATGTGTCGGACGACCATCATGGCGTAGTAGCCCGAATAAAAACCCCCGACGGGATAATCGAAGTTTGTGTCCGAGGCGAGGGCGATGAACTCATTGCCCTTCCAGGTGTTGACGTGCGACATGGTCTCAAAGCCGAAGGCCAGGCAGAGATCCATCCGGCCCGAGGCCACCGCCTCATAGGCCGCCTGAAAGCACAGACCCCCGGTGGCGCCCCCCCCTTCGATGCGCTTTGAGGGCTTCGGGCAAAGGCCGAGATAATCCTGGACCATGATCGCGGCCATGAGCTGTCTTGCGAAGTGGTCGGAGAAGTAAGAGGCGACCGAGCCGTCAATCAGGGAGGGGTCGAGGCTGGGGACGTCGGCCAGGGCCGCCTCGTAGGCCTCTTTGACCAGGTACTGGAAAGACTTTTCGGGGATGGCCTTGGCGAACTTCGTGACCCCGCCGGCCACCATGAAGACCTTTCGCATCGCCCTCGGTCCCCTCTCGCTTACAGAAACCGCCTATCAGTGTAACAACTCATCGTAGCAGTGATTCCATTGCGAGCGGCAGTTGTAGCGCGGGGGCTTCAGCCCCCGCTAACTCGCTTCTATGGAAAAGCCGGGGCTAAAGCCCCGGCGCTACACCGCTCATGATTCATCGGAGCTGATCTGTCATTCCGAGCGAAGCGAAGAATCCACGGAGCGTTACCGGCTTGCGTAGCCGCGATTTGCAGCAAAGCGGAAATCGCGGCCCATCCGCGCGCCCCGATCTCCGCTCGGGCTGCGCCCCTCGCTCAGATCGGGACTACGAAATTATCTGCCCCGGCTTCCGTTCTCTCCCCGGCGTGCCCCTTCGCTGGGAGCGGCACGAGGACCTTATGCGGAACCCTCGCGCTCTCGCTGCCCCAGGGCGGCGGTCTCCAGGTCGATCCGCTCCCGGTCCATTCCGGGCCAGATGGGGGCGACATCGATCAAGACGCCGTTCGGGTCGCGGGTCTTGAAGGGGACGGACAGCCCCAGCTTCTTGTATCGCTCCGGGATATCCTGGATGGGCGCTCCCGTCTCCTTCAAACGCTCTCGGATCTCCTCTGGCTCGTTGACGAGGAAGCCGAGGTGGTCCAGTCCGACCATCCGGATGGGGGGCCCAACGGTCCAGGCCTTTGCTCCCTGTTGACTCTTATAGCGGAGGATGGCGATGCTCGTCGTCCCGTCGCTCAAGAAGACGTCTTCGAACTCATCGTGATCGAGGCGCTTGACGACCTGAAGACCGAAGACCTTGGCGTAAAACTCCAGCGTCTCAGCGATGTCTTGCGTGCACACGGCAGCGTGCCTGAGAGATGCCATTGGGAGTTTTCCTCCTTCATGCGATTGAGATTTCGGCCTTGGCCCTTCCTTCGTGGCTGGTGAACTAATACGCGGCGAGCTGATGGACGGCCGCCAGGATCTTCTCGGGGTTTGGAAGAAAGGCCGCCTCCAGGGGCGGGCTGAACGGAATCGGGACGTCAAGGGCCCCCACTCGCTCCACCGGGGCGTCCAGGTGGTGGAAGGCCTCGCCAGCAACAAAGGCCGCCCACTCGGCCCCGACCCCTCCGGTTCGGTGGTCTTCGTGAGCGATGAGGACGCGTCCGGTCTTTCGGACCGACTCCAAGATGAGATCCTTGTCGAAGGGCCGGATCGAGCGAAGGTCGATGACCTCGATGTCCACACCGTCCTGCCCGGCCCGGTCGGCTGCTTCCAGCGCATCGAAGACCGTCAGGCCAAAAGTGAGCAGGGTCAGATCCCGGCCCTCTCTCAGAATCTGGCCTTCTCCGATGGGGACGGTGAACTCCCCCTCCGGCACATCCCGGGCCAGCTCCGGGGGGAAGCGATCGGGGGGAAGGTTGTAGAGCTTCTTGTATTCCAGGAAAAGGACCGGGTTGTTGTCCCGAATGGCCGAGAGCAGCAGGCCCTTGGCGTCATAGGGGGAAGCGGCGGATACGATCTTCAGGCCCGGGGAATGGAAGAACCACCCCTCGGGGTTATGGGAATGAAAGGCCCCGGCGCTTCCGAGGGAGCCCGAGGGAAGCCTGAGCGTGAGGGGCAGCGGTTCACCCTGGTGGTAGTGATGACAGGCGGCGAAATCCACGATCATCTTGTAGGCGTCGGTGACGAAGTCGGCGAATTGGAGCTCCACCACCGGCCGAAGGCCGAGGATGGCCGTCCCGATCGCGACGCCGATGAACCCGGACTCGGCCAAAGGGGTGTCGAGAACCCGCTCGCGGCCGAACTCCTGCAAGAAGCCTTTCGTGATACCAAAGGCGCCGCCCCCGATCCCGATGTCCTCCCCCAGGACGAAAACACCGGGGTCACGACGCATCTCTTCCCGAAGGGCTTCCCGAATCGCCTCTAGGTACGTGATAGTCGCCATAAGAATCCTTCGTTCGGGTCGCTGCCGGAGCCTTCATGGAGGGCGGAAGAAATTTTCTAGGGGGCGTAGACCCCTTCCTCCGCCTCTGCCGGGTCGGGCAAAGGGCTTGCTTTTGCGAACGCCACAGCCTCCTCGATGTCGGCGTCCACCTTCTCCTCGATCTCCCGGAGGGCCTTCTCGGACAGAAGCCCGTGGGAGAGCAAATAGGCTTCGTAGTTTAGAATCGGGTCGCGGGCCTCCCAGTCTCTGAGCTGTTCCTCAGGGACGTAGTCCCGGAACCGGTCATAGACCGAGTGACCGCAGAGCCTCATCGTGACCGACTCCACCAGGGTCGGTCCCTCGCCAGCCCTCGCGCGGCTTACGGCCTCCCGGCAAACGGCGTAGACCTCGAGGACATCGGTCCCGTCCACAAGCCATCCTGGAAACCCATAACCGGGAGCCCGCATGGCGAGGCACGGCGAGGCGAATTGCAGAGAGGTCGCCGTCTTGTAGGCCCACTGGTTGTTCTCGATGACGACAACGAGGGGAAGGCGGTGGACGGCGGCGAAATTCAGCCCCTCGTGAACGTCTCCCGTACTCGTCGCCCCCTCTCCGACGTACGCCAGGGCCACCGCGTCTTCGCCGCGATAGCGGGCGGCATAGGCGGCGCCGGCCGAAATGGGGATCATCGTCCCCAGGTGGCTCACCATGGAGAGAATCCGCTGAGAGCGGTCGCCGTGATGGACGTTCGCGTCCCGGCCGCGGGTATAGCCATCGACCCGCCCGAAGAACTGAGCCATTGTCCTCTTCGGGGTCTGGCCCCGGACGAAACGGGCCCCAAGATTTCGGTGAAGAGGAGACAGGATGTCCCGAGGCCCCAGGGCATAGGCGCTGCCCACCGCCGTCGCCTCATTTCCCCGGCCAAAGAAGACGGTTCCCGGGACATGGCCCTGCCGGAAAACCCTTTCCAACGTTTCTTCGAAACGCCGGTGAAGGGTCATGTAGGCGTAGAGTTGGGCGTGGTCCGATGAGCGCAGACCCAGGGACTCGTGGTCCTTGGGTCTCCATGTTGCGCTCAGACCCTCAAAGTAGATGGAACCCTCTCGGAGGTCGGATGCTGGGTCGAGGTTCAGAAGGTCCGAGAGGGTGTCTGCCTCAGCGGGAACGGACAATTTAGCCACTGGATGGGTGCTCCTCAGCCACTACCCTACTTTAATAAATTATGTTAAGATTTTTCTATGTCAAGTTATTTTAGGCTGAATGCCTTTAAACCATAAATAAGTATTGCAATATGACAAGTTTTCTATAAGATCCTTCTAAGGGGTCTATTCGTGTTAGAAGGAGGATGACATGGACGCCATCGATGTGGAGATTCTGAACAAGTTGCAGCGAAATGGCAGGGCGACGGGCCTGGAGATTGCCAAGGCTGTCGGGCTCACGTCCCCCTCGGTCGCTGAAAGGATTCGCAGGCTTGAAAGCGACGGGGTCATTCGCGGTTATGCGGCCCTTTTAGACTTCAAGGAGCTGGGCAAAGACATCACGGCCTTCATCCATGTCTCCATCGAGTTTCCCACGTTCCACGATCCCTTCATTCAGGCCATTCAGGGCCTGAACACCGTCCAGGAGTGCTACCGTGTGACCGGGGAACACGCGTACATTTTGAAGGTCCGCGTGGAAAATACCGAAGCCCTGGACCGTCTGCTGATGGAAAGAATCCGAGCGATTGAAGGGGTGAACGCGACCGTGACGAGCATTGTTCTGGCCTCGGTCAAAGAGGAAGTCGCCATCCCGCTCGCCGGGGGAACGAGGAAGAAACCCAAAGCCAAATCTTCTACTGGCTGATCCTGTTCGCATGTACAGCGCCGATTACGGTAGAGGGTTGCATTCAGCGGCGGCTTCGGGTGACCCTTCGCCGTCGGGGGTTTTTCTAGCCGGTTGCCGATGGTTGCGTGCAGACGCCGGCAGCCATTTGCGCGGAGCATAACACAATTGGAACCGTCGCGGAAGCGCCGGAACCCAACCCGGCCGAGTGCAAGTTGGCCGAAGGCTGCTTTCCCTTCTCTCGGTTTAGCCCCCGTTCAGGTCAATTGTGCCCTTCAACTTGGCGCCATCCTCCATCTGAAGTCGGGCGGCCTTCAGCACCCCTTCGAATTGGGAAGTCGGCTGAAGGTTGACAAGGCCAGTGGCCACCAAGTTTCCCTTAAATTTTCCTCGAACGGTTACGGCCTCGGCGCGCATCTCCGCTTCGACGCTCGCTCCATCGTCGATGCTCACCTGGCATCCCTTCAGATTGATTTCCCCCTTCACGGTCCCGTGGACCACGAGGTCGCCTTTCCCCGCAACCTTTCCCTCGATGACCATTCCCTGACCGACCCAAGAGTGCTGTGATGGGACCGAGCGAGAGGGCTGGGTTTCGGCCCGGTTCTCACGATGAGTTCGATCCTGTTTTTCCGTGACCATTTCCACTTCCTCCTATTGCGTGGCTTGACCCTGAACTGCCTTCTCTGCCTGGCTGATTTCACACCCTCTTCCAAAGTCCCTCATCTGAATTATCTCACGGGAGCCCGTCGACCGGAGAATGGAAATCGGAAAAGGGCTCGCCTCAGCTAGCTTCCGGTGGAACCAATGAAACGGAGACTTCTCCCGAGATGACCCCGCGATCGCCAAAAGGCGCCTCGCCGAGCCTCCGCCGAAGCTGTAGGGCGTTTGCGGAGGCATGGACAGAATTTTCGGGATGGAGCCCCCTGGTTGGGCTAAGATGAGGATGGTGTTATCGATGAAGACGACGCCTCCGCCGAAAAATGAGGGGACTGAAACCTGCGCCGTCGGGGCTTCAGTAAGGTGAGTGAGATGATGGGACGGCTCTCTGGCATAAGGCGCCCCCGAGTCGAGAGGGCGGACTGTAATGGAACTTCAAGCAGGGTAGGCGCGCCTTTTCGCAGCGCGGGCGTGGTTGCCCTGGCAGCCGGCCTTCTGGCGGTCTCGGCCTGTTCGTCATCGGCGGGAGGTGACCCGGGTCTCGCAATTAACGTCGGAAAAGGGATTTTTCAGACCGGAAAACCTATCCCGTTGGAACTGACCGTGCGCCATGACGGAAAGGGACCTCTCGTCCTGACCTTTTCCACGGCCCAGCGGTACGATTTTCAAGTCGAGAAAGAGGGGGGAGAAGTCCTCTGGCGCTGGTCCGAGGGAAAGATGTTTGCCCAAGTCCTGGGCCAGGTGGTCCTGGACCCCAACCGTCCGGAGATTCGCTACCGAGCCGTATTTCAGAGCCACCTTCCACCGGGCCGCTACCGGGCGCGGGGAATCTTGACCACCCGCCCGCGGCCGCCCTCGGCGGTGGCCGATATCACCATCCAGTGATGGGGGTGCGCCCCAAGTCGAAATCTCATTTTCTCATTCCCCGATGGCTGTCCTTGAACAGCCAAGGCGCCCATGATCCCACGAATGGGCAAACAAGCGGCGCCCAATTCATCTGCTATTGGCGCTCAAGAGAAGTTACTAAGGGAAGCACTCAATCATTGACAGTCATGTCACCCTGAGCGAGAGTCACCGACTCGCGCGAAGGGTCTCGCAGTTGGGACGATCTACGGCGAGATTCTTCGTGCGGGCCAATTGCCCGCCCTCAGAATGACATGAACCTATCTCAAAATGGGTAGTGCCCGAACCATCATACCCGCATGTCGTAAGCGGGCATCCGCAAAAGCTTGAAAACACTGGATTCCCGCTTTCGCGGAAATGACGACCAAAGGCCCAAGGCATGGGATATGGGATTTTGAGATAGGTTCATGTCAAATATCACGCGCTCCTGTTAGTCACAGGGCGGGCAGGGGGCCTCTCCGTCCGCTCGCTAGCGGCTTTGAGGATCTTCTTCACGGATGGATCGTCGGGGAGGTCTTCGAGGGCGAGTCGCATGCGGCGCGACCAGTTGGGGTGTCGTTCCTGACCGACTCCCGGCAGGTTCACGGGCTCCGTCTCGCCGGCCAGGTCGTCGAGCGAAAGCCCGACGAGCGGCGTCCGCGTTCGACAAAGGTAGGCGTGGACGGCGGCGCTGAGTCCCTGCAAGTCCGCCGGATTGATTTTCGCCGGAAGAAGTCCCTCGAAACGGAGCCTGCGGAGGAGCGCTTTGCGCCACACCCCCCGGTGCGTTTCGGCCCTTCGGAATGCTTCGTCGCTCTCGATATGGGCGACCTCTTGTCGGAGTCGCAGGTCGTCCCCCTTCCAGTAACCCGCGAATGGCGGCAGGTCGTGGTTGTTCACCGTCACCAGGGCCCGGCCGGATATTCGAGAGGAAGGCTTGAAGTTCCCCCCCCGGCGGCGCTCGAAATAAAGGAGCCGACACGAGAGGATGCCCCACCTCGCCAGCGCCGCCGGGACTCCCGGCGGGACGGTTCCCAGGTCCTCGCCGATGACGATGGCCCGGTGCCGACGGCTCTCGAGGGCGAGAATCCCCAGCAGATCCTGGGTGGGAGAGCGGACGTATGCCCCTTCGGTCGGCTTCCGTCCCTGGGGGACCCAGAACAGGCGGAAGAGCCCAATGATGTGGTCGATGCGGAGCGCCCCCAAGTGGGCGAATGCGGCGCGCAGGAGGCGGATCCAATACCAATATCGATCCTCGGCAAGACGGCGCGGATCGATCGGAGGAAGGCCCCAATCCTGTCCGGTTTCTGAGTAGTTATCGGGGGGAGCGCCCAGGTTGACGCCGTTTACGACGAGTTCCTGGAACGCCCAGGCGTCGCTTCTGTCGGGGTCCGCCCCCAGGGCGAGGTCCTGATAGAGGCCGATGGGCATCCCGGCAGCCCGAGCCTTTTCTGACGCCCAAGAGAGCTGGCGGTCTAGCTCGAACTGGAGGTAACGATGGAAGTCGACCTCCTCGGCGTGGCGGAGACGAAAGGCTTCAACCTCCGCTGACCGGGGGTTTCGGTAAGGAGGGGGCCAGGACGGCCAGCCGTTTTCCGTGCGGCCCTCTCTCTGGAGATGCTCCTCCAGCGCCTGAAAGGTCGCGAAGTCGGTGAGCTGTTTCCCCTCTTTCTCGAGATATCGCGCGTAGTTCCGGCCGCGCTCCGCGTTTCGGCCCCGGTGACGCTCGGCGAAAGTTCGGTGGAGGGCCTTGAGGAGGAGGCGCTTCACGGACATGACGCCTTCATACGCGACGTGCTTCGCGCCCCGGAAATTCTCGATCTCTTGGCGGAACTCCGGCGAGTCGATCCGCTCCCTTGCCTCGGGGCAGTCCCGCAATTCGGGGACCGCCTTCACATCCAGGTAGAGCGGATTGCGGAAGAATCGGCTCACAGGCCGGTACGGGCTGATGTCTCCCCCCCGGTTTCGAAGGGCGTGCAGGGGATTGAGTCCGACGAACGCCGCGCCGATCCCGCCGGCCCACTCGATCAGCCGGGCGAGGTCCGTCAAATCCCCGGCGCCCCAATTGCGGCGACTGCGAAGGGTGTAGAGATTCGTCCACAGGCCGAAAGTCCGGCGGCCGTCCAGGACCTCCTCCGGCGTAAAACACGTCTGAGGAGCGACGATGAACGATTGTTCGGTCTCCTTTTCCCCCTCGTGGGTTCTCACCCGCACGCGCAGGTTGTGGTAACCGGGAAGGGGCCGATGGGGAAGAGGGATGCGGATTTCGCTCCGCCCCGGGCGGGGCGCGAGCCGCCCTTCGGAGCGATGCACTTCACCGCTTTCTTCCTCCAGCTCGACTCGCCATTCGAAGGGACGGCCGGATCCGGTGCAATTGCGCAACACCGCCACGGAACTCCTGCGGCTGCCCTCCCGCACGACATGGACTGGTTCGAGCATCCGCTCTTTCTCGCGCAAGTCGATTGCTTCCAGCGCTCCAGCGGCCGCGGCCTCGTCCGAGACGTCAAACCCCATGGCGGCCAGGAGGAGGGCGCGGGTTTCGTCAGAGGTCCTGCGGAGCTCCTTACCGGTGATGTCGATGTATTCGTCCAGGATCCCGAGTCGTTGGGCCAGGACGCGAAGGCGAGGGCGGGCCGTCGGTCCCATCAGGCGCCGCCAAACGTGAGGAGGATGAGGGAGTGCGCCGAAAGGTTCACCCCTTGTCCTTTCACGGCGCGTTTCCCGGAGCGGGCGGTGTTGATTTCCTCTTTCCAAATGCCGGGCTCGCTCAAGGCGGGCAGCTTGAAGTAACGGGACCGGGCGCCTCCGTTCAAGAGGAGAAGCGATGTCTGTCCCCGGAGCAGGCGGCCGCGCTCGTCCACTTCGTCGGCGGCCCCCTCGTGAATCAGCATGCCCAACACCTGGTTCTTGGGGTCGGACCAATCGGTTTCGGACATCTCCTTCCCGTCTGGATGGATCCAGGCCAGATCTTTTGCGCGGTCAATTCTGACCGGCTCGCCGCGGAACAGGCTCCGCCGCCTGAAAAGGGGATTATTCCGCCGGATCTCAAACAGGTTGATGGTGAACGCAAGCAATTCCTTTCGCCGAAGGTCCAAATCCCAGTCCACCCACGTGGTTTCGTTTTCCTGACAGTAGGGGTTGTTGTTTCCGTTTTGAGAGCGGCCCAATTCGTCCCCGTGGGAGAGCATCGGAATCCCTTGGGAGAAGGCCAGCGCGGCGAGGAAATTCCGCGTCATCCGCTCGCGCATCCGGATAACGGAAAGGGATTCGGTCGGGCCCTCTGCGCCCCAATTCCGACTCAGGTTGTCGTTGGTCCCATCGCGATTGTCCTCTCCGTTGTCCTCGTTGTGCTTGCGTTCATAGCTGACCAGGTCGCGAAGGGTGAAACCGTCGTGGCAGGTCACGTAGTTGACGCTCGCCTGGGGGCGCCGGCCCGCCGCTCCGAACAGGTCGCTGCTCCCGGAGAGCCGGTAGGCCATCTCCGGAACTTGCCCGGGTTCTCCCCTCCAGAAGCGCCGGACGGCGTCGCGATACTTTCCGTTCCACTCCGTCCATTCGCCGGGGAAGTTTCCGAGGTGATAACCTCCTTCTCCCAGGTCCCAGGGCTCGGCAATCAGCTTCACGTTCGAGAGAATGGGGTCTTGGCGGATGAGGGTGAAGAAATGTGAGGATGGATCGAACCCCTCTGAATCCCGGGCCAGGACCGGCGCGAGGTCGAAGCGAAAGCCGTCTACGCGCATCTCTTGCACCCAGTAGCGAAGACTGTCCATGATGAGCTGTGTCGTTCGAGGATGAATCGTGTTCAGGGTGTTGCCGCAGCCGGTGAAATCCACGTAGCGGCGCGGGTCGTCCGGTCTCAGGCGGTAGTAGGCGGCGTTGTCGATGCCCCGGAAGCAGACCGTTGGACCGAGATGGTCTCCTTCGCCGGTGTGGTTGTAAACGACGTCCAGGATGACCTCGAACCCCGCGCGGTGAAGGGCTTTCACCATGGATTTGAACTCGGAGACCTGCTGGCCGAGGCCCCCCGTCGCAAAGCGCGCGTCCGGAGCGAAGAAGCCAATGGGATTGTAGCCCCAGTAATTGGTGAGTCCCCGCTCGGCCAGGCGGTGTTCGGTGACGCAATGCTGAACAGGCATCAGCTCCACAGCCGTCACTCCCAAGGAGAGGAGGTGGTCGACGATCGGCTCCGAGGCCATCGCCAGGTATTTTCCACGCACCTCCGGGGGAATGGCCGGGTGCCGGGCCGTGAGGCCCTTCACGTGGCACTCGTAAATGACGGTCTGATTCCACGGGATGCGAGGCGGACGGTCGTCCGCCCAGGAAAAAGACGAATCGACCACGACGCACTTGGGAAGATGACCGGCGCTTTCCCGGAGATCGCGGGCAAGGTCCGCCTTGGGGCCGCCGAAGGTGTATCCGTAGAGCGCTTCGCTGCAATGGATGTTCCCGCTGATGGCCTTGGCATAGGGGTCGAGCAGGAGCTTGGACGGGTTGTAGCGGTGGCCTTCCTCGGGGGTGTAAGGCCCGTGAACTCGGTAGCCGTAAAGCTGGTCCGGCCGGATGTCGGGGAGATAGGCGTGCCGGACTTGGTTGTCGCGCTCCCGAAGCGGAATGCGCGCGGACTCCAAGGCGTCGTCCGGCCGCTCGAAGAGACAGAGCTCCACGTCCGTCGCGTTCTCGGAAAAGATGGCGAAGTTGACTCCCTCGCCGTCCCATGTGGCGCCCAAGGGGTTGGTCTGTCCGGGCCAGACGCGCATCCCGCTCACTTCCATCGATAAGTTCTATTTCCGAACCTTCCGCGTACTTATTTTAAGGTGCGCCGGCAGGATTGCACCTCATCCCTTTGAGGGAGCCGAAGAAATTCTTGTTATTCCGCTGAACGGCAGGGCTTTTGAGGTTCGATTCACGGACGTGCTAACATGCTGGAGGACTGGGAAAAAGCGGCCTCATGGTTTCTGGCCGACCGGGGGAAAGCGGTGGAAGCGAAGGAGACCGCCGGTTTCAACGGACTTCGTGTGGCGGCCTTCGAAAGCCGGATGGCGGATCAGATGGGCAGACTCATCGCCCGTCACGGCGGCGAGCCCCTCGTCGCCCCCTCCATGCGCGAGGTCCCTCTGGAGGAGAACGCCGAGGCCTTTTCCTTCGCCGAGGGGCTTTTTTCGGGCCGAATCGATCTGGTCGTTTTCCTAACCGGCGTCGGGACGCGGACGCTGGCGGAGTGTCTCTTGACCCGCTACCCGGGGGAGCGGATTGTCGAGGCCCTCTCCTCCGTGAACGTCGTGGCGAGGGGGCCCAAGCCCGTCAAGGCGCTGCGCGACCTGGGGGTTCCCATCACGCTGACCATCCCGGAGCCCAACACCTGGCGCGAGATCCTTCAGTCCCTTGACGCGTCGGAAGCGATCGGCTCGCTGCGCGGGGCTGCGGTGGCTGTTCAGGAGTACGGCGTGCCGAACCAGAGTTTCCTGAAGGGGCTCGAAGAGCGGGGCGCGCGGGTGATCCGGGTCCCCGTGTACCGATGGACTTTGCCGGAAGATACGGCGCCCCTGCGAAATGCCCTTCGGACGATCGTGGAAGGGAAGGTGGGGGTCGCCCTTTTCACCAACGCCCAGCAGATCGACCACGTCCTCCACGTGGCAGCACAAGAAGGTGTTGAGACCTCCCTCCGGGACGCTTTCCGAAACTTGGTGGTCGCCTCGGTGGGCCCCACCTGCACCGAGGCGCTTCTCGCCCGCGGGTTCTCGGTGGACGTTGAGCCCCGCCGTCCCAAGATGGGGATTCTGGTGGAGGAAGCGGCGGCCCGCTCAAGGGAGCTTTTGGAACGCAAGCGTGCACCGGGGGGCGGACCGTGACCCCTGTCCGCGAAGCCCCGGAGGTCCCTTCAGCGTTGCGGGACTCTCCCTTTCTGAGGGCCTGCCGCAGAGAGAGGTCCGACTACACGCCGGTCTGGCTGATGCGCCAGGCGGGACGGTACATGCGAGAGTATCGGGAGATCCGCGCCAAAACGCCTTTCTTGGAGCTTTGCAAGAATCCGGGGCTTGCCGCTGAGGTGACCGTCGGCGCCGCCCGGCGCATCGGGGCCGACGCGGCCATCATTTTCTCCGACATCCTGCTGATCCTTGAGCCCCTGGGACTGGGACTGGAATACACGAAAGGCGATGGCCCGGTGATCCACCGGACGGTGCGGGGGGGCGCCGACGTGGATCGCTTGTCCGATGTGAATCCGGAAGACTCTCTGGCGTACGTGTTCGAGGTTGTCCGCCGATGCCGCGCCGAACTGCCCCCACGCATCCCCCTGATCGGTTTCGCAGGCGCCCCCTTCACGCTGGCCTCCTACATGATCGAGGGTGGCGGGTCGAGGAGTTACATCCACACGAAGGGCCTGATGTACCGGGAAAGCGGGGCCTGGCATGCATTGATGGAAAAACTCGTCCGAGCCTTGACCCTGTATCTCAACGGGCAGATCGCCGCTGGGACTCAGGCCGTGTAGCTATTCGACTCCTGGGTCGGGTGCTTGTCTCCGGCCGATTACCGGGAGTTTGTCCTGCCGCACACGCGCTCCTTGATCCGGGGCCTGACGCCGGGTGCTCCGGTGATTCACTTCGGCACGGGTACGGGCATGCTCCTGAAGAGCATGAAGGAGGCGGGGGGAGACGTCATCGGCCTGGACTTCCGCGTCGGACTGGACTCCGCCTGGGAGACCCTCGGCGAAGTGGCGGTCCAGGGAAATCTCGATCCGGTTGTCCTCCTGGCGGATTTGCCCTACATCCGAAAGAGGGTCCGGCGCATCCTCGAGCAGGCCGGCGGGAGGGAAGGGCACATCTTCAACCTGGGTCACGGGATTCTGCCGGACACGCCGGAGGACCATGTCATCGCCCTCGTTGAGATGGTCCACGAGTTGAGCGGCCGTTGATGCAGGGAAAGTTTGACGGCATCCTTCTGATGGGTTTCGGAGGACCCACCCGAAGGGAAGAGGTCCGCCCCTTCTTGGAGAGGGTTCTTCGAAACCGAAAAGTCCCCCAGGGGCGGATCGACGAGGTGGAACATCACTACGAGGTCTGCGGGGGGCGTTCTCCTTTCACCGATCTGACCTTCCGCCAAGCGCGGGCCCTGAATGACCGTTTGGAACGGTCGGGCCTTCCCCTTCCCGTTTACACGGGGATGCGCAATTGGCATCCCTTCATCAAGGACGTAATCGAAACCATGGCTTGCGACGGCGTCCGCGTCTCCCTGGGCGTGATTCTGGCCCCGCACCGGGCCAAGGCCAGTTGGGAGGCTTATCAGACGGCCGTGGGGGAGGCGCTCAGGAGGTTGGGAGACAAAGCGCCCCGCTTTGAATATCTGGACGGGTGGCACGACCATCCGCTGTTCATTGAGGCGGTTGCAGAGCGCGTTCGTGAGGTCTTGGACGGCATCGGAGAGGAGAGGCGGAAAAAGGCCCTCCTCGTCTTCACGGCCCACTCGATTCCCACGGGGATGGCCAAGCAGTCGCCTTACGTGGAGCAGTTCACCGAATCGTCCGCCGCCGTGGCCGAGCGGTTAGAGATGGGGCAATGGACGACGGCCTATCAAAGCCGGAGCGGCAACCCCAGGGAACCCTGGCTTGAGCCGGACGTGAAGGAGGTCCTGGGGGAGTACGCCGGGCGCGGCTTCCGCGACATCGTCCTGGTCCCCATCGGTTTCCTCTGCGACCACACGGAGGTCCTGTACGACCTGGACGTGGAGGCTCGGCAGGTCGCCGAAGGGCTCGGCGTCCGCCTGCTTCGCGCCGGAACGGTTGGGGACCATCCCAGGTTCATCGAGATGCTTGCGGAAAAGATTCGCGCGAGGGTGTCTGGCGCCCAGGCATAAGGGAGCGGCTGGAACGGGGAGCACTGGCAGGCAAGCTGCCAGTGGCGCACGACTTTCCCGAAGGCGCGAACTTATTTCGCAAATTTCCGGGACAGGACAGTTGCACGGGCATCACATCTCGGCGCTGCGGGCGCCCGAATAGACTTCCTCGCCGACGATCTCGGCCACCCGCTCGCGCGCCAGGTCGGACCGGCCGTCCCGTAGATGGTCGATCACATCCGAATCCACCAGCTCGTACCAAAGGGCGCGGCGGGTCTCGAAGTCGGGATAGCACGTTGCGAGCGGCTCCCGCAGCTCCTCCATCAATTCTAAGAAGGCGGCAAATTCGGGTCCGAACTCCCGCTCCAGTTTCTCCCGGATCCGGACGGCCAGGGCAGGGGCGCACCCGCTCGTCGAGATGGCGATGGCCAGCGGCCCTTGGCGCATCACCGAGCCGGCAATGAAGTTGCAGTGGGCGGGATCGTCCGTCGCATTGAACAGGGCCCCTTCGCCCTCCGCCTCTTCCGAGATTCGCTTGTTGACGTCGGCATCACCGCCCGTGGCGATGACGAGAAAGGCCCCACAGAGATCTCCGCGCTCGTACTGGCGTTGAACCCAGAGGACCGTTCCCTCCTCGGCCCACTTCCGCAACCGGCCGGTGGCCTCAGAGCTGATCACCGTCACCGCCGCGTCGCAATCCAACAGACCCCCGACCTTGCGTTCGGCCTCTCTCCCGCCGCCCACCACGACGCACCTTTTCTCATTCAGGCCCATGAGAAAGACCGGATAGACTTTCATCCTGCCTCCACCGCCACGGCAGCGTCCTCCAACGCCGGGAGTTCAACCGCTTTCGCGCGCGCCTCTTTCGATGTCCGGCCTACGCCCGGAAAGTCGGCCGGTTCTGCGCGTCCCGGGTCGAACCAGGCCACGTTGCGGCGCAAGTTGACGACCTCGCCGATCACAATCGTGGCCGGCGGCCGCATGTCTCCTGTCTTCTTCGCGATATCCGCTAACGTTCCCTCCACCACAGCCTGAGCGGCCGTGGTCCCCCAACCGATGGCGGCTGCGGGCGTCTGCGGTTTGTGGCCGTGCTCGATGAGTTGAGTTGCGATGTTCCCGAGATTGGAGAGGCCCATCAGAATGACGAGGGTGCCTTCTTTGGGGAGTTTCCCCCAATCCACAGCCGAAACGTCGGGGCCGCAGGTGTGGCCGGTGATGACCGTAAATGCGCTGGCAAATTGCCGGTGCGTCACCGGTATCCCGGCATACGCCGGGACGCCGACCGCGCTGCTCACACCGGGGATGACCTCGAACGGGATGCCGGCTTTGGCCAAGCCTTCGCACTCCTCGCCGCCTCGCCCGAAGACGAAGGGGTCTCCGCCCTTGAGGCGCACGACGGTCTTCCCTTGCGTCGCTTTGGCGACGAGGAGGGCGTTGATCTCGGGCTGTGGGATGGTGTGCCGACCGGGCGCCTTGCCGACGTTGATCCGCTCGGAAAACATCGGGGTCTCATCCAGTAATCGTAGGTTTACCAGACGGTCGTATACGACGACATCCGCCCGTCTCAGGCACTCCAGACCTCGGACGGTGATCAACCCCGGATCCCCCGGCCCCGCCCCGACGATGTACACAGTACCGGGTTCGTTCATTCCCCCATTCCCTTCCTGGACCCCGGTGGGATTGTTTCCTCTGCCACCGCAAAATTGGACAGCGTCAACCTCCCCGCCGGAGACCGCTCACATGGAGCACTCGCCCTCGCCTCGCTCGACCTTGTAGAGGACCTCCTTGCCCCAGTCCCGGTAAAGGTCCAGCGCCTCCCCTTCGGGGGGATCCACCACCTTGATGTCTTTCAACAGGCCCTCGAAGGGAACGGTCCCGACCCGGTCCACGAAGTCGTTGAATTTCTCGCCCGGATTGCGGCTCTCCCGGTAAAGGGTCAGCATCCGCCGAAGGGCTTCGTGCGCCCGCTTGGCCGGAACGCGGGTCCGCATGCGCTTTCCGATCCGCGTCTCTCCCTCGGCGTACGCGCCGGCCAGGAAGATTTCGTAGGAGGGCACTTGATGGCCGTTGCCCACTCCTCTCGCGGCCGCGCCGTGGAAGCCGATGTTGGCCAGGTGGTGCTGGCCGCAACTGTTGGGGCATCCGCTCATCTTGATGTGGAGGCTTCGGATGAGGGGGTCGTCGACGATCTCGTCGTCCGACAAGACCTCTCGCAGGGCCTGAGCGAGGCCCATGGAGGAAGTAATGCCCAGTTTGCAGCTGTCGGTACCGGGGCAGGAGGTGACGTCGGTGATGGTGTGGACGTCGGGTTCGGCCAGGCCGATCTCCGCCAGCCGCCTCCACAGGGGGTAGAGCGACGCTTCCCGCACCCACCGGAAGACGAGATTTTGCTGGAGGGTGGTGCGGGCTCGGCCTCCTGCGAACTCCCTGGCGATCTCGGCGAGGGCGAAAAATTCCTCGGCCCGGATGTCTCCCAGGGGAGCCTTCACGAATACGGCGAAAAAGCCCTCCTGTTTCTGGGGGACGACGTTTGAGCCTCTCCAGCGGTGAAACGCCCGGTCGTCCCCGTTGGGGTGTTCTGGGGGGGTCGGGATGGGCGGGGCGTCGGCCGCCTCGTCTTCGGTGAAGAGATAGGGTTCAGGGTCGATGGGC